>NZ_JBITFP010000004.1:164154-412091 GCF_044456245.1 Micromonospora sp. NPDC051006
GCGCGCCCCGCGCGCCCGCGGGGGGGGGGGGGGGGGGGGGGCGCGGGGCGGGGGGGGGGGGGGGCGGGGGGGGGGCGGCGCGCCCCCCCCCCCCCCCCCCCCCCCCACGGCTCCTGTCGTCAGATCGACGAGTTGTTACGCGGCCGACGGCGGTTCAGCAGCACCAGGAACGCGCCCATGATGACCAGCATCGCGCCGAAGGTGAGCGGTGTGCCGAGGGAGTTGCCGGTCACCGGCAGGATCTGACCGACGTAGCGGAACGTGACCGAGTTCGACGTCCCGCCCGGGGTGGTCACCGTGACGGTGGTGTCACCCGCTCGGCACGCCGGCGTGCGGAAGGTCAACGACCGTCCGTCCGCGGCCACGTCCACCTGACTCGCCGGTATGGTCCGCCCGCAGATGGTGACGGTGGTCTGACCGGGAACGAATCCGGAGCCCCCGACGGTCACCGTGGTGCCGCCGGCGGCGGGCCCCTGACCCGGGTTGAGCGTGCCGATCACCGGCGGTGCGGCCTCATAGGTGAAGCCGTCGGGTGCGGTGGCGTTGGCGCCGGGGATGAGGACGGTGACGTCGACGGTTCCGGGTGTGCCGGGTGGGGTGACGACGGTGAGTGAGGTGCCGCTGGGGTCGACCACCAGGTTGGTGCCGGGGACGCCGCCGAAGTTCACGCCGGTGGCTCCGGTGAGGCCGGTGCCGGTGATCGTGACGGTGGTGCCGCCGGTGGTGGGTCCTTCGTCGGGCACGATCGAGGTGATCGTGGGTGCGACGTAGGTGAAGGTGGGTGCGGTGGCTTCCCCGGCGGGGAAGACCAGTTCGACCACGGCGGGTCCGGCGGCGTTCGGCGGGGTCACCACGGTCGCGGTGGTGCCGGCCGGGTTGACGGTGAAGTTGGTGCCGGGTACGCCGTCGAAGGTGATTCCGGTGGCTCCGGTGAAGCCGGTGCCGGTGAGGGTGACGGTGGTGCCGCCGCTGGTCGGTCCGGTGGTGGGTGTCAGGTCGGTGATCACCGCGGTGCTGCCGTCGGGCAGGTAGGTGTAGGTCAGCGGGGCGGCGGATCCGCCGCCGGTGGTGACCACGACCGAGGCGGGTCCGACCGCGCCGGGCGGTGTCACCGCTGTCAGTGAGGTTCCGTCGGGGGCCACGACGACATTGGTCGCGGGTGCTCCGTCGAAGGTGACCGTGGTGTCACCGGGCACGAATCCGGTGCCGGTGATCGTCACCGTCTGCCCACCCGACTGCGGACCCTCGTCCGGCGTGATCGTCGCCGACGTCGGCGGTGCGGCCACGTAGGTGAAGCCGTCGGGTGCGGTGGCGTTGGCGCCGGGGATGAGGACGGTGACGTCGACGGTTCCGGGTGTGCCGGGTGGGGTGACGACGGTGAGTGAGGTGCCGCTGGGGTCGACCACCAGGTTGGTGCCGGGGACGCCGCCGAAGTTCACGCCGGTGGCTCCGGTGAGGCCGGTGCCGGTGATCGTGACGGTGGTGCCGCCGGTGGTGGGTCCTTCGTCGGGCACGATCGAGGTGATCGTGGGTGCGACGTAGGTGAAGGTGGGTGCGGTGGCTTCCCCGGCGGGGAAGACCAGTTCGACCACGGCGGGTCCGGCGGCGTTCGGCGGGGTCACCACGGTCGCGGTGGTGCCGGCCGGGTTGACGGTGAAGTTGGTGCCGGGTACGCCGTCGAAGGTGATTCCGGTGGCTCCGGTGAAGCCGGTGCCGGTGAGGGTGACGGTGGTGCCGCCGCTGGTCGGTCCGGTGGTGGGTGTCAGGTCGGTGATCACCGCGGTGCTGCCGTCGGGCAGGTAGGTGTAGGTCAGCGGGGCGGCGGATCCGCCGCCGGTGGTGACCACGACCGAGGCGGGTCCGACCGCGCCGGGCGGTGTCACCGCTGTCAGTGAGGTTCCGTCGGGGGCCACGACGACATTGGTCGCGGGTGCTCCGTCGAAGGTGACCGTGGTGTCACCGGGCACGAATCCGGTGCCGGTGATCGTCACCGTCTGCCCACCCGACTGCGGACCCTCGTCCGGCGTGATCGTCGCCGCCACCGGCGGTTGGGGCGCGAGCGGACGCTCACAGGTGGCCTCGGCCACGATCACGGTGCCGACCGGGATGTTCACCGGCGCTCCGAGAACGGTGCCGGTCAGGGTGAGGGTGGCTCGCACGGCGGCGGCCGTCGCACCCGCCGCGGTCGTGACCTCGGTGCGGGTCAGCGAGGCGTTGAGGGCGGCATTGGCCACGCCGGCCACCGTCACCGCCGCGCTCGCTTCCACGCTGGGGCCGTTCGCCACCAGCGCCACCGCCGAACCGAACAGCTCCAGATCGACCAGCGTGGTGTCCGCGACCTGCGCGCCGACCAGCGGACACGAGACGCTCGCGGTCGCCTCGGCGGCGTCCAACACGTCGATACCGAGCACGTCGAGGTTGAGGCCGTTCACGCTGGACAGTGCGGACGACACCGCCGCTGCTCGCGTCGCGGTCACCTCGGCGACCGTTCCGCTCGCGCTCACCCCGACCGCACCCGGCACGGAGATCGCGAGCAGGGTCGAGGTGTCCGTACCGCCGCCCGGCGGCGCGGTCGCCGTGCCGATGACGGCGTCGGCGCTGACCACCGCCACCCCGAGGACCTCCGCCGACAGGTCGACGACGACACCCCTCGCGCTGGCGCTTCCTGGCTGTGCCTGGGCGGGAACCCCCAGCCCGACGCTGGCTACCGCACCGACCAGCGTCGCCACCGACGCCGTCGTGAATCTTCGCAGGACAGAACCCACCGCTTCCCCCGTTCACGTCGCGAACTGGGCGCACCCGGCATGGAGCGCCCGTCATCGACTGAACGAGGGGATGCGCAAAACGTTACGAAACGGGCATTTGCCCCATTGGGTCGAGAAGGTTGGCGGCTGGGAAGCGAGCATCCTTCGTTCCTGCCCCGCTCGGACCTGCCCCGACGAGCAGCGGGGCGGCCCGACGTGTCGGACCGCCCCACCTTTGACCTGCGTCTCCCACCAACCCGCGGGTCGGTCGGCGTCACCGGCCGACCCGACCGGTCAGAACCCGAGAACGGCCCGTCCGCCCACCACCGGCAGGCGCAGCTCGCTGTCGTTCGGCGCGACCCGCAGCTCGGTGCCGCTGAGCGGCAGCAGGGTGTACTCCTGGTCGCTGGAGAACACCACCACGCCGATCCGGTGACCCGCCTGGAAGATGTAGTCCTTCGGCTCCAGGGTCCACCGGTAGTCGTACAGCTTGCCCTGCTTCACCGACTCGGTACGCGACGCGCTCTTACGGTTCTGCGGGTCCATCCAACCCCGGGTCACCACGGTGGGCGCGGCCGTCGAACCGGCCGGGCCGTAGTCGACCAGGTACGCGGTGAGGTTCGCGTCCGGCTTGTTGTCGATCGCCATCCGCAGCCGCATCTCCGGACGGCCGGAGATGCGGACGTCCCCGGCCAGCGCCGGGGAGCGGTAGGCGAGCCGGTTCGCGCTTGCCGCGTCCGGGTTCGCCACCAGGACGTCCGGGTGGATGGTCCGACCCTCGTCGACGAAGGTCTGCTCCACCTTGGCCTTGGGCTGCTTGCCCGAGGTGAGCGTGCCCGGCTCGCCGGCGCTGGACGCGGCCAGCTTCACCGCCACCTCACGGGCACCCGGGTCCGGCCAGTTGGCGTACGTGGTGTACGCCCGGTCCTCCCGCTGCAGCACCGCGGTCGGCTCGTCCATGATCCCGTTGCGCACGTTCCACAACCAGAAGTCGAACCAGCGGTTCTCGGTCTGCTTGTAGGTCCAGGTCCGGCCGTCGGGCAGGGTCACCGACGCGTTGCTGCCGGGGCCACCGTGCCCGCCCTGGTGCAGCCAGATCTTGCGCGGCACGTGCCGCTTCGCCAGCTCGTCCCACCAGCCGGCGAAGTGTTCGGTCTTCACGTTCCAGTCGTTGAGGCCGTGCACGACGAAGACGCTCGCCTCCACGTCCCGGGCGTCGAGGTAGTCGCGGTCCTGCCAGAACTTCGAGTAGTCGCCGGTGACCCGGTCCTGCTCCTCGGTGATCTCGGCGATCTCGTCGGCGCACGGCCCTTCGGCCCGCGCCTGGCCGGCCGTGTACTGGGCCAGGATGTCGGTGTCCTCACCCTGGTACGTCCCGGGCGCGACGACCAGGCCGTTGGCCCGGTAGTAGTCGTACCAGCTGCTGATCGCGGAGACCGGCACGATGGTCTTGAGCCCCTCGACCCCGGTCGTGGCCACCTGGTTGGGCAGCGTCCCGTTGTAGGAGACGCCGGTCATGCCGACCGCGCCGGTGGTCCAGCCGGCGGTGACCGGCGCGCCGGCCGCGTCGTAGCCCTTCGCCCGGCCGTTCAGCCAGTCGATGACCGCCTTGGTGCCGAGCGTCTCGGCCTGGTCACCGCTGGTCGGGCAGCCGTCCGAGTCGCCGGTGCCGACGCTCTGGCCGAGCACCACCGCGTACCCCCGCGGCACGTAGTAGTCGTCCAGCGAGCCGGGCAGGTTGGCCTTCGCCTGCGCGCGCTGGATGCCCAGGTCGAGCCCGCGGAGCCCGGAGCGCTGGGTCAGCCCGTTCTGCGGCAGGTCGTCCACCAGCACGCTCGGGTACGGCACATCACCCCAGGTGCCCTTGCGGTACGGGCTGTGCTCGAAGATGACCGGCACCTTGAAGCCCTGCGTCGCGGTCTCCCGGGGCCGGGAGATGTCGATCGCCACCCGGTCGCGGCGGCCGTCGTGGTCGGTGTCCACGGAGGTCTGGACGTACACCCGCTCCTCGATCGCGTCGGCGAGCGAGAACACCGGTTGGGTCATGCCGTCACTGACCACGATGCCTGGCGGTGGGGTGGCCGCGGGTGTGGCCGCTGACGCCGGGGCTGCGCTCAGGACCAGCGCGCCGGACACGCCGACGCCGAGTAGTGCCAGATAGGGGGGTCGACGCACGCGCGTCTCCCTTCGGTCGGGCTGGCGGCCGGAGCCGGCCGGGGGTGGATCCTGAAGATCCATTCGTGCACATGCTAAGTCCGGGTCGGTACCCCCGTCGATGGCCTTCAGCCTGAAACGAACCCCACGTCCACAGTGGCCAGGACGGGGATGACCGGTGGAGGCCGGTGAATCGGTCCCGCAAGCCCGCCGAGGTTGGGGGAGGCCAGCTGACCGCGTTCCGCCCGGGACGTCGTCACCGGCAACGCCCACCGGGGGTTGCGGCGACTCAGGCGTCGGCGGCGAGGCCGCGCAGGCCCACCAGGCCGGGCACGGCGACGCGGCCGAGTTCCCCACCGGTGGCGGAATCGTGCCAGCTCACGGAGGCGGTCTGGCCGACATGCAGCCGGCCGAGGTCGGGGTTCAGCACGAGGCCGGTGACCGGCTCGCCGACCGGCCACTCGGCCGCCGGGACGAGGTGAGCGAGATCCACGGTACGCAGCACGGGGCCGGAGCCGACGAAGAGCCGGTCCTGGTCCGCGGCGGCGTACGCGTCGCCGGTGCCCGTGACCAGGGTGGCGGTCCGGCGTACCGCCAGTTCTTCGGTGGCGATCTCGGCGACCGTGCCCGAGGTGACGTCGACGACGAAGAGCCGACGTCCGTCCGGGCTGATCGCCATGGCGTGACCGCTCGCGGGCCCCGCCCCGAACGGATGGGGCAGATCGATGCAGTACGCCCACCGCTCGGTGAGGTTCAGCGTGTGCACGAACGCGTGCGCGTCGCCCGGCCGGCCGCTGACCAGATCGCGGGTGTGCTGGTGGCCGGGCTGATGGGTGTAGAGCGTGTAGAGGACCGCGCCGTCCGGCGCGAGCACCGCCTGGCGTCCGTCGCCGCGCATCTCCTCCTCGGCGCCGGGTGGCACCGGCGCCTTGGCCCGGGTGTTGAGCGGGCCCGGCGCGGTGGTCGCCAGGTCGACGACGCGGACCCGGTAGCGGTCCGGAGCCGTGGCCGGGAGCCATTCGAGGACGAACAGCCCCGCGAGATCCTGGGTGAACGCCTCCGGCACGAAGTTGCCGCGCAGCTCCAGCCGGTGCCGGACCCCGCCGGCGTCGGCGACCAGCACCGGGGTCACGTCGCGCCCGCGCGGCCGGCCGGTGGTCACGCCGACGTCGTCCGGGGTGAGCGCCACCGTCGTGCCACTGGTCGAGACGGCCTGTGGTGTCCAGCGCCCCGGCAGCGTGACCCGGGCGGAGGCGCGGCCCGAGCCGGTGTCGATCCGCCAGAAGGCGGTGTCGGCGCCGGCGGCCTCCGTCGCGTAGATCGCCCGCCCGTCGGCGGTGGCCACCGAGCGCGGGATCCTCTGCCGGTCCTGACCTCGCAGCACGGTCAGCCCGTCGTCCACCTCGACGAGCAGCACGTCGGGGACGCCGGCCGCCGGGGCTGCGGTCGGCCTCCGGGCGGCGTCGCAGCCGACCAGCGCGGCGGCGCCGGCACCCGCGAGCGCGGTCAGGACGGTACGGCGGGAGATCGGTGCCTTGGCCATCATGTCGGGGTGACACCGCGAGACCCGGCAGGGTTCCCTCGGCCGGGTGGGAACCCGCCCGCCGCGGGCGGTGTCATGAGGGTGGATCAACCGGAGGTTCCACTGGACGACGACGAACTCGTCACCCGCGCCCAGGCAGGTGACCTGGAGGCCTACGAACTCCTGGTCGCCCGGCACACCGCGTCCGCGTACCGGACCGCGGTGCTCCTCGGCGCGGGCTCGGATGCCGAGGATGTCATCCAGGAGGCTTTCGTGAAGGGGTACCGCAAGCTCTCCCGCTACCGGCGCGAGTCGTCCTTCCGCTCCTGGCTGCTGGCGATCGTGGCCAACGAGACCCGTAACCTGCACCGGTCGCGCAGCCGGCGCGACGGGCTGGTGCTGCGGGCCGCGGCGGCCGACCCCGGGTCGGAGGTGACCGGCGACGGCGCGGTGGGTGCGGTGCTCGCCGCGGAACGCCGCGCCCTGCTGGTGCAGGCGCTGCGCCGGCTGCCGGAGAAGGACCGTGAGGTGATCGTGTGCCGGTTCTTCCTCGACCTCAGTGAGGACGAGACGGTGACGATGCTGGGCTGGCCCCGGGGCACGGTGAAGTCGCGCACGTCTCGGGCGTTGGCGAAGCTGCGCGGCCTGCTCGACCTCCAGGAGGTCCACCGTGGATGACCTCGAGCGAGAGCTGCGCGACCTGCCGGCGTGGCTGGAGACGCCCGACGCGCCCGACGTCACCGCCCGGGTACGCGCACAGCTCGCCGCGCCCGCGCCGGGTCGACGGCGGTGGCGCTACTACCTGGCGGCAGGCCTTGTCGCCCTGCTCGTCGCGCTGTTGCCGCCGGGGCGGGCCGCCGTCGCCGACGCCGTGGCGGGTCTGCTGCGCTTCGCCGGCGTCACCATCGTGACGTCACCGGGGTCGGCGCCCCCGAGCCGTACCGCGTCGCCGCTGCCGTCGCAGCGGCCCGCCGGGCTGGATGAGGCGCAGCGTGCGGTGCGCTTCCCGATCCGCGTGCCGGCTCGGCTGGGTCCACCTGAGCAGGTGCTGGTCGCCGACCCCGACGGCACGGGCCGATACCGGGTGGCGACGCTTCTCTACCGCGGCGGCGCGCTGCGCCTCGACGCCTTCGACGGTCAACTCGACCCGGTCTTCGTGAAGCGCTCCAGCGCGGCCGAGCTGGTCACCGTCCACGGTGACTTCGCCGCGTGGGTCGCCGGACCGCACGCGTTGACCTACGTGGATCGCGCGGGCGAGGTGCGGGTGGAGACCGCGCGGCTCGCTGCCTCGACCCTGATCTGGCAGGAGGCCGGCGTGAGTTACCGCCTCGAGGGCGACCTCGCCAAGGCCGAGGCGATCGAGATCGCCGACTCGCTGGGATAGGCCCACGGAACCCGGAGGGCCGGGCCGGTGTCCTTCCATCGCAGGCACGAGTCGGGTCATCGAGACTCGACGCTTTCCCGGAGGGTGCGAGATGAGGGCATGGGGCAGGGCGGTGCTGGCTTCGGTGGTCCTGCTGGCAGGTTGCACGGCCTCCGGTCGATCGGAGACGCCAGGCAGTGCTCCGGCAACCACGGTCGCCGGCAGTCCGGCCGCGGGCGGCTGCGGCTCGCGGATCGAGACGGGGCCGCTGCCCGACTGGGCGACCCGGGGGTTCAGCGGGGACGCCCGGGTTGCGCACGTCCTCGGCGCGAAGGGCGACATCGTCGCGGTGCTCTTCGGCAATCCGCTGCGGGTGGACAGGACGGACGGCTCCAACAACAAGATCCTCTGGGTCTCCCGTCCCGCGGCGGCTTCGACCGGCCCGACGTCGTCGCCCGATCTGAGCATCACGGCGACGCTGGAGGGGTCCGACACGCGAGTGATTCGGGAGGTCCGGGGCGGCCCCGGCCCGTCGATCATCGACCTGCCGCAGGCCGGCTGCTGGCACGTGGAACTGCGCTGGTCCGGGCGTGCCGACACGATGGACCTCGTCTACGCCGAGCGCTAGGCCGGGGGAGTCCCTGCCCCCGCGGCTCGGGCGCCGCGCGGGCCCGGCGCGCCCTGCGGTGGCGAGATCGGTGGCTACCGGGCAGCCCCGAGGTCGCTTACGTTGGCAGCGACCCAGTTCGGAGCCCTACCCGATGTCGTGGAGGTCCCGGTGCCGTACAGCGCTCTGGCGATCCGGCTGTTGATCTCGTGCCCCGGTGACATTCCCGCAGCGGACATCCGCATCGTCCAGCAGGCCATCACCAAGTGGAACGGGATCTACGGCGAGAACTTCGGGGCGGCGGTGGTCCCGATCATGTGGAGTGTGCACGCCGCCGCCGCGTTCGGCCGCCCGCCGCAGGACGAGTTGAACGACCAGATCGTCGACCGCTGCGATGTGTGCATCGCGATGTTCGGGTCCCGGCTGGGTACGCCGACGGCCGTGGCGGCGTCCGGTACGGCCGAGGAGATCGAGCGGCTCGGCGCCGCCGGCAAGTACGTGGGGGTGCTGCGGTCCCGCCGGCCGGTCGATCCCGGCGGCCTCGACATCGCGCAGATGGCGGCCCTGCAGACCTACCTCGACGGGCTGCGCCCGACGGCGCTGGTCCTCGGGTACGCCGACGACGCCCAGCTGAGCGACCACGTCGAGAAGATCCTGGTCGCCGCGGTTTCGGCGCACGGTACGCGGGCCGCCACGCTGAGCGCGCCGTCGACGGTTCCGGGCGCGGAGGTCTGGCCCCGGGTGCAGTCCGAGGACCGGGTGCGGCTCGACTCGCACCGCTGGGTCAGCAGCCTGCGGAACCGCTACCTGGTGCTGCACAACACCGGCAGCCGGCCGGCGCTCGGTGTGACCTTCGTGCTCGAGAAGGATCCGACGGATCGCGGCGACCTCTGGACCGTCGCTCTCGCGCAGCCCGGTGATCCGTCGATCGACGCGATAGCACCCGGAGGAGAGGTGCGATTCGCGCTCGTCGCACAGATGGGCAGCGCGCAGCAGGTGCGATGTGTGGTGCGCTGGAGCGACGATCGCGGCTCGCACGAGAATATGTCGACATTGCGACTCACCTGACCTGAACCGGGCGCTTCCCGATGCGAAGAGCAGGTGATATGCGTCGATTGCTGGGTCCGCACACGCCTCGTCCATCCGGCGGATTTCCTCTGCCGTACCAGCGAATCCAAACATCGGCATTCCTTACGTAGCATGACGGTGTGGGGGACCGACATTCAGATCTTGACGAGATCATTCAGCTGAATCGCGCGGTTCGGCCCGCCGAGGCGGCGAAGCGGTTCGAGCGGCTCATCGGGCAATTGTCCGAGGCGGATCTGACGGATCTTGATGCCGACCTCCAAGCGGCTCTCGCGAGTTTCCTGCCGAAGCGGCGAAAGGGGCTCGCCGCCGCGCTCGCGGCCCGTCGGGCCGGCCCGGTGAGCCAGCCGCCCGCCCCGCCGGCGCACGTGCCGGTCGGCTCGGCGCCTCCGCTGGTGCCGCTGAACCGGTTGGCGACGACGCCGAGGCCCGTGCCGCCGTCGGACCGGGCCGCCGCCGCGCGGGTGGGCGCCGTCGCGCCGGCCCGCCCCGTGCCGTCGCCACCACCGGCCGCGCTGCCGCCGGTCGCCCCGATCACGCCGGCCCAGGCCGTACCGGCGAGGTCGGGCACACCGCGACCGGCCGGCGGCGACATCGCCGCGCGACTGGCCGAGATCCGGGGCCTGTTGCACCAGGTCAAGCCGGGCGAGGCGGAGGACGCCGTCCGTGCGCTCGTCGCGGAACTCGGCGACGACGCGCTGCGCGCGCACTCGTCCGCGCTGTACGACGTGGTCGACCGCTTCCTGCCCAAACGTCGGCGCCAGCTCGTCGAGCTCCTCGACGAGGCGCTGTCGCGCGTCTCGCCCCCGGAGCCGGTGGCGTCGGGCGTCACGCCCACCCGCGACCCGTCGGCCGACGACACCGTGGGCCTGGTCGAGACCCCGGCCCCGGTCCACCTGGCGGCGGTCAACGGAGTGCGGCCGGCGACGCCGTCCCCGTCGCCGGCGCAGCTGATGAGATCCCGGCCGCGGGCGGGCACGACCGTGCGGTCGGGTGGGCCGGTCCGCGACCCTGACCCGGCGTACATGAACTACCGCTTCACCGAGGAGCTCGACAACCTCAGCAGGTCGCACATCTTCCAGTGGGCGACGTTCTACCGCGACGTGTTGTCCGAGTACTTCGAGGCCTTCCTCATGGAGGTGGTCGAGGACGACCGGAGCCAGGTGCCCGACATCACGAAGAGCGCGTTGATGCACCATGCCCGCGACATCTTCAGCAAGGGCTACAGCCGCCTCAGGACCACCCAGGGGTTCTCCGAACACCATGCGTTGAACAAGTCGCTGAGCGGGTTGCAGCGTTTCCTCGACCTGCCCCTGGAGCTCTACTCGTCGCGGCTGGCCGACGCGCACCGCGACGGGTCCGCCTGGTCGCTGCGTCGACTCTGCTCGGCCATGCTGTTCGGCATCCTGCACGGCTACTCCGATGTGCGCTTCGAGCTGACCGGCCGGCAGATCCTGCCGCGCTTTCCTCGCTCGTGGGCCTACGTGCTGCCCTTCCTCACCTCCGAGGACCTCCACGAGCTCTCCACGCTCATCGAACCGGGCCAGTTCCACGACGGCGTCGCCGACTCGGTGTTCCCACTGGTGGAGGTGGTCGACAAGCTCCTGCGCGCCGACCCGTCGAGGGGCCCGCTGCCCGCGCTGTCCCAGTACGTCGGGGCGTCGCGCCGCCTGGACGTCTCGCTACGACCGGCGCTGAACGCGAGTGACGCCCGCCCCGTCGAGGTGCAGTGCTATCTGCTCGCCGACTTCGTGGAGCGGCACCACATCGAGGAGGCGCTGTCGCGGGCGGTGAGCGTGGTCATCGCGCCGCTGCGACCGGACATGCGCGCCCGGGTCGCGGCGGTGGAGCGGTTGGCCAAGATCGTGGTACCCACCGGCGGACTGACCAGTGACGTGAGCGCGGTCAACCAGCTGACGGAGCTGCTCGAAGGCATCATCTGGGAGACCGCGGAGGACGCGCGGCTGGATCGGCCGATCAACTACAACTTCGCGCTCGGCTTCCCGATCGAGAACCCGTTCTACGCGCTGACCTACAACCACGTGTACCGGCACAGCGTGCGCAATCTGATGAACTCCTTCGAGCGCCGCAACGGGGTACGCCTCTGGTGCAGCGTGCGGCGCAGCGGTAAGACGACGGCCTGCGCGGCGGACCTGGGATCGACCACGGGCACGTCGGTGGTGATCACCCAGACCTGCGACGACACCGGTCAGGTGCCCGACGGCGGCGTCTTCTACGGGCGCGTGCTGGAGGCGCTCGACGGGGGACAGCGGCTACCGGCCGGGTTCGTCATGAAGACCGTGGCCGAGTGCCTGACCGGCCAGGCCACCAACGCCGCCCGGTTCGTGCTGGTGCTCGACGAGTACGAGACCCTCTTCGGTCAGCTCAGCTCGTACCTGGTCAGCCGGCCCGAGCTGCGCTATCTGATCGTGCAGCCGCTGCTGAACCAACTCGTCGAGTTCACTCGGGACAACCTGCTGGTCTTCGTGGGCCAGCAGCCCAACGCGCACTTCATCCTGCTCGACCAGAACCAGCTCAGCCCGGTGGTCGAGCAGGACTCGTTCCCGCTGTTCACGCACGACGCGTCGGCCGCCACCTCGGGCGAGTTCTACGAACTGGTCCACAAGGTCATGAGCAACTACGTCGACCTCGAACCGGAGTTCGTGACGATGGTCTACCGGGAGACCGGGGGCCATCCGTTCCTCACCGTCAAGCTGCTCGTCGCATTCATGGAATGGCTGATCAACAACAGATATCCGGTGTCGCACCTGCATCCCGTTCGAGCCGAACTGTTCGCCGCATTCGCGAGGGAGAACCTGACGAGCAACAAGATCGCTTTCAGCGAACACTACGACTTCTTCAAGGCCGCCGCCGCGGCCCATCTCTCCGCGCGGGACCGCCGGGAGAATCCGTGGCTGCACTCGGTCTACTCGATCCTCCGCGCGCTGTGCCTGGAGTCACCGACGACGCTCTCGTGCACCGAGGACGAATACAACATGCTCGCGGCTCGCGAACAGATCACATCACCGACCCATCTGCTGACCACCGCGCGGGCGGCGAACTTCCTGGCGTTCGACGGCGACGTGGTGCGTCCACGCATCCCGCTGCTGGCCCGGATCGCCGCCGCGGTCACCCCGGTCTGAGGTAGCCCATGCACCACACCCCGACCCCCGCCCTCGTCGCCCGTACCGTCCGCGACCTGTTCGCCGACACCACCGCGCAGATGTGCGCCTACTGGCTGCCCGTCGACGGCAGCCGCGACGAGTACGGCCAGGCGCTGGCCGAGGAGCTCGGCGACGCGCCGATCGTGCCGTTGATCATCCGGGCGGAGCGGTTCGACAACCCCAACGCGATCATGGTCGAACTGGTGCACATCCTGGAGCGGAACAAGCAGCGCTGCCTCGACGCCCTCGGCCACGGCCGGGGCGACACGCGGTTCGCGCTCGTCCTGCTGGCCCGCACCGACCTGGGCGTCTCCCAGTCTTCGTCGCCGGTGGTCCTGCCCGACTGGTTTCCCCACCTCGGCGGCCAGAGCATCCACTGCTATGTCTACGACCTCTCCTGGCGCGTCGAGGTGCCGGTGGACTCCGCCGAACTCGGCCTGCCGGACCTGCATCGCCGGCTGTTCGCGCTGGAATGCGCGCTCGTCCGCCGGCTCGTCGACGTGCACGAGTCGACGCCGCAGGCGCAACGCGGGCTCTTCGACGTCATCGGTCGACCCCGCGACCCCGGCTGGGCGTGGGTGCTCTCGGAGGCGGACGCGGAGCTGGGCAGCGTCGTCAACGTGGCCGGCTACCGTCCCACCGTCCGGCACAGCAAGTCGATCTCCGCCCGGTTGTGGGAGGTGAGCCGCAAGGCTCGCGGGCAGGAGATGCAGGCCTGCGCCGGCGCCCTCGCAACGGCGCTGGGCATCACCGACGACAGTCAGCTGCGGCCGTGGCGTCAGGGCCTGCTCGGGCTGCTCAACGGCACCGCGGCGGTCGACGGCCGGGCGCCTCTGCAGTTCGCCCTGCACACCGTCACCACGATCGCGGCGACGTGCGAGTACTTCATCTGGGAAGCGCACCCCGAGCGTTACCAGTACCCCGTCACCCTGCTCCGGCTGCTCATCGACGAGATGAATCGCAGCCTGGGCGACGCCGAGAGCACGATCAACGGTCTGCGCGAGACCTGGGAGCCGGTGGGCGGCGACATTCCGGAGCAACGACGCGTCGAGGAGGCGGTCCGTGGCGGTCAATGAGGTGGGCGTCCTGCTGGTCGACTGGGAGAACCTGGCCGGCGCCATCATCGGTCGGGGCAAGTCGGTGACCCGCCAGATAGTCGACGACTTGTGGGCGTACGCGAACCGGGAGTGCGGCGGTCAGCTGCAGGTCCACATGGCCGCGGCCCGGTTCGACCCGTCCATCGCCACGGCGATGCGGGAGCGGTTCATCGTCGCCGACGAGGTGCGGAGCACCAAGGAACAGGCCGACATCAAGCTGACGGTGCTCGCGATGGACTACCTGCACCAGGGGTGTCGCCGCTTCATCCTGGTCACCGGCGACCAGGACTTCATTCCGCTGATCCAGCGCCTGCGCGACGACAGCAGCGAGGTCCTGGTCATCTACGGTGACCCGAACCGGCTCGCGACCGAGCTCCGGCAGACGTTCGCCACGCCCGGGCTGAACTCGGTCGACATCGACGGCATCACCCGCCTGCTCGATCGCAGGCAGGAGACCGGAAGCCGTTCTCTGCTCGGCCTCCTGGAGCTCCAGCGGCGGGGCACGATCCTCGGCGGGCCGGAGAAGGGCAACCGCACGGCCACGCTGGCCCGCTGGGGGATCCTGCCCAACGAGGACGACGCCCAGTACCGCTCGCTGGTGGACTCGCTGGCCGAAAAGGTGTTCCGGCAGGACGCTGCGGTGAGGGCCGGCAACGACTGGGTCGCGAAGGGATCCTGGCGTACCTATCTGGACTTCGGCCTCGGCCGCATGGCGGATGTACGCGCCGTCGACCACGTCGTGCGTAGCCTGCTCGCCCGACCGCAGGGGCTGACCATCGCGAGCCTGCGCACCGGCCCCTTCCGGACCGACGACGGTACGCTGCTGGACCGCGCGCTGGACGCGCTGCTGACCGTCGAGGCGATCCGGCTGGGCGCGGACAACAGGTACACCATCGTCCCGCCCGACCTGACCCTCGGCTATCTGGAGCCGCTGTGGCGGGTGTACAGCGCGGTCTCGGCCGAGTGCTACCGGCGGGAGGTCCGCAGCATCCCGTACAACCAGGTCGAGTCGCTGCTCAACCGGGGCGGTGTGGGCCAGGGCAAGGACCAGCGAGCGGCCGGCCGGGTCGGCGCCGCGCTCACCTACGCGCGGGCCGCCGGCGTGATCGACGTGGTGGCGGTGGACGGCAAGCGCCATGCCATCGCGCCGGTCTCCGCACTCTGCCGGCCGTTCGAGCACGCCTACCACGAGATGTACCGGTCCTTCATCTCCGCCACCGACCCGGTCCCGGAGCTGGAGGTGCTCCGGTTCATGGAGGACCGGGACCGCGACAAGGCCGATCCGGTCTTCGGCTTCGACAGCCGAGACCGCCATCGGATCCTGCGCATCCTGAGTCAGTCCCGGCTGATCACCTGGCGGGACCACCAGGTCGTCGTCCAGGAGTCCCGGTGGGGGCGGGCGGGCGCGCCGCTGACCCGCCGCCCGTGACGGTGGTACCGAGCGCCGTTGACGATGACGACGCCGGGCGCTAACATAGCGAGTTAGGGGAGCAGTGGATGGCAACGGCGAATTGACGTAACCGTGGTCCGATCTGACTCAATACCCGGCCCCAGCCTTCGTGGCTGGGGCTTTCGCTTTCTCATCAGGCCACGGGTTTGCGGGCGGCGAGTCGCTCGATCAAGCCGAGGGTGAATCTGTCGTGTGCCTCGACCGGCCAGCCCCAGCCGCGGACCTGGTCGGCGGGGCGGCGCAGGAAGTGCTCGCCGCCCATCGGCACGGTGACCAGCTCGGCGAGGCGCTGCACGAGGCGCACCGGCCAGCGGGCGGCCCGTACGTGGTCGGCCAGCAGGAGCAGGCCGCCAGGACGCAGCACACGTCTCATCTCGTCGAGCGCCCGGTGCTCGTCGGGGATGGCGCACAGCGAGAACGTGCAAACCACGGTGTCGAACGACGCGTCGGCCAGGTCGAGGCGCTGGGCGTCGCCGAGCCGAAGGTCCACGTCGTGGCCCAGCTCCGTGGCCCTGCGCCGAGCGGCGGCGAGCATCTGCGGGCTCCACTCCACCCCGGTCAACCGCACCCCCGCCGGGTAGTGCGGCAGGTTGAGGCCGGTGCCGACCGCCACCTCGAGGACGTCCCCGAAGGCCCTGGCGCAGACCCAGTCGCGGGTGTCGCGGAAGAGACGTCGCTCGGCGAAATCCATCTGCCGGTCGTAAGAGCCGGCATGCTTGTCCCAGTAGCGGCGCAGCCGCTGGTGGCGATTCGATTCCGTCATCCGAGCCCGCCTCTCGTCCGGCCGGCAGCACCGCTCTCGCCGCCTGGTGCCACCGCGCAGCCCTGCGCTCGTACCCGGGCATTCTCCCGCAGCGGCAGCCGGCGCAGGGTCCCGCGAGCGGGCGCGGATCAGTAGGGGCAGCTGCGGCCCGCACGTACCATCTGCGCGTACTCGGCCCCGGTGATCCGGAATCGACCCTTCTTGCTGCCGTCCTTGCTGACGCAGTCGTTGATCCGATTGAGGTAGACCCAGCTGTAGGCCGCGTCGTCCGCGACGCCGGTCACCTCGAAGGGCTTGTCGCCGGGCGCCGAGACGGTCATCGTCTGCCGACGCCCGTCGGCGAGGTACTGCAGCTCCAGCCGCCACCGGCAGTGCATCTTCTCGCTGAGCGCCCTGACCTGGACGACGTTCTTCTCGCCCTTGGGCAGGCTGATCTTGTTGTCCGCGAAGAACGGGCGGCTCGGCGCGTCGTCCGTCGTGCTCTCGACCAGCATTCGAGGATTCGGCTGGTCCACCCGTGTCACGAGCACGATCTTCTCGGAGGCTCCCTGGGACTCGTTGGGCTCGCGGATGCCGGTGAGGGGCGGGGCGCAGGGTGCGACCAGGACCGACCGCATGTCGACGACCTCGACGGCATCGTCGCGGGTGCCGACGAGGGTGACCTCCCAGGTGCTCCGGCCCAGGTCGACCGCCGCGAGGTCGGTGGCCGGGTCGCCTGACGTCGAAGCGTCCAGCTCGGACAGGTCGGAGCCGGCGGGGTAGACGAAGCCGCGGGCGCCCTCCTCGGGATAGGGGATGTGCCGCACGTCGAGGACGACCAGCGGCCCCTTCCCCGCCAGGGCCTCGGCCAGTTCGTCCGCGGACTTCCACTGGTTGAGCGTGCCCAGGACGACAGCGCTCAGCCAGGCGCCGACGGCACCGATCACGATCGTCAGCAGCCAGGTGACCGGCCGCTTCCACCAGGCCACCCGCTCCGGCGTGGGCGACGGTGCGAGAGTCGGCCGGGCCTCGGCGCGGGCCGGGCGGCGGCGGGGCCCCTTCTTACGTGGGCTCATGGATCGGGGCCTCCAGGGCGGCGACGGGTGTCTCGGTGCGCAGGGTTCGGCGGGCGAGCAGGACCAGCAGTGCCACGAGCCAACCCCAGGCCGCGCCGAATCGCAGTGCGTTGGTCAGCTCGCTGCTCAGGTTCAGCCACGGCGCACAGCCGGTGGGGGAGACCGAGAACGCGCACTCGGCGAGGACGACGGTCGGTGCCGTCAGGGCGCACGCCGCGAGCGTGCCACCCCAGCAGACGACGACGAGGCCGGCGCGGTGACCGGAGGCCGGCAGGTCCGCCAGCACCGACCGGAGCAGGAGCCAGAGCAGCACCAGCAGGACGACGGTGGCCACCGAGTTGGGCACCCACCGGTCCATCGTCAGTCTCGCCGGGTCGAGGTCCGGGTGGGCGAGCCGGTAGGCCAGGTCCTCGCGCGGGGGCGGCGGCGAGAGCGCGGGATAGAGGAACCGGCCGAGCAACTCGAACAGGGAGTAGGGCTTCTCGGCGTGGCGCACCATCCGCACGCCCTCGATCAGGGCCAGGACCAGGACGGGCAGGATGCCGGCCAGGGCGACGTGCCCGCTGCGTCCGCGGCGATCGCCGATCAGCGGGCTGGGGCGGGAGGTCTTGGCCGCCGGCGACGGCGCGTCCTGCGTCCAACGGCCGCAGACGAAGAGGATCGCGCCGGCCACCGCCACCCAGCAGCCGAGGAAGAGCACGTCGGACGTCCAGCCGCCGCTGAACGAGTAGTTGGCGCTGAAGAGCAGCGACAGGCCGTCCGACGCGGTGTGCAGGCGGAGGACGTACACCGCCCACCCGAGGAGGTCGGCGATCGCGGCGGCGACGAGGACGGCCGCCGCGCCCGTCACCGCTGCGGCGATCAGGCTGGTCCGCCGGGTGACGAGGCTGCCGACCAGATAGATGAGCACCGCGACCAGGAGTATCGCGCCGCCACGCAGCACCGGGATCACCGGCTCCATCAACGGGGCCGTACGTGCGTCGAGGGGAGCGAAGAAGGCGAAGCCCTTGTCGACCAGTGTCGGCAGGTCGCTGGCGTCTCGCGAGAAGCCCCGCGAGTGGAACCTCGGTGTGGTGGCGACGAGCAGTTGCGCGGCGAACAGCGGTATCACGGTCATCCACGCGACGAGGGTCCTGGCCGCCCGGTTCATGCGGTGAGACTGCTGATCGTCACCCCACCAGTCTCGCGTGACTCGCGGCTGAAGTGAAGTCGATGTCTGCCCGCGTGGCGTGGGCGCCGCCGGTGCGGTGGGCTCCGTCGCCTTGCGGACGAGCGTGATGTCGCCAGACCGTGCCTGCCGGGTGCCCGGCAGGCATTCACGGGGGTCTTGCGTCGGTCATCGTATACAACATACGCTCGCCGGAATCGCCCACTTGAGGAGATCCCCCATGACGAACCTCTCCTTCAGCGAAACGAGCCCGCCGCGGCTGCGTCCACTGCGGGCCGCCGTGGCGGCGGCAGCGGTCATCTGCGCCGTCGTCGCCTGCTCCCCGGTGTCGGACAGCGGGGGTGGTAACCAGTCCGGCGACAACCAGTCGGCCGGCCAGGACTCCTTCGGTACGCCGGCAGATCCCGCCGCGGTGAAGAACGGCGGCAAGCTCGTCATCGCCCTCTCCGCGGAGCCCGACGCGCTGGACCCCACCCTGTCGCGCAGCCTCTACTCGCGCTACGTCTTCCAGGCGATGTGCCAGAAGCTCTACGACGTGAACGAGCAGGCGCAGGTCGTACCGCAGCTGGCGACCGCGCTGCCGACCACCAGCAGCGACGGGAAGACGGTGACCATCCCGCTGCGCCAGGACGCGAAGTTCGCCGACGGTACGCAGCTCGACTCCGCCGCGGTGAAGGCCACCCTGCAACGGCACCTGACGAACGCCCGCTCGGCGCGCAAGAGTGAGCTGGGCCCCGTCGAGACCGTCGACACCCCCGACGCGCACACCGTCGTGGTGCGCCTGAAGCAGCCGTTCGCGCCCCTGGTCGGAGCCCTCGCCGACCGGGCCGGCATGATCATGAGCCCGAAGGCGATGCAGAGCCTCGGCGACGACTTCGCCTCGGCACCGGTCTGCGTCGGGCCTTTCAAGTTCGCCAAGCGGGTGCCGCAGAACTCCATCGACGTGGTGAAGGACCCCAACTTCTACGACGCCGGCAAGGTCCACCTCGACGCCATCTCGTGGCGCATCCTCAGCGACGCCAGCATCCGCGCCGCCAACCTGCGCTCCGGCGACGCCCAGGTCGCCGACAGCGTGTCCACGCAGGACGTCGCCTCCCTGCAGGCGGACAGCGCGCTCACCGTCCTGCAGTCGCAGTCGCTCGGCTACCAGGGGTTGACCTTCAACATCGGCAACGTCGACGGGGTGGGCACCACGCCCAAGCCCATCAACCGCCCGATCGCGCAGAACGCCAAGGTCCGGCAGGCTTTCGAGCACGCGATCGATCGGAAGGCCCTCGTCCAGGCCGTCTTCAACGGGATCCCCGCCGTCGCCTGCTCACCGATCTCGCCCGCGAGCCCGTTCTCGACTCCGGAAGCGCAGACGTGCCCGGCGCACGACCCGGCCAAGGCCAAGCAACTGCTCGGTGAGGCCGGCGTCCAGACGCCCTACCCGGTGACGATGCTCGCCTCGAACACGCCCGACACGCTGCGTCTCGCCCAGGCTCTGCAGGCCATGGTCAAGGAAGGCGGGTTCGACCTCAAGATCAACCCGGTGGAGTACTCCTCGCTCCTCGACGAGCAGGACCGCGGCAACTTCGAACTGCTGCAACTGGGCTGGAGCGGCCGGATCGACCCCGACGCCAACATCACCAACTTCGTCGGCACCGGCGGCAGCCAGAACGTCTCTGGCTACAGCAACCCCCAGCTCGACGCCGCGCTGACCCAGGCCCGTCAGTCCAACGACCTCGAGGAGCGCAAGAAGCTGTACGGGCAGGCGGTGACGATCCTCCAGCAGGACGACGCGCTGATCTACCTCTACCGGCAGCGGAACCTGACCGCCTTCTCCAAGCAGATCCAGGGCCTGCAGGTGTTCCCGGACGGCGTGATCCGCGCGGCCTTCGCCGGGTTCACCAAGTAGGTCGTCGTGCTTCGATACCTGCTCACGCGCGCCTGGCAGTCAGCGCTGACCCTGCTGCTGTCGACAGTCGTGGTGTTCCTCGGCGTGCGGGCACTGCCCGGGGATCCGGCCCTCGCCCTCGCGGGGGAGGACCGGTCCCCGGAGGCGCTGGCGGCCATCCGGCACCACTACGGGCTGGACCAGCCGCTGCCCCTGCAGTTCGCGCAGTACGTGGAACGGATGGCGCAGGGCGACTTCGGTGAGTCGATCCGGACCGGGATACCGGTCTCCTCGATGCTCACCACCGCCCTGCCCGTGACGGCCGAGCTCTCCGTCCTGGCGATCCTCATCGCCGCGGTGCTCGGTGTCGGCGCCGGGGTGCTCGCGGCGGTACGGCGCGGGCGCCCCGCCGAGTGGCTGGCCAACGGGCTGGCCCTGGTGGGCCTTTCGGTGCCGCACTTCTGGCTCGGGCTGCTCGCGATCCTCTACCTCTCCGTGGCGACGGGGCTCTTCCCGGCCTCCGGGTTCGTGCCCTTCCTCGACGACCCGGTGGACAACCTGCACCACGTGGTCCTGCCGGCCGTCATCCTCGGCACCGGCCTGGCCGCCATCATCATGCGGCAGACCCGTTCGGCGATGTTGGAGTCGCTCTCCTCGGACTACGTGCGTACGGCGAAGGCGAAGGGTCTGCGACCCCGAGCCGTCATCACCCAGCACGCGCTGCGGAACAGCCTCATCGTGGTGGTGACGATCGTGGGCCTGCAACTCGGCGGCCTGATCTCGGGTGCGGTGGTCACCGAGCAGATCTTCGGGCTACCGGGCTTCGGCAAGATGACCATCGACGCGGTCTTCCAGCGGGACTACCCGGTCATCCAGGCCGTCGTCCTGCTCACCGCGACCGCCTACATCGTCATCAACTTCCTGGTCGACCTGCTCTACTCGGTCATCGACCCACGAATCCGCGTGACGGGGGACCCGGCATGACCGTCCTCACCGTTCCGATGGCGGAGACCGCCCCCGCCGGCATCACCCGACGCACCCGCGTGCTGAGCCGATTGCGAAGGAACCCACTGGCCGTCGTGAGCTTCGTCGTGCTGGCGCTCGCGGCCGTCGTCGCCCTGCTCTCACCCTGGATCGCCCCCTACTCCGTCGAGCAGACCGACTTCGCGCACACGTTCTCGCCGCCGGGCACCCCGGGGCACCTGCTCGGCACCGACGACCTGGGTCGGGACGTGTTGTCCCGCATCATGCTGGGGGCCCGCGCGTCGCTGCAGGTGGGGCTCCTCGCGGTAGCCACATCGTTGGTCATCGGCGTACCGCTCGGACTCGCGGCGGGCTACTTCCGCGCCTGGGACGCCGTGATCTCGCGCTTCACCGACCTGCTGCTCGCGTTCCCGTTCCTGATCATGGCGGTCGGGCTGGCCGCCATCCGCGGCGCGAGCCTCGGCAACGCCGCGGTGGCCATCGGGATCGCCCAGATCCCGGGGGTGATCCGCGTGGTCCGTTCGGACACGCTGCGGCTCAAGTCGCTGGACTTCGTCGCCGCGGCCGTCGTGGACGGCGCAAGCGACCTGTGGGTGCTCGCCCGGCACATCCTGCCCAACGCGACGTCGGTGATCCTGGTGCAGGCCACGGTCGCCATTCCGGCCGCGATCCTGGGCGAGGCGGTGCTCTCCTTCCTCGGACTCGGCATCCAGCCCCCGGCACCCAGCCTGGGCACCATGCTCGCCACCGCGCAGCAGTTCTCCGCCCGCGCCCCGTGGGCGGCGGTCCTCCCCGGCGTCGTGATCATGGGGCTGGCGCTGGCCTTCAACGTCTTCGGCGACGCCCTTCGGGACGCCCTCGACCCGAAGGGAGAGCGGCGATGACCACCGTCGAACCGGCGAGCACCGCCACGGTCGGCACCTCGGTGCTGGAGATCCGTGATCTCACGGTCTCCTTCCGCACCGAGAGCGGGACCGTCTCGGCGGTCGACCGGGTGAGTTTGGACCTCGCTCCCGGCGAGATCGTCGGGATGGTCGGCGAGTCGGGCTGCGGAAAGAGCGTCACCGCGATGAGCCTCGCCGGCCTGCTCCCGGAGAGCGCCCGGATCTCCGGCTCGGTACGGCTGCAGGGCACCGAGCTCGTCGGCACCCGCGAGTCGGTGCTGCGCCGCGTGCGCGGCAAGGAGATCGCCTACATCTTCCAGGAGCCGATGACGTCCCTGAACCCGGTGCTCACCGTCGGGCGCCAGATCGGGGAGGTGCTGCAGGTTCACGAACGGATGTCCCGGCGGGCCGCCCGGGCGCGCGCCGTCGAGCTGCTCTCGCTGGTGGGCATCCCGTCCGCCGCCGCCCGCGTCGACAACTATCCGCACCAGCTCAGCGGGGGCATGCGCCAACGGGTGATGATCGCGATGGCGGTGGCCTGCGGCCCGAAGGTGCTGGTGGCCGACGAGCCGACCACCGCCCTGGACGTCACGGTCCAGGCCGGCATCCTCCAGGTCCTCCGCGACCTGCGCGACAGGCTGGGCACGAGCATCCTCATCATCACCCACGACCTCGGCGTGATCGCCGACATCGCGGACCGCGTCGTCGTCATGTACGCCGGGCGCGTGGTGGAACGGGCCCAGGTCAACGACCTCTTCGCGCATCCGCGCCACCGGTACACGGCGGGTCTGCTGTCGGCTTCTCCCACCCCGGGCCGGCACGCCGGCACCCAGCGGTTGCAGGAGATCCCGGGTCTCGTGCCCGTCCTGTCCCGCCAACCTGACGCCTGCACGTTCGCGGACCGCTGCCCGGCCGCCGACTCGCAGTGCCTCGACTCCGCTCCGCCCCTCGCGGCGGTCGGAGCAGGGACCGCGGTCGCCGCGAGCGACCATCTGGCGGCGTGTTGGCACCCCTGCCCGACGCCTCGGGCCCAGCCCCAGGAGGTGAACCCATGACGGCGCAGCCACCCGCCCTCGAACTCGAGGACCTGGTGATGCACTTCGGGCCGGTACGAGCCGTGGACGGTGTGTCCCTCACGATCCCCAAGGGCCGGGTCACGGCCCTGGTGGGGGAGAGCGGCTCCGGAAAGTCGACGGTGGGCCGCTGCGTGGTGCGGCTCGTGGAGCCGACCGCGGGCGTGGTCCGGATAGCGGGGGCGGACGTGACGCACCTGTCCCGGCGGCAGCTGCGACGGCACCGCAGCGACGTGTCGATCGTCTTCCAGGACCCCGCCGGCTCGCTGGACCCGCGCATGCTGGTGGGCGACGTGGTGGCCGAGCCGCTGCGCCTGTCCGGCCGGCGGATGCCGCGACGCGACCGGGAGGCCCGGGTCGCCACGGAACTCGAACGGGTCGGCCTACGCCCCGAGGTGGCGCACCGCTATCCCCACGAGCTCTCCGGCGGGCAACGCCAGCGGGTGAGCATCGCCCGGGCCCTGATCTCCGAGCCGATGCTGCTCATCGCCGACGAACCCACCAGCGCGCTCGACGTCTCCGTGCAGGCGTCGGTGCTCAACCTCCTCGCCGACCTGCAACGGGACATCGGGTTCGCCTGCCTCTTCATCACCCACGACCTGTCCGCCGTGGAGTACCTGGCCGACGACATCGCCGTCATGTACCTCGGTCAACTCGCCGAGAAGGGCTCACGCGAGCAGATCTTCACGCGGCCCGCGCACCCCTACACGCAGGCGCTGCTGGCGGCCGCGCCGGTCGCCGACCCGGTCCGTCAACGCCAGCGCCAGCCGGTCCTGCTCGGCGACAACCTGCCGTCCGCGTTGGACCCCCCGTCCGGCTGCCGCTTCCGCACCCGCTGCCCGCTCGCCTTCGACAGATGCGCGACCGAGGTGCCGCCGCAGGTGGAGATCGGCGGCGGGATGGCCGCCTGCCATCTGGTGCAGCCGGACGGTACCCGGCCCGATGTCCGGGCCACTGACCCGAGTGAGGTGTTGTCATGACGTTCACCACCCGACCGACCCTGCAGGGAACCTTCGGAATGGTGTCCTCGACGCACTGGCTCGCCAGCCAGGCGGCCATGGGGACCCTGGAGCGCGGTGGGAACGCCTTCGACGCGGCGGTCACCGCCGGGTTCGTCCTGCACGTCGTCGAACCCCACCTCAACGGACCGGCCGGTGAGGTTCCCGCCATCGTGGCGACGGCGCAGGACCCGGCCCCGAAGGTGTTGTGCGGGCAGGGGCCGGCGCCGGCCGCCGCCACCATCGCGCACTTCCGGTCCCTCGGGATGGATCTCATCCCCGGATCGGGCCCGCTCGCGGCGGCCGTGCCCGGCGCCGTGGACGCCTGGCTCCTCCTGCTGCGCGACCACGGCACTCTCCGGCTCGAAGAGGTGCTGGAGCCGGCGATCGGATACGCGGGCGCCGGCCACCCGCTGATCGGCCGGGTCGGTGACACCGTGGCAGCCGTGCGGACGCTCTTCGAGGAGCACTGGCCCACCTCCGCCGAGCTGTGGCTGCGCGGCGGCAGGCCACCGGCGGAGGGCGAGCTGTTCGCCAACCCCGCCTACGCCCGGACGCTGCGCAGGCTGGTCAGCGCCGGGCAGGCGGCCGGCGCCGACCGCGCGGCGCAGATCGACGCCGCCCGTCGTGCCTGGAGTGAGGGTTTCGTCGCCGAGGCGATCGAGCGGTTCAGTCGGCGTCCGTTCCAGGACTCCAGCGGGCGTCCGCACGCCGGCCTCGTCACCGGTGCCGACCTGGCCGCCTACTCGGCGACCTGGGAGGAGCCGGTCACCCTCGACTGGCACGGCTACTCGGTGGCGAAGACCGGCTTCTGGGGCCAGGGCCCCGTGTTGTTGCAGACCCTGTCGGTCCTGGACGCGCTCGACGACCCCCGTGCGTACGACTCGTCGACCGCACCCGGCATCCATGCCCAGGCCGAAGCGCTCAAGCTCGCCTTCGCCGACCGCGAAGCCTGGTACGGCGACGGTTTCGACACGCCCGCGAAGGCGCTGCTCTCCCGCGAGTACGCGCGGGAGCGGGCGGACCTGATCGGGGCGGACGCGTCGACGGAGCTACGACCGGGGCGTCCCGACGGCATGCAGCCGCGTCTCGCCGGTCACCTCCAGTGGGGCGCCGGGGGCCGCGCCGACGCGGCGGACGCCACGACCGGCGAGCCGACGGTGAAGGCCGACGGCGTCACCCGCGGCGACACCTGTCACGTCGACGTGGTCGACCGGTGGGGCAACATGATCTCCGCGACCCCCAGCGGCGGGTGGCTGCAGAGCTCGCCCACCATCCCCGAGCTCGGTTTCCCCCTCGGCAGCCGACTGCAGATGTTCTGGCTGGAGGAGGGGCTCGCCTCGTCGCTCGCCCCGGGGCGCCGACCGCGTACCACGTTGAGCCCGACGATGGTGCACCGCGACGGGGAGCCCGTACTGGCGTGCGGCACTCCGGGCGGCGACCAGCAGGACCAGTGGCAGCTGCCGTTCCTGCTCCGCCACCTCGTCGAGGGGCAGCCGCTGCAGGAGGCCATCGACGCGCCCGCCTGGCACACCATCAGCCTGCCGGGGTCGTTCTACCCGCGCGACTCCGAGCCCGGCGTCCTGGTGGTGGAGGATCGCCTCGACGAGGACGTCCTGGCGGCCCTGCGGGCGTACGGGCACGAGATACGGCTCTCCGGGTCGTGGAGCCTCGGCCGGCTCTGCGCGGTGACCCGCGATCCGGCTACCGGAGTGCTCGCGGCGGGCGCGAACCCCCGCGGCATGCAGGGCTACGCGACCGGCCGCTAACCGCCGGCAGCTCCGTAGCCGCCCTCGGCGTTCTCGTAGGCGGCCGCGGACGCGGCGTCGAGGTGGGCGAGCGCGGCTCGCTCGGCCCGCTCACCGTCACCTGACTCGATGGCGTCGACCAGCTGGATGTGCTCGGCCCACGAGTGCGGTGCGCGCTCCGCGGCTCCCAGCCGGAAGACCCACTGCACATGGAGGTACAGCGCCTTGGCGATCGAGGACAGCCAGGGGTTTCCGCTGATCTGGAGGATCCGCAGGTGCAGGGCGCTGTTCAGCTCGGCGACCCGGCGCAGATCCTGCTGCTCCGTCGCCTCGCGGCCCTGCTCCAGCAGCGTCCGCAGGGCGGCCACGTCGGCAGGTGTCGACCGCTCGGCCGCCAGCCGGGCGGCCAGCGCCTCCAGGCGCTCGCGTACGGCGAACATGTCCGCGATGGTCCCGCTGCTGGGAGAGGCGACGACCGCCCCACGTCGGGGCAGGATCACCACGAAACCCTCGGCCTCCGCGACGCGCAGCGCCTCGCGGACCGGGTTGCGGGAGACGGCGAAGTCTTCGGCCAGCCGGTCCTCGGTCAGCCGCTCACCGGGGAGGTAGTCGCCGTTGATGATGGCGGTCCGTAATGCGGCGAGGACCTGGTCGCGTAGCGGCAGGTGTTGAGCGCCGAGCTTGTCCCGCAGGTCTTCAGCCAACCTGATCGCCTCTCCGTGATCCCGCTGCGAAAAGTGTATACGAAGGACAATCTGTGGAGGATAGCCGAAAGTGCTGAAAACACTGCCGCACGTCATCCGCGCCCGGGCCACCGCGAAGGAAAAGCCCCTCCTCCTGCGTCGACGGCACGCTCTGGTGGTGGTGCTGACCTTCGTGACCGGGAGCGCCGACGCCATCGGCTTCCTCGCCCTCGGCGGAGCCTTCTCCAGCGTGATGACGGGCAACATGGTCCTGCTCGGGCTCTCGGCCGGCAGGGGGAACGCGGAGCTCGCCCTGACCTCGGGCTGCGCCATCATCAGCTTCATCGTCGGCGTGCTCGCCGGCGCCCGCCTCGCCGGCTCGGCGCAACCGGACGACCCCGTCTGGCCCCGCCCGGTCACCCGGGCGCTCGTCCTGGAACTCCTGGTGTTCGTCGTGCTCCTCGTCGTCTGGGAGTTCGCCACCCACACGGAGCACGTCGACCTCGCGCTGCTGATGCTCTCGGCGGCGGCGCTGGGCGTACAGAGCAGCGCCGTCCAACGATTCGGGGTGCCCGGACTCTCGTCCACCTACCTGACCGGCACCCTCACGAGCCTGATCGCCGGCGTCGCCGTCCGAACCCCGTGGCGCAACCTGCGGCCCAAGGCTCAGATCCTGCTGGCCCTGATGACCGGCGCCGCCGTCGGCGCTCTGGTGGCCCTGCACGTACCCGCCTGGTCGCCGGCCCTGCTGATCGGGCCACTCGTGGTCGTGATCGCCGTGTCCAGACGGATGGCGCAGAAGCCGTCCGACGACATGCCGGTCACGCGGTAGGCCTCACGGGCGGATGCGCCGGCCTTCCGCCCGTCAGCGCGCGCCCTGGAAGGCGCGACCGACGGCCGTCGCCTCGCTGCCGGTACGGAAGAGCCCGGTCTGGTCCTTCGCCGTCGCGGGCAGGCCGAACCAGGCGTACCGGTGCAGCCAGGGCAGCCCGCTCAACATCCGGGTCGACGCGGTGAGGAACGCCGCCTGCTGCTGCTGGCTCGGGAAGCGGACGCCGTCGGAGAAGTCGATCAGAGCGAACTCGGTGAGCCAGATCGGCAGCCGGTAGCGGTCGTGGACCGCCTGGAGGTAGGACTTGAGCTGGTTGACCGCGTTGGCGGTGGCGAAGTCACCGCCGTACCAGTGCAGGGCGATGAAGTCGACCCGGTAGCCGCGCTGCTTCGCGCCGGCCATGAAGCGGTCGAGCCACTCACCCGGGCGGTCCCCGCCCCAGGCCACCGCCGGACTGCCCAGGGGGAGACCGGTCGCCTCCAGCTGCGGCCACAGGTCCAACGCCTGCTCCACGCTCATGTTCGCCTGACCGCCCATGTCCGGCTCGTTGAAACCGAGCAGGTAGCGGCCGTTCTTCTTCGCCTGTTGCAGGTTGCTGGCGGTGACGCTCTTGGCCCCCCAGATCATCGGGACGAACTCGGCGCCCTTCGGGCTGGTGACGCCCGGGTGGTCCACGTTCCAGGTGTAGTACCAACTCGCCTTGGAGTTGGCCAGCGCCTGGCTGACCCCGTTGAAGGTCCAGACGCCGACGCCCTTCTTCTTCGAGGTCACCGCGGGAGGCGGGGCGGCCGGCCGGGCCGTCGTCGGCTTCGCCTTCGGGGTCACCGTCGGTGGCGTGGTCGGGGCGCCCGGCGTGACAGCCGCGGACGGGCTGGCCAGCGAGGTGGTCGACGGCAGCGCCCCGACCGCCTGCGTCGCCGCCGGAGCGGGCGTCGACCCGGTCGGCTGGGCCACGACGATCGCCCCGACCACCAGCACGGCGACCGCGGCGGCCACGGAGATCGGGCCTGCCACCGGGTTCGAGCCGAACGAGATGAGGCGGCTCAGCCCGCCCGGGCGTACCGCATGGGCACCCCCGGACGCGCCGCCGCCCGATGGCCCGGCGGCGGCGCGCCCGGTCGCCTCGATCACCTGGGGACCGGGCGTCGGGGCGGGTGGGCTCGTCGCGCCGGCGTGGGGGACGGCCGTCGCGGCGTGCTGGGCGGTCTCCGGCGCGAGGCCCACCGCGAGGTTCTCGGCGATGCCGGGCGGGATCGGCAGCAGCGGAAGCCCGGCGAGCAGCCGGTCGATCGGGAGCAGGTCGGCGGTCCAGCGGACGCACTCGCCGCACTCGCGCACGTGCCGGGCCAGGCGCTTGCGCCACAGCGGGCTCGGCCGGCCGTCCCACGTCCGGGTCAGCTCCCGCAGCCCGGGGCAGGCGGCGCCACCCCGCAGCGCGCGGACGACGATCCGCGACGCCTGCAGCTGCTCCTTCATCCGCTGGACCCGGACCGCCGCGTGGCCCTCGGTCAGGCCGAGCGCCGAGGCGAGTTCGGTCCGGTCGATCTCCCCGGTGGCCTCCAGCCACCAGAGGGCCAGCAGAGTCCGGTCGTCGTCGTCGAGCCAGCGGGTCGCCTCGGCCACCTCGCGGCGCTGGTCGGTCAGGCCGAGCCGGAGGATCGTGATCCCGGCGAAGTCCGCGGCCGGATCGTGCACCCCGTGGACGACGTCAAGGTCGGCGGTGTGGTCCAACGCCGCACGGCGGTACTGCTCACGGTCGCGCACCTGCCGGACGGCGATGGCGATCAGCCAGGACCGGTACGCGGCCGGATCCCGCAGGTCGGTCAGGTGCCGGACGACGCGCAACAGCGTCTCCTGGACCACGTCGTCGACGTCGGCGTGCCCCCGCAGCGCCCGCCCGACCACGTTGTACACGAGCGGGAGAGACGCCGCCACCAGTGCGTCGAGCGCCCGCGGGTCGCCGTTGCGGGCGGCGACCACCAGCCCCGCGTCGGCGCCACCCCGACTCGTTCCGCGCATCGTCTCCACTCCTTCACGTCCTCGCACCGCCACCCGGTGGCGTGGCTGGTGGAATCCGGCCAACGCCTCCCCATCAGGAGACCGGCCGGCCGTGCCGGCATAACAGTTTCCACCGTCCGGTGTCGGCCGTGCCGGCCCGCCCGCCTCCGCGCCCGCCGTCAGTCCGGCGTGCGCACCCGGTAGGCGAGGTGCGTGACGCCGTCACCCTCGACGACGCTCGTGGGTCCCTCCAGCTGGACGGGCGCGATCTTCAGGTCGGCGAAGAGCGGAATGCCGGCGCCGAGCAGGACCGGTACGAGGTCCACGTGCACCTCGTCGAGCAGGCCGGCCTGGATGACCTGTGCCGCGATGGTGCCGCCGTTGACGCCGACGTGCTTGTCGCCCGCGATGGCCTTCGCCCGACCGATCGCGCTCTCGATGCCGTCGGAGACGAAGACGAACGAGTCGTTCTCGCGCTCCCACCCCTCGGGCACGCTGTGCGTGACGACGACCACCGGTACGTCCATCGGGTGCCGGCCGCCCCAGCCGCCGGTCATGTCGAACAGTCGCCGGCCGACGACCAGCGCTCCGGTCCGCTCGTTCAGCTCGCGCAGGTGCCGGGCGCTCGCCGCCGAGGTGCGCAGCGTCATGTCGGGGTTGGCCGTCGGAGTCTCGACCTTGCCGTTGCCGTACCACTGGAAGAGGTACTCGAACCCACCGTGCGACGCGTCCGCGATGTAGCCGTCCAGCGACATCGTCGCCCCGGTCATGACCTTCGTCATCTGATCCGCTCCTTGGTCTCCGGTGGCCCGCCACTGAACGGGCCTGCCCTCCACCTACGAGTCGAAGCCGCCCGGGACTCGCTCGACATGATCGCCAAACAATTCTTCCGCCGACCGGCGAGCACTCGGGCCGGCTGGCTGGAGCGCGACCGACCGACCGGGGCGGCGGCGCCGCCCGCGAGTCGGCGGCGGCCCAACCGGCACCGGGCTAGGCTGACTGCCGTGGATCAAGAAGACCGGATCGCCCTGTTCCTCGACTACGAGAACCTCGCCCTCGGGTTCCGCGACCACCACGGCGGCATGGCCTTCGACTTCCGTCCCATCGCCGACGCGCTCGCCGAACGAGGGCGGGTGGTGGTGCGCCGCGCGTACGCCGACTGGTCGTACTTCGGCGAGGACCGGCGGATGCTCACCCGCAGCCACGTCGAGCTCATCGAGATCCCCCAGCGGATGGGCGCCTCGCGCAAGAACGCGGCCGACATCAAGATGGCGGTCGACGCCGTGGAGCTGGCCTTCGAGCGGGAGTACATCTCGACCTTCGTGATCTGCACGGGTGACAGCGACTTCACCCCGCTGGTTCACAAGCTCCGCGAGCTCAACAAGCGCGTCATCGGTGTCGGGGTCGAGAAGTCCACTTCGGCGCTGCTGCCGCCGGCCTGCGACGAGTTCCTCTACTACGACCGCCTGGAGGGCGTCGAGATCCCGCCGGCGCCCGCCCGCCGCGGCCGTCCCGCCCGCCCGCCGCAGCTGGAGCCGCAGCAGGTGGAGCAGGAACCCGAGCCCCAACCGGTGGTCGAGCAACCCGTACGCGACGTCGACACGCTCGCCGCCCTGGTGGCCCAGACCGTGGCCGGTCTGCAGGGCAGCTCCGGCGGCGAGGTGACCGCGTCGAGGCTGAAGCGGACCCTGCTCCGGAAGGACCCGACCTTCAGCGAGTCCGACTACGGCTTCCGCACCTTCGGGGAACTCCTGCGGCACCTCGCCGAGCACAACGTGATCGAGCTGGCCGAGGGCCCCGCCAAGGGCGACCCCGAGGTCTCGCTGCCCGAGCACGACGACCGGGAGGTGGCGTTCGGGCTGCTCCGGTCGGTGGTCGTCGATTTGGCCGGCAACGACGGGGCGCTGGCGCTCTCCGGCCTGAAGGACCAGCTCCGACGGGCGCGGCCCGACTTCAGCGAGCAGAAACTCGGCTACCGCAGCTTCCTGCAGTTCTGCAAGGCGGCCGCCACCGCCGGCGCCGTCCAACTGCGGTGGAGTCCCGACGCCGACGACTACCTCGTCTCCCCGCAGGCCTCGTGACCCCACTCGCGCCGGGCAGCCCGCGTACCGGCGCGGGCGTCCTCGTGCCGCCGCCGCGACGACGGATACGGTGGCAGACGTGACAGACGCGGCGCGGGTGGCGGTGTGCTCCAGCTGACCTGGTACGGGCACAGCACCGTGTGGATCGAGGATTCCGGCACCCGGCTGCTGACCGACCCGCTGCTGCGTAACCGTCTCGCCCACCTGCGTCGGCGCCGCGGGACCGTCCCGCAGCTGCCCGGCGCCCCGGACGCGGTCCTCGTGTCGCACCTGCACGCCGACCATCTGGACTTCGCGTCGCTGCGCCGACTGCCCGAGCACACCACGCTGGTGGTCCCGGCCGGCGCGGGACGTCTCGTCCGGCAGGCACTGGGTGGCACCGCCGGCCGGTGCGTCGAACTGGCGGCCGGCGACCGGGCCACCATCGGGCAGCTCAGCGTCACCGCCGTACCCGCCGCCCACCATCCCGGTCGCGGGCCCTGGTCCCGGCACCGGGCGCCGGCGGTGGGCTACCTGGTCGAGGGGCAGGCCCGCACCTGGTTCGCCGGGGACACCGGCCTCTTCGACGAGATGGCCAAGCTGGGGCCCGTCGACCTGGCGCTGATCCCGGTGGGCGGGTGGGGGCCCACCCTCGGCCCCGGCCACCTCGACCCGGCGGGCGCGGCCGAGGCGGTGCGCCGGGCGGCGGCGGCCTGGGCCGTACCCATCCACTTCGGCACCTTCTGGCCGGTCGGCTGCGACCGGCTCCGCCCGGAGCTGTTCCACCAGCCGGGAGAGGACTTCGCCGACCACGCCAGGGCGATCGCCCCCGGCACCCGGGTACGCGTGTTGAACCCGGGCGAGTCGTTGACGATTCCGCGGCCATGACGGCGACCCTCGGCGCGCTGGGCTGGCTGGCCCTGGTCGTGATGTTCGGGGCGGTGGTCCCGGTGGTGCCCACCGGCGCCGCGGTCAGCGGCGCCGCCGCCCTCGCCGCGCACCAGGACCTGCCGACCGTGGCCCTCGTCGTGCTGGCCGGCGCCCTCGGGGCGTACGTGGGCGACCTGGCGACCTACCTGCTGCTCGACTGGGGCGGCGAGCGCATCGCCCGACGGCTGCACCTGCTACGCGGACCGCAACGCTTCGAGCGGCTGTCGGCGCGCGTACGCGAGGGGCGGGTCTCGATGCTCCTGGTGTCCCGGCTGATTCCGGGCGGCCGGCTTCCGGTGCTGCTCGCGGCGGCGGTGGCCGGGCTGAGCTCGCGACGCTTCGCCATCGCCAACGCGCCGGCCAGCCTCGCCTGGTCGGCCTTCTACGCCGCGATCGGCGTGCTCGGGCGCGCCGTCTTTCCCGAACCGTGGCAGAGCGTGGTCGCCGCCGTCCTGCTCGTCGTGCTGGTCAGCCAGGGGCTGAGCTGGCTGGGCCGACGCCGGAGCGCGCCGGCTCATCCGCCGGTGACGCCATAGCCGGTAGCCGCGCACCTGAGCGCTCGCCCCGATCGCGGTCCGCGTGGTCGTCCGGCCCGCGGGGCGGGTGGCCGCGCGGCGCGTCGTCGGCGTCCTCGTCGGGCTGGCGGAGGCCGAGCCGGCGCAGCCACCCGAGCAACTGAGCGTGTACGGCCTCCGGGCCGACCAGTTCGCCGTCCTGCGGCCAGTCGGCGGGATGGATGAGCAGGGCGTCGGTCTGCCAGCCGCCCAGCCCACCGTGGCAGCCGACCAGCTCCTCGAAGGCCGCCACCTCCTCCAGGCTCGGGTCCACGACGCTGATCACCACCAGGTCGCCGACGTGGTCCATTCCCTGGTGGCGTAGCAGGTCCTGGCGCGCTCGCGGGCCGTACGGCGCCAGCGGGTCGTCGCCCTCGACCTGCCCGCCGCGCAGCCGGTGCTCACCGCGCGGCCCGAGCGCCACCGGACCGGCGGCGGAGTCGACGACGACCACCCCGACGCCCGGATGCGCCCTCAGGCCGTCGATCAGCCCCGGGACGACGGTGTCGATCCGCTCCCGGACCAGTCGGCCCGGATGCCGGGCGAGGTAGATCATCGCCAGGTTGCCGGACGCCACCACCACGGTCTGCGGGTCGGTGCGGGCGGCCTCCTCCTGCTCCCGTGCGGCCGGCCCGAGGGCGACCTCGCCACCGACCGAGTGCGACCGCACCGCCGCCCGTGTCGCGGCGCCGGTCACGCCGCCGCGGCCGGCCACCTCGGTGAGCAACGTGTTGACCCGGCCCCACTGCTCGACGCGACCGGCGGCCTCGGCGCTCGCCGTGACCGGGGTTGCGTCCGTCGGGTCGGCGGGGGCCGGTGGGCGCACCACGGGGGCGGCGAGCCGGGCGACCACCTGCGCCAGCGACTCGCCGTACCGCTGCCGGAACGTGGCGCCCTGGCTCTGCCCGTGGTCGCTCAGCACGACGAGGTGATAGCGCCGCCCCGCCTCGGCCGCCAGCCGTTGCAGGATGCCGAGCGTGTGGTCGAGCGCCTCCAGGGCCGCCATCGCCTCCGGGCGGGCCGGTCCGGCGTGGTGGGCCACCTCGTCGTAGTCGACGAAGTCGCAGAAGATCACCGGGGCGCCGCGGGCCATCTGCTCGGCGATGAGCGACACGTTGAGGTCGTTGAGCAGGCTCGCCAGCGGACGCAGCGCCAGGTAGGAGCCGCCGCGATCCCCTCGGGGCTGCACGCCGCGGATCCGCTGTCGCCGACCCTCGTGCAGCTCACGGAGCAGCTGCCCGGCGCCCAGCACGACCGCGCGGGCGAAGCCGTACGGGCTGGTCATGAAGGTCGCGTAGCCGGGGTTGGACCGCCCCGGCAGCCCGGCGCGGCTCACCGTGAGCAGGCTGGTGGGGGCGTCGCCGGAGAAGGCGGTGCTGATGCTCACGCCGCCGTCGCGCAGCAGCCCGTGACCGGTCGACAGGCGCTGCTCGATCTCGGCGGCGTCCCGGGGCCGGCTGGTCACCATCAGCCGGCCGGGCGAGCGCGTGCCGTCGCTGCTCACCGTCGCCTTCTCGTACCAGCGGAAGGCCGGCACCCGACGGACCTCGCCGTGCAGCAGACCCGCCTGCGCGGCCGGCGTGGTGGCCGGCAGGCCGGTGTGCCAGCGGGTCATCCGGTGGCTGCGGGAGCGCAGCCACCGGCCGATCGTGGGGAGGTTTCCGGCCCGCACCGCCCACTGCACCAACGGCGCGGCCACACCGTCGAGCTGGATGACGAGCACGCCGTCCGCGGGCTGCTCGTCAGCTGACGGGGCCGCGTCGTCGGTCCGGCGGCGTCGCCAGCTCATGCTCCGGCGCCGCTGCGGCGCGCGCCGCACCCGGGTCATCAGCCGCAGCATCTCGCTGACGAACGTGTCGTCCGTGCCGGCGTCGGCCAGCCAGTTCACGATCGCGGCGAGCGCCACGGCGAGCCACGCGGCCACGAAGGCGACGGCGAACCCGGCCACGTGGGCTTCGGGGTCGAGACGTAATGCCACGTACATGACGACGGCCTGCACGCCCACGCCGATGGCGAGCGCCCAGAGCCCGCCGAGCGCGGTGGCCAGCGCCAGCAGCAGCGGGCGCAGCACCGCGCCGACGCCGGTGACCAGGGCGACCAGCCAGAGCATCGCGACCAGGCCACTGGCGGTGACCCCGGGCAGCAGCCACAGCGTCGTGGTGAGCACCACGAACGAGGTCGCCATGCTGCGGACCAGCGCCCGGACCCGCGCGACGGTGGGCCGGTACTCGCGCAGCATCCGCACGGCGACCCGCAAGGGCTGGGGCATCACGCGCCGCGCCGCGCCATCCACCTGCGGCTTCATAGCTCGCCACAATGCCACACCCGGCCCACCAAGATCGCTGCGGCGACGGCCGGTGTGTCCTGCGGCGCGGTCGCTCGGCGCGGGGGGTGTTGCGAGGAGGGTTTCCGTCCAGCTGACGGTCGAAGGGAGGGGCGACCTGCTCCCCTCCACTTTCAAGGTATAGCCCACCCGGGGGCTTGCGGCAAGACCCGGGTCGTGCCGCAGAATCGCTGGCCGAGGTCAGAAACCTGCAAAAACGGGGGAGTTGCGAGGTACGGATGGTGTTGTCGACGTTTGGGGCCGGTGGGGACGACGGTGGCCGCGAAGTTGCCACTAGACCCGGTCAGCAGAGAACGACCCGCAGCGTCCGCGTGAACACGCGGGATTGCCGAGCCAGCACCGCGGAGACGAGAACAAGCGGCCGCCGCAGGCGGCCCGAGATCGGAGCTGATGACGTGAACCCGCTGACCACCAGCGCGTTTGATCTGCCCGACAACCTCTCGGCAAAGGCCGACCCGAGGCTGATCGCCGCCGACGAGCAGCACTTCGCGGCCGTCGCGGAGAGCCTCGAGCGGTCGATCGGCGAGCTGTCCGGCCAGCTCGATGCCGCGCGCAGGGCGCCGGGCGGTATCGGCCGGCGGGCGATGGACCGGGACGAGGAGATCCACCGGCTGACCAGCCGCCTGCGCGCCCTGCGTCGCTTCGGCCTGGACCTCTGCCTCGGGCGCATGGTCAGCGCGGACGACGCCGAAACTGTCTACGTCGGACGGTTCGGTCTCACCGACGGCGCGGGTCGACGGCTGCTGCTCGACTGGCGCTCTCCCGCGGCGGAGCCGTTCTTCGGGGCGACCCACGCCAACCCGATGGGGCTGGCAAGCCGCCGTAGGTACCGCTGGACCCGTGGCCGGATCAGCGACTACTGGGACGAGGTGTTCACCGCGGACGGGCTCGAAGGGCACGCCGCGCTCGACGACCAGTCCGCCTTCATCGCCAGCCTGGGCGGCAACCGCTCGGCCCGGATGCGGGACGTGCTCGGCACCATCCAGGCCGACCAGGACGCCATCATCCGCGCGGGATCGAGCGGCGCGCTCGTGGTCGACGGCGGTCCGGGCACCGGGAAGACCGTCGTCGCGCTGCACCGCACCGCCTACCTCCTCTACGCCGACCCGCGGCTCAGCCAGCGTCGGGGTGGGGTGTTGTTCGTCGGCCCGCATCAGCCCTATCTCGCCTACGTCGCCGACGTCCTGCCCAGCCTCGGCGAGGAGGACGTGCAGACCTGCACCCTGCGGGACCTCGTCCCCGAGGGCGCCGCGGCAACCATCGAGACCGACCCGGAGGTGGCTCTGCTGAAGTCGTCCGCGGACCTGGTCAAGGCGATCGAAGCGGCCGTCAGGTTCTACGAGGAGCCGCCGGCCGAACCGATGACGGTCGCGACCGACGAGTCCGATCTCCGGCTGAGCGCCGACGACTGGGCCGAGGCGTTCGACGCGCCGGGGCCGGGCACCCCGCACAACGAGGCGCGCGACGAGATCTGGGCGGAGCTGCTCACGATCCTGCTGAACAAGTACGACGGCGACGAGCCGGAGGACCTGGTCCGCAGGTCGCTGCTGCGCAACAGAGAGCTGCTCACGACCTTCCACCGGGCCTGGCCGCTGCTCGACGCGGCCGACCTCGTCGCAGATCTGTTCTCGGTCCCCGCCTACCTGCGCAAGTGCGCTCCCTGGCTCAGCCCCGACGAGGTCCGAAAGCTGCAACGCGGCGACGCCCGGGCCTGGACGGTCTCCGACCTGCCGCTGCTGGACGCGGCGCGGCAGCGGCTCGGCGACGCGGAGGCGTCCCGACGCCGGCATCGGCGCGCGGCGGCCGTCGCCGTCCAGCGCGAGCAGATGGCCCGGGTCGTCGACGACCTGATCGCCTCCGACGCGTACGACGACGGCGAAGGCCTGATGACGATGCTGTACCAGCAGGACCTGCGGGACGCCCTGGTCGACGAGGCCGGACTGCCCGACGCCGATCCGGACCGGCTCGCCGGCCCGTTCGCGCACATCGTCGTCGACGAGGCTCAGGAGCTGACCGACGCGGAGTGGCAGATGTTGCTGCTGCGCTGCCCGTCCCGCAGCTTCACCATCGTCGGGGACCGCGCCCAGGCCCGGCACGGGTTCCCGGAGTCGTGGCAGGAACGGCTCCGGCGGATCGGGCTGGACCGGATCGACCTGGCCGCGCTGAGCATCAACTACCGGACGCCGGAAGAGGTCATGGCGGAAGCCGAGCCGGTCATCCGGGCCGTGCTCCCCGACGCCAACGTGCCGACGTCCATCCGCAGCAGCGGCCGGTCCGTCGTGCACGGATCCGTCTCGGAGCTGGGTTCGATCCTCGACACCTGGCTCGCCGAGCACGCCGAGGGGGTCGCCTGCGTCATCGGCGAGGCCACGTTCCAGGCGACGTCCCGCGTTCGTTCGTTGACCCCGGAGCTGGCGAAGGGGCTCGAGTTCGACCTGGTCGTCCTCGTCGACCCCGAGGCGTTCGGCGAGGGCATCGAAGGAGCGGTGGACCGCTACGTCGCGATGACCCGGGCGACCCATCAACTCGTCATCCTCACCAGCTCCTGACGTCGGTCGACACCGGGGTCGCCGCCGCGCGTCCGCGGTGAACCGATCGACCCGGTCATTATCGGCGCTGTTCATCGCGCATTCCGGCGGGTGTCACATCGGACAGTTGAGATCGGGACAACGGCAAGATCAATCGCTGTCCCCGGAGGCACCCGCCATGTCGCAGTCACCACCGATGCTGCCCCGCCGTCACTTCCTCGCCCTGGGTGGTGTCGCCGCGGGCGCGGCCATCCTCGCCGCCGAGCCGGCTTCGGCGACGTCCGCCTCGACCGACCGGATCACGCTGACCGGTTACGCGTTCAGGCTCGGTGTCGCCTCCGGCGATCCGATGCCGGACGGCGTCGTGCTCTGGACCCGCCTGGCGCCGGACCCGCTCGCCCTCGACGGGCTCGGGGGGATGCCCGACCGCGCGGTGCAGGTCCGGTGGGAGGTGGCGGAGGACGAGCGGTTCCGCCGGGTGGTGCGCCGCGGCGTGGAACGTGCCACGGCCGAGTGGGGGCACTCGGTGCACGCGGAGGTGCACGGCCTTCGGCCGGACCGCGAGTACTGGTACCGCTTCCGGGTCGCCGACCAGGTCAGCCCGGTGGGCCGGACCCGCACCGCACCGCGCCCCGGGGCCGCTCTCCAGTCGTTGACCTTCGCGTTCGCGAGCTGCCAGGCCTACACCGACGGCTACTTCACCGCGTTCGAGCACCTGGCCCGGGAGGATCTGGACCTGGTCGTCCATCTCGGGGACTACATCTACGAGGGCGGCGGTGCCGGTTCGATCGGCCGGGCACACCTCCCCGCGGCGGAGACGTTCTCCCTGACCGACTACCGGATCCGCTACTCCCAGTACAAGCTCGACCCGGCCCTGCAGGCAGCGCACGCGAGCGCGCCCTGGGTGGTCGCCCCGGACGACCACGACGTGGAGAACAACTGGGCCGGCGACCACTCGCAGCCGGACACCGAGCCGGACCAGGACCCGGCGGTGTTCCGGCTCCGCCGCGCCGCCGCCTACCAGGCGTACTACGAGAACCTGCCGCTGCGCGCGTCGTCGATGCCGCGGGGCCCGGAGATGCAGGTCTACCGGCGGCTGAAGTTCGGCGACCTGCTGCAGCTCGACGTGCTCGACACCCGGCGGTTCCGCGACCAGCAGCTCACCGACCAGTCGCTGCGCTGGGACCCGAACCGGCAGATGCTCGGCGCCAAGCAGGAGGCCTGGCTGCTGGCCGGCCTCGGCGCGTCCACCGCACGGTGGAACGTGCTCGGCAACCAGATCTTCGCCATGGAGGCCGACCACACCGCCGGCGCGCCCGAGACCTTCGGGATGGACACCTGGGACGGGTACGCGGCGGCGCGTCAGCGGCTCTTCGACGGTGTGGCGAGCCGGGGTGTCGAGAACTTCCTCATCGTCACCGGCGACGCGCACCGCAGTGTGGCCGCCGATCTCAAGCTGGACTTCGCCGACCCGGCCTCGCGCACGATCGGTACCGAGTTCCTCGGAACCGCGATCAGCTCGGGTGGCAACGGCGCGGACATGGACCAGCTCGGGGTGACCTGGCTGGCCGAGAACCCGCACATGAAGTTCCACAACGCCCAGCGTGGCTACCAGGTGTGCCATCTCGGCCGGCACGAGATGCACACCGACTACCGGGTCGTACCGTTCGTCAACGCCCCGGGCGCCCCGATCTCGACGCGAGCCCGCGTCCACGTGCAGAGCGGCCGGCCCGGGGTGGCGCACGTGTCGGCGTAGGCCGTCAGGTGGAACGTCCCTGCGCCACCAGGTCGTTGACGCAGCGCAACACCGGTCGGGTGGTGAGCGCCGCCGGGTCCAGCGCGGCGCCCGAGCGCACCGTGAAGGTGGCGGACTCACCGGGTAGCAGGGTGACCAGGGCGTCGTCCACGGTCGCCGCCGGGTCGAGCCGGTCGGGGAAGAGCGTCAGGTCGCGCAGCACCGTGCGGGCGGTGATGCGGACCCGCTGGCCGTCGCCGACCGGCTCGACCACCGCGTCCCACGCCGCCGGCGGCCAGGCGGTCTCCTTGTCCTCGGTGAAGAACCAGAGCGCCCGCCCGGCGGGCTCCCCGGCGTCGGCGACCAACAGCTCGCGCCGGGCCTCGTCGGGTCGGGCCAGCTCCGCGGGCAGGGCGAGGGTGACCGAGGAGTACGCGGGCACGTCCAACTCCAGCGAGGTCTTCGCCCGTGGCTCGCCGGTCAGGGTCAGCCGGGTCACCGCCGCGCTGGCCTTCCAGTCGGTGGGCCCGTCGTTGACCGCGACCAGGGCCAGCCCTTCGCCGCGTGGCTGCACGGTGAGCAGCCGGTCGGCGTACGCGCGGCGCAGCGCGTACCAGAGCGGCTTGCGGCGGCCGTCGCCGTCCACGGCCGACCAGGAGGTGACCGGCCAGCAGTCGTTGAGCTGCCACACGATGGTGCCCATGCAGACCGGCCGGTGCGACCGGAAGTGCTCCACGCCGAGCTGGATGGCCCGGGCCTGGTTGAGTTGGGTGAGCCAGTGCCAGTCGTCGAAGTCGCGCGGCGCGGGCAGGTGGGCGTCCAGTCCCCGCTGGAGCTTGGCGTCACCGTCGGCGGCCTTCTGGTGGTGCGCCATCCCGGGGGAGTCGTGCGCGAGGGGCTCGTCCGACAGCGCCCGGCGCAGCGTGGCGTACGCGGGGGGCGCCTGGTAGCCGAACTCGGCGACGAACCGGGGCAGATAGGCGCGGTAGCGGGTGTAGTCGTGGGTGTTCCACACGTCCCAGATGTGGGTGGTGCCGCGCGCCGGGTCGTTCGGGTGCACGTCCTCGCTGCCGGACCACGGGCTGCCCGGCCAGTACGGTCGGGTCGGGTCCAGCTCCGCGACGATCCGGGGCAGCAGCTCGAGGTAGTAACCGCGCCCCCACGTGCGCCCCGCGAGCGGCTCCTGCCAGTCCCAGTCGTGCCAGGCCCAGATGTTCTCGTTGTTGCCCGTCCAGAGCACCAGGCTGGGGTGCGCGGCCAGCCGGGTCACCTGCTCCCGCGCCTCCGCCTCGACCTCGGCGCCGAACGGCTCCTCCTCCGGGTACGCGGCGCAGGCGAAGAGGAAGTCCTGCTGCACCAGCAGCCCCAACTCGTCGGCGAGGTCGTAGAAGTCGTCGGACTCGTACCGGCCGCCGCCCCAGACCCGCAGCAGGTTGACGTTCGCCGCGGCGGCCTGGCCCAGCCGCTCGGCCAGCCGATCGCGGGTGATCCGGGTGGGGAAGACGTCGTCCGGGATCCAGTTGACCCCGCGGACGAAGACCGGCACGTCGTTGACGTGCAGCGCGAACGGCGAGCCGTGCGCGTCGGGCGCGGTGTCCAGGCGTACCGAGCGGAAGCCGATCCGTCGCGACCAGCTGTCCAGCGGCTGGCCGTCCGGACCGAGCAGGGTCACCTCCAGCGGATGGCGGGCCTGCTCGCCGTATCCGCGCGGCCACCAGCGCGCCGGCTCGCGGACGGTGAGGGTCAGCTCGGTCGCGACGTCGCCGGCCGGGATCGTCGCGTCGACGGTGACGCCGCCCACCGCGGCCCGGACGGTCACCGGCTCGCCGGACGCCCGCTCGATCTCGACGTGCAGCTCCACCCGCCCGTCGGCGCCTTCGAGCGTCACCAGCGGCCGTGCGGTCGCCAACCGGGCGGTGGACCAGGCGTGCAGGCCGATGTCCTGCCAGATGCCGGCGGTGACCAGCGTGGGCCCCCAGTCCCAGCCGAAGTTGCAGGCCATCTTCCGGATGAAGTGGAACGGCTCCGGGTAGGCGTTCGGCCGGTCGCCGAGCCGGTCCTGGTGCGCCGCGGCGTAGCGGTAGGCGGAGTCGAACCGTACGACCAGGGTGTTGTCCCCGGGCCGCAGCAGTGACCGGACGTCGAACCGGTAGCCGCGGTGCATGTTCTCGGTGCGTCCGACCTCGACGTCGTTGAGGGTGAGCGTGGCCACCGTGTCCAGACCGGCGCAGACCAGGTCGACCCGGTCGTCGGCACCCGGCTCGTGCCGGAACGTGGTCCGGTAGACCCAGTCGGTCCGCCCGATCCAGGCCAGCCCGCGCTCGTTGTCGTCGAGGAACGGGTCGGGGATCAACCCGGCGGCGAGCAGGTCGGTGTGCACGCACCCGGGTACGGCGGCCGGTACCGTGCGCCCGGCGATCCCCTCCGGGACCTGCGGCCCGGGCACCGCCTCCAGCAACCATCCATCGTGCATCGGGATCACGATGTCACCGCCCTCTTCCTGGTGCGAACCGAAGCCGTACGGGCCGCGCCAGCGCCTCGACGCGGCGGTCCGCGTCAGCGCCGGCGCGGACGCCCCTTCGCGCCGGCGGTGCCGGTGCGCCCGCTCATCTTGGCGGGCCGCCGCGCGCCGGTGGCGGGGGACCCCCGCCTGGCGGCCGGCGTGGGGGAGGGACGGCGGCGTGCGGCGACGACGACGACGGCGGCGACGACGGCCAGGATTATGCCGGGCACGAGCCATGGCCCGATGCCACCACCGGAGGAGGAGGTCGCGGCGTCCGCGGCGGCCGGGGTTTCCGACGCCGCCGCCGGCGTTCCGGCCGTCGCGGAGCTGGCGGGCGTGCTGTGGCCGCCCTCCACCAGGGCGAGCAGTTCGGGGGCGGGATCGTTGGTCGGTGGCGTCCAGCCGGCCGGTGCCGAGGTCGTCGGACCTCGGTAGTCGAAGGTGACCGCGCCGCGTACCGGTTCGCCGTCGGAGGCCACCGAGAGGTAGCTCGCGGTGTAGCGGCCGGTGGCCGGCCAGTGCGCCACCGACACCACGGCGGGGAATCCGACGTGGTAGAGCCGGGGTTCGAACGTGCCGTTGACCAGGAAGTACTCCTGGACCGGCTTGTCCAGGCGCTTCGGCTCCCCCTGGGACCAGTTGCTGTCCACCCGGGTTCCACCCGGGCCGCTGATCGTGAAATGGGCGTTCGCCGCGGGCTTCTCGGTGAAGTAGAGCTTCAGCTCGGTCAGCGGCTGCTTGACCACGCTGCCGGTCAGCGGGGTGGAGGTGGCGAGCTGCCCGTGCGCGGACGCCGGTGCGGCCGGCAGCACGATGCCGGCGAGCACGACGGCCAGTGTTGCCGCCACCCGGGCCAGGAGGTGACGGAGAGTGGTCGTCGTCGATTGCATTCGTTCATGATGGTCATTCCCCGGACGCCGAACAAGACGTAAAGTTCATGATCCCGACGGTCAGACCGACATCTGCCCCTTCGCGTCGTTCGGAGCCCGCCCGTGTCCGTGCGTACCCCTGGCGTCGCCATCGCCGCCGCGCTCGCCAGCCTGCTGCTCGCCGGTTGTGGGGGTGGCGCGGACGAGCCAGCCGCCACCGCCTCGCCGGTCGCCCCCAGCACCAGCGTCGCCGCCCCGACGACGGCGGCGGCCGCCTCACCCACTCCGGCGGTCACCACACCGGCGGCGTCGCCGGTCGACAAGCAGATCACGGTGACGGTCGCCAAGCGCCGCGTCGACCCGCCGACCGGCCGCATCACCGTCGCCAAGGGTGACCTGGTGCGGATCACGGTCACCTCGGACGTCCCCGACGAGCTGCACGTGCACGGCTACGACCTGGGTGCCCGGCTGCCGGCCGGAAAGGCCGGGTCGGTGGAGTTCCGCGCCGACCGGACGGGCCTGTTCGAGGTGGAGACGCACGAGACCGAGCTGGTGCTCTTCCAGCTCGTCGTCCGCTGACCCGCCGTGGACGCCCGTTCGGTGCTGGCCCACGGCGTCGGCGGACGCCAGGACCTGCCGCTCTCCCTGACTCAGCTGGTCGTGGCGGCCGCGATCACCCTGGTGATCACCTTCCTGGCGTTGGGGGTGCTCTGGCGCGAACCCCGCTTGGACGCCAGCGGTACGGCCGGTCGGCCGGTGCCCGCGCCGCTCACCAGGATCGTCGACGCCCCCGCCACCCGCTGGGTGCTGCGCGGGCTCGGCCTGCTCCTGGCCGGCTGGTTCTGCGTCGGTCTCCTCGGGGGCCCGGACACCCCGGACAACCCGACCGCCGGCGTTCTCTACGTGCTGGTCTGGGTGGGTCTGGTGCCCGCGTCGCTGCTGCTCGGCCCGGTCTGGCGGGCGGTCAGCCCGCTGCGGACGGTGCATCTGGTCGCCGTCGGGCTGCTCCGTCGTGACCCGGAGGCGGGGTTGCGCGCCCTGCCGTCCGCGGTCGGGCTGTGGCCGGCGGCCGTGGGGCTGTTCGCGTTCGTCTGGCTGGAGCTGGCCGCGCCCGAGCGGGCCACCCTGCCGGTCATCGGCGCCTGGCTCGTCGGCTACACCATCTTCCTGCTCGCCGGCGCGGCGCTCTACGGCGCGAACTGGTTCGCGCGCGCGGACCCCTTCGAGGTGTACAGCGCGCTCATCGGCCGGCTCGCGCCGGTCGGCCGCACCGCCGACGGCACGCTCGTCTGGCGCAACCCGCTCGACGGCATCGCCGGGCTGCGCCCGCAGCCCGGGCTCGTCGCCGTGGTGACCATCCTGCTCGGCTCGACGATGTTCGACAGCCTCTCCAACGCTCCCGGCTGGCTGCGGTTCGGCCAGGAGAGCGGGCTACCGGCGGTGGTGACCGGCACCGGTGGGCTGATCGTGGTCATCGGCGCGGTCGCCCTGGCCTACCTGGCCGCCACCCGAGGCGCCGCCCGCCTGGGCGGCTCCGCTGCGCGAGCCGCCGGCGGCGTGGAACCGGTCGCGCCCGGGCGGGTGCCGGGCGAGCTGGCCCACTCCATCGTGCCGATCGCAGTCGGCTACCTCATCGCGCACTACTACTCGCTGCTGATCCTCGAGGGGCAACGTACGATCGCGCTGCTCTCGGACCCACTGGGCACCGGCGCCGACTGGCTGGGCACCGCCGGCTGGGAACCCCGTACCGGCCTGATCACCCCGGACGGCGTCGCCGCCCTGCAGATCACCGTCATCATCCTCGGCCACCTGCTGGGAACCCTGCTCGCCCACGACCGGGCGCTGCACCTGTTCCCCCGACTCCGGGCGGTCACCGGGCAGCTGCCGCTGCTGGCGCTGATGGTCGCCTACACCGTCGCCGGCCTGCTCCTGCTCTACGCCGGCTGAACGCGGGGGGAACTGCCGCCGAGGCTCGAAACCGCTCCGCGAGGGATCAGGCCGCGCGCCGGCCGGAGGCGTGGGCGGAACCGGGGTACGGCGACGGAAGCAGCCGCAGCGCCGGCGGTTCGGGCTGCGGTTCGCCCGGGAGATGCCACTGCGCGCCACCGGAGCGGTCCCGCTCGGCCGGGCCGCCCGGACGCAGCCCCGGGCGGGACAGGGCGACGACGATGGCGTAGCCGGCGAGCAGGAATCCGTGACTGACCAGCCGGCTCGTGTCCACCCGCCCGGTCACCATGTCGTTGACCGACAACAGCACCAGCGTGGCGACGAACGCGCTCAACATCGGCACCAGACCGGTGGGCGGCGTACGCCGGGTGGCGACGAAGAGGAACCCGGCGCCGACGGCGACGTTCCAGGCCGCCGACTCGTGCCACAGGTGCCCGGAGGCCAGTGCGCCAGCCGCCGCGTGGGCGTGCGCACCTGTCGCGCCCCGGCCGATCTGGGCCAGACCCACCAGCAGCTGAAGTGCCCCGACCAGCCCCAGGGCGGCGCGGAGGGTGAGCACCAGCCGGTGGCGGCGGCGTGGCGCCCGCGCGGGCAGCGCGCCCAGCACGACGTCGGTGAGGTCCGGGCCAGGGACGCTGACCGACAGCCGGGCCCGCCGGGTCACCGCCGCCGCCTGGTCGAACCACGTCCGGCAGTCCCGGCACTCCGTCAGGTGGGTCTCCGCCGCCGCGCGCTCGGCGGCCGTCTCCTCGCCGTCCAACTGCGCGGACAGCATCTCGCGCCACTGCTCACACCCCATGTACGGATAGTCGGCGCACAGCGCGCGTTGGTTCCCGCGACTTCCGCAGGTCGACGCAGGTCAACCGGGACGCGCCGGGCTCACCCGGTCGCGTCGCCGCCCCGGCGCCCGCCGGAACCGGACCGGCTCCGCACAGCGTAGACGAGCTCCTCCCGGGCGCGGGCCACCCGGGAGCGGATGGTGCCGACCGGGCAGCCGCACACCTCGGCCGCCTCGGCGTAGGAGAGGCCGAGGATCTGGGTGGCGACGAACGCCTCACGCCGCTCGGCCGGCAAGCCGGCGACGAGTTGTTCCAGCACCACCTGCTGGTCGAAGCCGCTGCGCGACACGTCCGGCGTGTCATAGCCGTCCGGAATCCACACGGTTCGCGGGCGAGCCATCACAGTGCGTAGGTGATCGGCGGCGACCCGGCGTGCGATGGCCAGCAACCAGGTGCGCGCCGACGACCGACCGGCGAAGGACGGCAGCGCCCGCACGGCCCGCAGGAACGTCTCCTGGGTCAGGTCGTCCGCCTCGGCGGGGGAGACCAGCCCGGCGAGGAAGCGCCGAGCCTGCTGCTGCGTCGCCCGGACGAAGCGGACGGCCGCCTCCCGGTCGCCCCGACCGGCGGCCAGCGCCCACGCGGTGATCTCCGCGTCGTCGTCCGCCATCCGGCACCTCCGCGCGAGACCGCTCCCCGGCCGGAACCGACAGCAGCCACGACAGCTCGTAGTAGTAGCTGGGCGGAAGCGTACCGCAACGAGGGCGTCGCCAACGGCACTGCTGGGGCCGCGACCGGACCGGAGCGATCAGCGCGGGTCACGCCCCGCGGGCGAACAGGGCCAGGCGTACCCGATTGGGGCTGTCCGTCTTGGCCATCAGGTTGGTGATGTGGGTCTTGACCGTGGTGACGCCGATGTGCAGCCGGTCGGCGATCTCCGCGTTGGACAGGCCATCGGCGACCAGGTCCAGCACGTCCTGCTCGCGGGCGGTCAGCCCCTGCACCGACCGCGGCGCCTCGGCGCGGGCGTGCACCGCGCGTTGGACCAGGCGCTGCAGCACCTCGTGACTGAACGGGCTGTCACCCACGGCGGCTCGGCGGATGCCGTCGAGCAGGTCGGCGGGGGGTGCGTCCTTGAGCAGGAACCCGCAGGCACCGGCGGTCAGTGCCGGATAGAGATGATCGTCGTCGCCGAACGTGGTCAGCACCAGCACGCGGGTAGCGGGGCGTTCGGCGAGGATCCGGCTCGTCGCGGTGATCCCGTCCACGCCCGGCATGCGCAGGTCCATCACGACGACGTCGGGCAGGAGCCGCGCGGCGAGGGAGATCGCCTCGCGGCCGTTGTCGGCCTCGCCGACCACCTCGATGTCGGGTTGGGCTTCGCAGAGCATGCGCAGCCCGGCGCGGATGAGGTGCTGGTCGTCGACCAGCAGGACGCGGATCATGCCGGCTCCGGCGCGGGCGAACCGGACGGTGCGTCGAGCCCGCGGGCGATTGGTGCGGCGGTGGGGGAGGCGGCAGCCGTCGGCACGGAGCCGGCGGTGACGACCGGGGCCGGCAGGACGGTGCGGACCCGCCAACCCGCGCCGGCCGGGCCCGCCTCCAGCCGGCCGCCGAGGACCTCGACCCGCTCGCGCATACCGGTGATGCCGTGACCGCCCCCGGGCGGCACCGCCGCCGACGCCCGTCCGCGCCCGTCGTCCGCCACTTCCCAGTGCAGGGCCCCGTCGCGCACGGCGACCACCAGGCGGGCCAGCGCGGCCGTGCCGGCATGCTTGGCCACGTTGGTCAGCGCCTCCTGCGTCAGGCGCAACACCGCGAGGCCGCGAACCGCGTCGAGCGAGCCGATCGCCGGGTCGATGTCGGTCTCCACCGTGACACCGGCCTGGCGGGCGCGATCGACCGCCGCGCCGAGCGCTGAGGGGAGCGCCGACGGCTCGATGGCGGTCAGCGCCGCATCACCGCGTACCCCGTCGGGGTCGCGTAGGACCGCGACCAGCCGGCGCAGGTCCGCCAGAGCGGCGGTCCCCGTGCCGTGCACGTCGTCGAAGACCTCGCCCACCCGCGGCTCCAGGTCGGTGAGCACGTGCCGGGCCACGCCGACGCGCAGCACCATGGATGCCACGTGATGCGCGACGACGTCGTGCAACTCGCGGGCGATGGCGCTGCGTTCGTCGGCGCGCGCGGCCCGGTTCTCCGACTCCCGCCGTCGTTGCTCCTCCTGCGCCCGCTGCACGGCCTGCCGGCCGAGCTCCCGGTTGGTCCGGATGACCAGGCCGAGCAGCAACGGCAGACCGACCTCCAGGGTCAGCCCGAAGACACCCGAGGCGACCCGGCCGATCGGGTCGCCGATCGAATCGGTCAGGTCGACCCCGGCCAGCAGCGCGGTGCAGAGCCAGATGGTCCGTGACCGACGCGCCAGCATCGTCACCTCGAGCAACGCCCAGCTGGCACCCACCTGGTTGACCATGATGTCGTCGATCAGCGGGATCGCGACCGCCAGCAGCGCGGCCTGCGTCACCAGGTTGACCAGCGGCCGGCGGTGCAGCGCCAGCGCCGCGGTGAACCCGACCGCCGCGAGGATCCACTGTGTCGCGGTCGGTGGGTGCCCGGCCTGGGTGCCGAAGACCAGGTAGCCCACGCCGCTGAGGTCGAGCAGCACCATCCGCACGAGCGAGTCCCGCAAGTCGAAGAGTCGCCCCGCCCGTCCCACGGGGATCAGCCTAGGCGCTGTGGCTCGGGGGTACGAGCGACCGACGGACGCGGCCACCCGCTCCGGACCCCGAGGTAGGCGGCCAGGCCGAGCGGTCCGAGCAGGATCGTCAGCACCAGTACCGGCGCCATGATCAGTGCCGGCACCGCCCGTTCCCGGCTGTCGAGCCACGCCCAACGGCCGGCGAACAGGTCGAACGCGATCAGGTGTGCCCAGGCCGCCGCCGCGCCGTCGGCGCTGCTGAGCAGTTCGCGCACGCCGTCCAGGGTGGGCGAGAGCACCGCCGGCAGCACCTCGCGGTAGGCCGGGATCACCAGCAGCGCGTAGATCACCAGGACCGGCAGCACGATCAGCGGCGAGTTGACGATCCGAGCGGTCCACGACCAGCGCGGCAGCAGGATCATCAGCGCCCAGAAGGGCGCGGCGAGCGCGAACGTCAGGGTGAACAACGTCGAGGTCATGCGGCCAGCGCCAGTTCCGGGTCGCGCCGGCGCGTCACCACCAGGGCCGCCGCGGTCGCGGTCGCGAGCACCAGGGCCGCCACCGCGGCCAGCGTCAGCGCGTCCGGGCGCAGCAGCGGCTGTCCGCGCAGGGCCTGCCAGGTCAACAGGACCGTGAGTACGCCGTACGCCCCACCGGCGACGACCACGAGCCCCGCCCGGGCGCGCTCGTCCAGCCGGGTCAGGAACCGGTTGAGCAGGATCGCCAGGATCGGCAGCGCCTGCAGGGCGTGCAGCCCCACGAAGTGCCCGATGCGCAGGTCGCCGCCGGTGGTGCTCCAGCCGACCAGCGGCAGTCCCGATCCGCCGTCCGGTGCGCCGACGGCGTGCGCCCCGGAGATCCCGTCGATCCCCGGCTCCTGCATCGGCAGCACCATCGGTATCGCCGCCAGCATGCCCAGCAGGGACAGGCCGAGCCCCCACGCGACCGCGCGGGCGGCGACCCGGTCGGGAATGCGCCGGATCAGCACCACGATCCCGATGACGAAGTGCGCGACGAACAGCACCATGATCGCCGCACCCATCGCCGTGAAGAGGGCGGCATTCAGGGGGCTGGTTCCGTTGAAGTGGCTCGTTTGCCCGCGCACGACCTGCCCGACGATCAACGCCATCTCGATCACCGCCATCGCGACGATGACGGTGCCCGCCCACTCCGCGGTCCGGCTGCGGCGCGGCAGCAGCGAGAGCATCCAGGCGAGGGTGGTGCCGTACGCCACGAAGGACACCGCGAACTTGAACGGCTTGAGCCAGATCGGCGCGCCGGTGAGGACGCGCGAGTCGACGAGAACGCCGACCGCGGAGACGACGGCGAGCACCGCCATCGCGGCGACGAAGAGCATCAGTGGGCGGTGCCAGTGTGCCGCCCGGCGCAGGTCGATGGTCATGCCTGTAGATGCTCGTGAACCCGACCGCCGATCGCGTCCGACCGCGAGCCCCGGTTGCGGCCGGTGGTCCGAGCGCCACCTCCTCCCCGGGTAGGAGGAAAGGCGGTCGTGCCTCATCGTCGGCGCTGGCACAATGGCCGGCCTGTCGACCGGACCGGGAGTGGCCATGACGACCAACGAGGATCGTGTCCAGCCCAACGAGACCACGGTGCCGCTGCTGCACTGTGTGTCGCCGGAGGAGACCCTGGCGTTCTGGCGGGCGCTCGGGTTCGAGGTGACCTACGAGCAGACGAAGCCGTACGTCTACCTGGCTTTCTGCTGGAGCGGTCTCCACCTGCACTACGGTCCCGCGCCGAAAGACCTGGACCCGGCGAAGGAGAACACCGGCGGCTGCCTGGTGATGGTCGACGCTGTCGCGGCCTACCACGCGGCGTTCACCGACGCGATGCGCGGCGCCTACGGCAAGGTGCTCGTCAAGGGCCAACCCCGGATAACCCGCTACCGGCCCGGCGCGTCGCGCTTCACCCTCATCGACCCGTCGGGAAACAGCATCATCTTCATCCAGCGCGGCGAGCCGGCGGAGCTGGAGTACGGCGGCTCGAAGCGGTTGCAAGGGCTGGCCCGGGTCCTCGACAACGCGCGGATCCTGCGCGAGTTCAAGACCGACGACCGGGCCGCCTTCCGGGCACTCAACTCGGGGTTGCGCCGCCACGGCGACGGCGCACCGGTCGTCGAGCAGGCGTTGGCGCTCGCCGGCCTGATCGACCTGTCCATCGGGCTGGGGGAGCCGGAGCGGGTGCCGGACTGGGGCACCCGACTCCAGACGCTCCCGTTGACCGCCGAGGAGCGGGAGCAGGTGCGGGCGACCGTCGCCGACCCTGCCGTGCTGGGGCCGTGGCTGCCGGAGGCGAGCTGATCAGCGGACGAGAGGCCCCCGGTGCGGCGCCGCTCGTACCGTTCGCCGGGTCAGGAAGGCCGACGCGGCGCGGCGTACGCCAGCGGCAGGGGAGCGGGCTGGCTCTCCCAGGTGCCGGCCAGCCGGCTGCCGGGCAGGGCGGCGTGGTCACCGATCCGCCGGACGACGGTCAGTTCGACCGAGTCGGTGATGATCCGGGTCGGGTCGCCGTCCGCCACCTGCTCGATCGAGCCGATCCGCGGGACATCGGCCTGCTGCGGTCCGTCCGCGGTGATCGCCATGCTCGGCGCGCGAGACTCGCGTCGGCCGTCCTGCTCGAAGTACTCCTCCGCCTGACCGGCGTTCGTGAGGATCGCGGTGGCCAGCGCCGCGGCGTAGACCGGGTCGCCGCAGGCGTCGTACACCCAGCGGCGGCCCAGCACGGAGTGCTCGCAGGTGCCGACGAGCCACGCCTCGGCGCCGTCCAGCGGCGCGCCCCGGTAGGTCAGCGGCACCTGGTGCACCGGCCCGGCGCCGGCCCGGACCAGCATGGTCTCGATCCCGACCTCGCCGGCGGGGTCGTCGAAGCGGTACGCCGCGACCCGTTCGAGGCCGACGCCCGCCTCGCCCTGGAACCAGGGGCGCGCGGGAAGCCACGCGGTCAGAAGCTCGATCTTCGTCGGGTGCAGTTCCGCCCGGTGCAGCAACGCCATACGCCGGATCATAGGGACCGCCGCCACGGCAGGCGCCGGCCGGTGGCGCCTGCCGTCACCCCCGGCCCGACCTGCCTGGCGATTCCGCGCGTCACCGGGCGATCGCCGCGCCGGTCAGAAGGGCCAACTGTCGCGTGATCCGGCCTCGATGAGCGGAACCATCGCGAACGCGGCGTCGGAGAGACCGCCGAAGGTGTGCCGGTTGCCGACGGTCGGCGTGTGCCCGACCCGGTATCCGGCCAGGTTCCAGGTGTACACCGGCACCTGCGCGGGCACCGCGGCGGCGACATCCGCCGCGCCGTGCCAGTGGGCCTGCTCGTCGGTGAGGAGGACCACCCGGTCATGCCGGTCGTAGTGCTCACGTACCGCCTTCTCGGTGTCGGTGCCGCCACCGTAGAAGTAGCCGCCGTCCTTGAACCGGCGCACCGCAGCCAGCACCGACTCGCCCGCCACGGTCGGGAACACCCGGCTGGCATTGGAGAAGGAGACCACCGTGGCGGCCTGCGCCCGGGCCGCCAGCGCGAGGCCGAACACCGTCGCCGCGTCCCAGCAGCGCAGCGTGCCGTCCCTGCTGAACCCACTGTTCATCGAACCGGACGTGTCGATGAGGATGAGCGTCCGCCCGTCCAGCGCGGGCACGTTCACCAACGCATGCTGCAACGCCTTCTCCAGGGGGTACGCCCACCGCAGGCTCGGTGCCGCGTTGTACGCCGACAAGAAGCGCATCGGCAGTACCCGCGACGCGGCGACCTCGCCCGGGTCGGAGAGCTTGGCCGCCACCGTCTCCGCGACGGCGTCGCTGACCCCGGCCTGGTCGAAGTTGCGCAGGTTTCGCAGCAGCGCCAGGTAGCCCATGCTCGGGATGATCGCCTCCCACGCTGCGGCGTCCATCGCGCTCTGCCGCCAGCCGGCCAGCGCCTCCCAGGTCATGCCCCCCGCGTACAGCACGGCCGGGTCGGTGACCTCCGGGCGCTGCTCGACCGGCAGCGCCATGAGCTCGGCCCGCGCCGCCAGCATCGTCAGCGAGGCCGGCAACGGGTTGTCCCGCCGGTGCCGCCGGTCCAGCGCGTGCCGGAACAGGTCACCCTGTCGCTCGTCCTTCGCGGTCGGGTGGGTCAGGTCGATGACGTCGCCGAAGCGCACCCGGCTCGCGTCCGAGTCGTACTTGAGCAGGCTCCGCTCGGTGTACAGCCGGGCGGCCGCGTCGGCGATGCCGCGCTTCACCGGCTTGGGCAGCGTTCGACCGTGGCGGCCCAGCCAGTACGCGAGTGCCTCGCCGGGCTCGTCCGCACGCTGCAACGCGGCGTCCACCACGGCGCGCGAACCCGGAATCGCTGCGGCAACCTGTGCGCGAGCACCCTCCAGTGCCGCCACTACGGACGCCGTGCGCAGCATCGCGCCCGTCCGCAGCCACGGCACGAAGCGGGCGAACCAGTCGGGGTCGGCCACGGCCACGGCGGCGATCAGCTCCCGGAAGCGGCCGTCCCGGTCGGCGGCGCCCTCGTAGAAGGTGTCCTCACCGACCATGTTCGAGACCCCGAGCAGGAACAGCTCGATTCGCGGCTCGCGAGTGAAACCCGGCGCGCCCTCGGCGGTGACGGGCCGGTGGCCGGCCGCGTGCCGGTTCGGGCGCAGCCTGAAGTTGAACTTGGCCATGACGTCCCCCTCGTCAGTCGCTCGGGAGGACGCCGACACACCAGACACCCGAGATCAGAGTCGGCCACGGACCATGTCCGCCGCTCTGTCCGCTTGAGCTATCCACCCGAGGGTGTCGGGGGACTCGAACCCCCATCTGCGGATCCGCAAAGTAGCCGTGGCCTGCGCACCGGGTGTGTGGTGTGGTCGCGCCTCCCGAGATCGATGTCGACGACGGAGGCCCTTCACGGGGGCTCCAGCCCCTCCAGATGTAACCGTCGTCTGCGCACCGGGAAGTGCGGTCACGACCGTACGGCGGTGCCGACGGCCGGGCAACGCAGTTTGCCATGTCGTGATCATGGTTGCGGCGCGCACGCCGCACGCCCGAGATCAAGATCGGACACGGCGTTTGCGGTTTCGAACCGCAGGGCCCTCTGCGGGCCCATCACCAATGAAGTAGCCGTGTCCTGCGCACCGGGCGTGCGGCGTGAGCGCACCCCCCGAGATCGAAGCGGCAACGGAGACTGGCCCTCGCGGGCCAAGGTGACCTGGGCCGCTGGTCGACGCCACCCGAAGTGGCGGCAGGATTCGAACCTGCGTCTCCCCGTTGGGAGCGGATGTAGCCGTTGCCTGCGCACCGGGAGGTGCCCCACGACGGTAAGGGGACCCACCGGGCGCCAGCAAGCCAGATCCGGCTGCCAGGCGCCCCTGCCGACCAGGCGGAGCATCGGCTGGCCGGAGCCGGGGGTCTGGCGTGCGCCGCGACATCTTGCGACGCTAACGCTCGTGTATGACTACGACCTGTTGGTGCTGGGTTCCGGACCCAGCGGTCAGAAGGCCGCGATCGCCGCCGCCAAGCTGGGCAGGCGAGTCGCCATCGTGGACCGCCGCGACATGATCGGTGGGGTCTGCATCAACACCGGCACCGTCCCCTCCAAGACCCTGCGCGAGGCGGTGCTCTACCTGACCGGCCTGAGCCAGCGGGACCTCTACGGCAGCAGCTACCGGGTCAAGGAAGAGATCACGGTCAGCGACCTGGCCGCCCGGACCCAGCACGTGATCAGCCGGCAGACCGACGTCATCCGTAACCAGTTGGCCCGCAACCGGGTCGTGATGATCACCGGCACCGGGCGGTTCGCGGACGCGCACGCGGTCTGGGTGGACGGCGGCTCCGGGCGCGAGTCCAGGGTCACCTTCGACAAGCTCGTCATCGCCGCGGGCACCCGACCGGCCCGCCCGGAGAGCGTCGACTTCGACGACCGGACGATCGTGGACTCCGACGGTGTCATCAACCTCCAGGCGGTGCCCCGCAGCATGGTCGTGGTCGGCGCCGGCGTGATCGGCATGGAGTACGCCTCCATGTTCGCCGCCCTCGGTACGAAGGTGACCGTGGTGGAGCGCCGCGACCGGATGCTCGACTTCTGCGACGAAGAGGTCGTCGAGTCGCTCAAGTACCACCTGCGCGACCTCTCGGTGACGTTCCGCTTCGGCGAGGAGGTCGCCGCCGTGGAGAAGCACCAGACCGCCGCGCTCTGCATCCTGAAGAGCGGCAAGAAGATCGCCGCGGACACCGTGATGTACTCGGCGGGCCGTCAGGGCCAGACCGACGACCTGGCGCTGGAGGCGGCCGGCCTGGCGGCCGACCGGCGCGGGCGGATCAAGGTCGACGCGAGCTACCGCACCGCGGTGGAGAACATCTACGCGGTCGGCGACGTGATCGGCTTCCCGGCGCTGGCCTCCACGTCCATGGAGCAGGGCCGGCTGGCCGCGCAGCACGCCTGCGGCGAGCCGGTCCGGGAGATGCACGAGCTGCAGCCGATCGGCATCTACACGATCCCGGAGATCAGCTTCGTCGGAAAGACCGAGGAGCAGCTCACCGAGAGCTCGACGCCGTTCGAGGTGGGCATCGCGCGCTACCGCGAGCTGGCCCGCGGTCAGATCGTGGGTGACTCGTACGGCATGCTGAAACTGCTCGTGTCGCCGGACGACGGCCGGCTGCTCGGCGTGCACGTCTTCGGGACCGGGGCCACCGAGATCGTCCACATCGGGCAGGCGGTGATGGGCTGCGGCGGCACCGTCGACTACCTGGTCGACGCGGTGTTCAACTATCCGACGCTGGCCGAGGCGTACAAGGTGGCGGCGCTGGACGCCTCCAACAAGATCCGCAACATCACCCGGATCGACGGCTAGTAGCCGGCGCGATGGCTGGCTGACGACATCCGCATCCGGACCTTCGGCGAACGCGGCGTCGGCCAGCCCGCCGCACGCCGGCAAACGCGCTCCCGGACAGGGTCGGTCCGGTCGTCACGCCTGACGCCGCTGTGCGTGCTCGCGCGACTCCTTCTCGTCCCGGTGCGACTCTCGCCAGTCGCGCACCGCGTCGCGGACCCGGTCGAACAGGGCCATGGGTGGTCCGGCGACGAGGTTCGCCCTCGCGGATTCCCCGCTGTGCGGGTGTGGGCGGGTCGGCGCGGTGGCCTCCGCGGCCCGGAGCGCGCCGGCGAGCCGGTGCAGCTGTCCCGGGGAGGCGCTGCGGCGCAGGGCCGGAAATTCCTCGGTCTCCTCGTGGCTGGCGTGGCCGATGACGGCGTTCGCGAGCTGTGTCAGCTTCGCGTCGAAGTCCGGGTGCTCGGTGCCGAGGTCGTACAGCGCCGCCAGGTCGCGCTTGGCCTGGTCCTCTTCGCGCTTGCGCGGCTCCACCAGCGCGCTGCCGTCTTCGATCTTCCGTGCGGCTGTGGGGTGGACGACGATCTCCTCGGCGCTCTCGTGCACGGCGAGCAGCCGTACCAGGCTCTCGAACAGTTCGCGCTTTTCGGCGCCCTGCGCCCGGGCCACCTGGCCGAACAGGCTCTTGATCTCGTTGTGCTGCTCGACCAGGAGATCCAAGACATCTTGTTCACGACTCGCAGTCATCGCCCCACCTCCGTATCCGCGTGAACCGCGCCTTCCCGCGCCGCGAGCGTTCATGCCCCCAGCTGATTGCTGCCTGCCCGGGCCTCGCGGCGGGACGGCGCCTGGTCCGCCACCGTGGCGGCGGACCAGGCGTCGCGGGACGTTCCCCGCCCGGCTGCTCGTGCTGGTCAGCCCCGGGACGGTCCCGGCATCGTGCCGTAGAGCCGGGGGTCCGCCGGGGGCAGCATGGGTGCGTCCGCGTGGGCCGTCGGGTTCGCCTGGTAGCTGAACTGTCCCTTGCCGTCCGGGGCCGGGCCGGAGGCCCAGCGTCCCTCCGCCGCCTCCTCGCCCTCGGAGAAGTTGATGTACTGGTAGGCGAACTCGGTCTCCTGCTCGGCGTCCGGGAACGCCTCGGGGACCGGCATCTCCTCGAGCCCGTCCGCCTTGAGCTGTTCGATCGCGGCGAGCCACATGTTCTGGTGCATGGTGTCGCGGGCCAGCAGGAACCGCAGCATCTGCTTGACGCCGGGGTCATCGGTCATGTTGAACAGCCGCGCGACCTGAAGTCGTCCCTGGGCCTCCGCGGTGACGTTGAGGTGGAAGTCGGCGAGCAGGTTGCCGCTGGCGGTGATGAAGGCGCCGTTCCAGGGCACCCCGTTGCTGTCCACCGGCAGTGGACCACCTCCGGAGTGGATGAAGTGCGCCGGATTCGACCCGGAGTAGATCGCGGTCAGCATCGGGTTGTCCTCGGCCGCCGCTTCCTGGACCGACAGTGGCGCGCTGTCCAGCAGGCGGGCGATCATCGTGCAGATCATCTCGACGTGCCCCATCTCCTCGGTGCCGACATCGAGGAACAGGTCCTTGTACTTGCCGGGGAGCCGGCAGCTCCAGCCCTGGAAGAGGTACTGGTTGGCGACGGTCATCTCGCCCCATTTGCCGCCCAGCACTTCCTGCAGGCGGCGGGCGAAGGCGGCGTCGGGGGCGTCTGGCTTGGCCTCGAACTGTAGATCCTTGACGTGGCTGAACACGGTGTCCTCCTCGTGGAAGTGCGTACCGTGCTCGTACCCGGTTGCCTGGCCTGGCCGGGCCAACCGGCGGCCCCGCCGGGCCAGCGCCGACGCGCGCCGGCTCGGGCGTGGGGGAGCGGCTGGACGCGACCGTTCAGCGACCCGACCCCGTGCTGACCGGGCGGGCCCGCACCTGCGACCGGGACGGAGCGGTGGCGATCACTCGGCGACGACGAGCGCCTGCGGGGCGGCCTGTTTCATCCGGGTACGCAGCCACTTGAGCTGGATGGCGGTCTCCTCCTCGCAGCGCTTGACGACGGCCAGGAGTTCCTCGTCGCGGGCGCCGTAGGCGGCTTGGCCGACGACGGTCCAGGTGATGTCGCACTCGGCGGCCATCAGGTAGAGGTCCTGCAGGTCACGCAGCAGCCCGAGGCCGCCGGTCCGGGTGCCGGTGAACAGCTGCGAGTACAGCCGGTCGGGTTCGGTGGCGACGTCCTGCGCGTATCGGGTCGTGAAGGGCCGCAGCCGCTCGGCGTGCGCGTCGCAGCGTCGCGCCTGTTGCTGGCAGAGGTGGAAGATGTCCGGCTCCTCGGCGTGGGCCTCGCCCACCTGCCGGAACGCGCTGGCGAGGTTGGTCTGGGCACGGTGGAGCAGGCCGAGGTAGTGGGCGAGGTGCACCGCTCATCTCCTTTCGCTGACGGATTGCGCGGCCGGCCCGCCGACAGTGTCCGGCACCGGGCCGACGACGGGGGCGCTGCCGCCGACGGTGGGCGCCGGCGACGGCACGCCGCCGCCGTCGGCCAACTTGGTGACCGCGACGGCCGCCACCTTGAAGATGGGCTGCTTGGAGACCGGGTCCCAGGCGGTGAGGGTGAGTTCGTTCGCAGCCCGGGGTGTCCGGTCGTGCGGGTCGACGTCGAAGTAGCCGTAGTGGAACGGCAGGAACACCACGCCGGGGCGGATGCCACAGAGCCGGGCACGGGCCTGGATGCCGCCGCGTGGTGAGGCGACGCCGACAGGTCGCCCTCGGTGATGCCGAGGCGGCCGGCGTCGTCCGGGTTGAGCTCCACCCACACCTCGGGGGCGGCGGCATCCAGCTGCGGGGCGCGGGCGGTCTTGGTGCGGGTGTGGAACTGGTAGACGGTGCGGCCGGTCGTGAGCAGCATCGGATGCTCGTCGTCGGGCACCTCTGGAGACGGCTGGTAATCGACGGTGTGCAGGAAAGCGCGGCCGTTCGGTTCCTTGGCGCGGTACTCCGGCTCGGTGAACTCGGCGCCGGTGGCGAGGTCCTGCCCGTAGGTCTCGCAGTAGTCCGGATCGGTGGGGAAGACACCGTCGGAGTAGAGCCGTTCGGTGCCGTCGGGGTGCTCGTCGGTGCACGGCCACTGGATGCCGGAGCCGCCACGCAGCCGGTCGTAGCTGAGGCCGGTGTAGTCGCAGGGCCGGCCACGGCTGCACTCCTTCCACGCCTCGAACACCTCCTCCGGCCCTCGCCAGGGGATCAGCGGTTTGCCGTCACGGTCGCGGAAGTCCATGCGGCGGGCGTAGTCGAGAAGGATGTCCAGGTCGGGGCGGGCCTCGCCGGGTGGTTCGACCGCCTTCTCGGAGAGGTGCACCGTCCGGTCGACGTTGGTGAAGGTGCCGGTCTTCTCGCCCCAGGTCGCGGCGGGCAGCACCACGTCGGCCAGCTCCGCCGTCTCGGTCAGGAAGAGATCCTGCACCACCACGAACAGCTCCGGCTGCTTCAGGATCCGCCGGATGCGCGACAGGTCGGGCAGGGACACCGCCGGGTTGGTGGCGGTGATCCAGAGCAGCTTGATCGAGCCCTGCTCGGCGTACCGGAAGATCTGCATGGCATGCGTCGGCGGCGCCCAGTGCGGGATCATGTCGACGTCGACGTTCCAGAGCCGGGCCAGTTCTTCGATGTGCGCGGTGTTCTCCCAGTTGCGCAGGCCGGGCAGGTCGCCGTTGGCGCCGGCCTCCCGGGTGTTCTGCGCGGTCGGCTGGCCGTTCATCTGGTAGATGCCGGCGCCCGGGCGGCCGATCATGCCCCGGATCAGGTGCAGGTTGTTGACCGCGCAGGCCGCGGCGGTGGCCTGGTTGGACTGGTAGAAGCCTTGGAGCACGGTGGAGAGCAGCCGCTGCGAGGCGCCGAGCAGTTCGGCGGCGCGCTCCACGTCGGCGGCAGGCACGTCGCAGATGTCGGCGACCCGTTTCGGCGGGTAGCCGTCGACCACCCGGCACAGCTCCTCGAAGCCGATCGTGTGGGCCGCCAGGTAGTCGCGGTCGTACCAACCGCGGCGGATGATCTCGCGGAGCAGGCCGTTCATCAGCGCCATGTTGGTGCCGTTGCGCACCGCCAGATGCAGATCGGCCTCCCGGGCCACCGAGGTCGCGCGCGGGTCCACGGCGAGCATCGTCGGCGGGTTCGGCCCGCGCCGGCGGTCCAGCATCCTCATCCAGAGCACCGTCTGGGTCTCCGCGGCGTTGTGCCCCCACAGGGCGATCGCGTCGCAGTGGTCGATGTCGGTGTACGAGCCGGGCTGACCGTCCGTGCCGAAGCTCGCCTTCAACGCCGCCGCCGCGGTTGCGGTGCAGAGCCGGGTGTTGCCGTCCATGTGCGGCGTGCCGAGGCCGGCCTTGCCGATGACGCCGAGGGCGTAGTACTCCTCCAGGAACAGCTGTCCGGTGGTGTAGAAGCCGAAGTGCCCCCAGCCGCCCGGGCCGTCGAGCAGTTCCTTCGACCGGGCGACGACCCGGTTCATCGCGGTGTCCCAGTCGGTCTCCACCAGCCGGCCGCCGTCGCGGACCAGCGGCCGGGTCAACCGGTCCGGGCTGTGGTTGGCCTGCCAGCCGTAGAGGTCCTTCGGGTCGAGCCGGCCCCGGTTCACCCGGTCCACCGCCCGACCGCGCACCCCGACAATCCGGCCGCCCGCCACCGCGATGTCCATCGCGTCGCCGTTGGAGTGCAGCACCGAGGCGGACTGCGCCCAGCGCTCCACGTCCGACTCGCTCCGGCCGTCGGCGAGGAAGCGGTCCACCCGCACCGGCCACTGCTCTCCCGGCCCGTACGGCGTCCGCTCACCCCACGGATCGGCGATCCGATCGACCACGACCCTCTCCTCTCCCCGGGGCGCCCGCATCGGCGTGGGCCGCCCTGTCACCCGGCGCTGTCCCCGTCCACCGGCGTCACCAGCGTCACCGCTCTGCCCGCTTCCCCGAATCGGTTACTTCTCCGGAAACCCGATCGTCACACCCATCGGGGTGGGGCAGTGCGAAACGTGCGAACTGGGGTGGTGCGTCTCGACGCCGGTGGCGCCGGTGCCGCGGTAGGTCCAGTCGGCCTCGCATGGCCGGCGGCCACCCGGGTAGCCCCCGGAGGTGACGGACTGGGGGAAGGTCGTCGTTCCCGACACCCCGCTGCTGGAGATCGTCGCGCGGGGCAGTGCCATCTACCTGACCCTGTTCTTCATGCTGCGGGTCCTGCTCAAGCGGGAGAGCGGCACCACGGGCGTGACCGACCTGCTCGTCATCGTGCTCATCGCCGACGCCGCCCAGAACGGGATGTCCGACGACTACACCTCGGTGACCGACGGGATCCTCCTCGTCGCGGTGATCATCGGCTGGTCGTACCTGCTGGACGCGCTCGCGTACCGCTGGCCGGCCGCCGCGAGGATCATTCACCCCGGCTCCCTGGTGCTGGTGCGCGACGGCCGGATGCTGCGCCGCAACATGCGCCGTGAGCTGGTGACGGAGGAGGAGTTGCGCGGTCAGCTGCGCGAGCAGGGCGTCGAGGACCTCGCCGACGTGCACGAGGTGCGGATGGAGTCCGACGGGCAGTTCAGCGTCATCGTCCGCAGTGGCAACACCCCGCACCACAAGCCTGGCAGGCGGAGGGCGCCGTGACCCGTTCGCTCCGGAGGTGGTTCCCGAAAGCACCGACGCCGGCACTCGAATCGAGTGCCGGCGTCCTCGGTGCAACTGGCTCAGCCCTTGGCCTGCCGCTTGGCCATCTGGGGATCGCTGCCCTTACCGACCCTCTTCAAGGCATCCCGCAGCTGGCCCTCGGTCATCTTCGAGTTGCCCTCGATGCCGGCGTTGTGAGCCCGCTGGCGCAGGTCGTGCAGCTGCTCGCGATCGGCCATGTCAGCCTCCCGATGCGTGTCGGGGTCTCCATCCAACCCCCGTGGACCAGTTGCCTTCCCCCGCCCGCCCGTGGCTAACGCCCGTGCGCCGTCACATCCACCTCCGAACCGCCAACGGGCGTCGAAGGCGCACTACTGGGACGGTTCCGTCGCCCACCGCACCAGCGACCGGCTCGCGGTTTGTGTTCGTACGGGTGGGCGTCCCCGATCATGCGTCGGTTGTCGAGTCTCACGGGCAGGGATCAGGGAGGGTCGCCTCGCCCGGCCGATCAGCCGGCCGTCGTGCCACCTCGTGCTCCGCGGCCAGGCGGCGACCGAGGCGCAGGAACTCGTCGACGCCCGTGTCACGCAGGACGCGTGCGGTCACGCCGTGGGCGCCGCGGACGACGAAGCGGTGCCCGCGGCCTTCGGCCTCGTGGGCGACCGTGAGCAGTGCGGACACCCCGGCCGCGCAGCAGAAGGTGACCTCGCTGAGGTCACAACAGACGGTGGGATGCTCGCCCACGGCGGCCAGCAGGCTCAGCAGCAGCAAGGGGCAGGTGTCCAGGTCGAGGTCGCCGGTCACGCGAACGATGACCGTGTCGGGGTGCGGGGAGGCTTCTTCGCCTACCGTCAGCGAGGTGCTCACGTGCCGGCCTCTCGGTCGAGGTGGAAGGTGGGCACGTGGCTTGACCCAGGAAGCAGCTTAGGGTGGCGCCGGTGGTTGTGCCAGGCGCGACGCGGCCCGCCGCCGGGCACAGCTGGGCGGGGCTCGCGCGGGTATAGGCTCGGAGGCTCGATCACCCGTGAACGTGTCGCTACCCGAGGACGTGACCTCGTGGCGCAGCTACCCCTCGACCCGACCGGTGCGTTGGCCGAGTTGGGTCAGATCAAACTGGACGCTCTGGACCTCGACGGGGTCCTCGGCCGGGTCGCCGAGCTGGCGGAGCAGAACATCCCGGGTGCCGAGGGGGTGTCGGTGACGCTCGTGCGGGGGCCGGACGCGCGCAGCGCCGCTTTCACCAACGACCTCGCCCGCGAGCTGGACGAGTGGCAGTACGAGCACAGCCAGGGCCCGTGCCTGGACGCTGCCACCACCGGGAACACCCTGTCGGTGCCGGACACGGCCGCCGAGACGAGATGGCCGGGCTGGGCCGAGCACGCCCGCTCCGTCGCCGGTAGCTCGCTCTCCATCGGGCTGCCGATCCAGGAAGCCGTGGTCGGGGCCCTCAACATCTACGGCCGCGAACCCGGCGCGTTCGACGACGAGGCCGTCACCGTGGCCAGGACGTTCGCCAGCTACGCCGCGGTGGCGGTGAGCAACGCCCACCTGTACGACGCCGCGGCCACCCTCGCGCAGCAACTGCAGCTGGCCATGGAGAGTCGGGCCGTCATCGAACAGGCCAAGGGCATCATCATGGGGGAGCGGCGGTGCGGCGCCGAGCAGGCGTTCGGCATCCTCGCGAAGGTGTCCCAGGATTCCAACCGCAAGCTGCGCGACGTCGCGCAGGCTCTCGTCGACCGGGCGGCGTCGGCGTAGCTCGCTCACACCTCACCCCGGCGCGTCGCACATCCGGGCGGACGTGCCCGGGCGGGTCGGTACCGGGCGCGGCGACCGCACGGCGACGTTTCGCCAGGTTCTCACCGGGAACGGGCGAAAGACTGCCGAGCGGCGGCGAAGCGATGGAGACGCGACGATGACGAACACCGTGGGCGAGGCCCGGGTGGGTGGGGCGCCGGCAAGCCTCCGACTGCCGGGGATAGTGCTGGGCGTGGGACTCGGCGGCTTCGTCGACGGCATCCTGCTGCACCAGCTCCTTCAGTGGCACCACCTGCTGACCAGCACGAACACCGACAACATCGGGGTGCGGTATTACAACCCGAAGACGGTCTCCGGGCTGGAGATGAACACCCTGTGGGACGGCATCTTTCACACCGTGTGCTGGGTCTCGGTACTCGTCGGCCTGGCGGTCCTCTACGCCCGGGTCACCGAGAACCGCCGCCGGGTGTGGACCTCACGGGTGCTGTGGGGCTGGATCCTGGCCGGCTGGGGTCTGTTCAACCTCGTCGAAGGCGTGCTGGACCACCACATCCTGGGCATCCACCACGTGCACGGCGGCCCCCACCAGCTGTGGTGGGACATCGGTTTCCTCGTGCTGGGCGCGCTGCTGCTCATCGGTGGCTACCTGCTCCAGCGCAGCGGAAAGCCCTACGATCCCGCCGCCCGGCAGGCTGAACGGCGCGCCTGATGGGCCATGGGACCCACACCGGGCACGACCACGGAGCAGGCGGCAGTCTCCCCGAGTGGCTGCTTCCTGTCGTAGCCCTGCTCCTCTGCGCACAGCTGTACGGCTACCTGGCCTACCGGGCCCGCCGCCGTAATCCGGTCCTGGGCTGGAGCCGGTGGCGGACGGCCAGCTTCGCGGCCGGGCTCGCCCTGCTTGCCGTCGCGCTCCTGCCGCCCGTCGCGCCGCTCGCCCACACCGACTTTCGTGCGCACATGGCCCAGCACCTGCTCATCGGCATGTACGCGCCGATCGCTCTGGTGCTCGGCGCCCCGGTCTCCCTGCTGCTGCGGACCGTGCCCGCGCGCCGCGGTCGAGCGCTGACCGCCGTGCTGCGCAGCCGCCCGACCCGGCTACTGGCGCACCCGGCCACCGCCTTGCTGCTCTCCACCGGCAGCCTCGTGCCGCTCTACTTCACCCCGCTCTACCACCACGCCGCGACCCAGCCGGCCGGGCACTGGCTGCTGCATGCCCATTTCCTGCTCAGCGGTTGCCTGTTCGCCTACGTCATCGCCGGCCCCGACCCCGCACCCGCTCGGCCCGGTGTCCGTACCCGCCTGGTCTACCTCGGCTTCGCCATCGCGGGGCACGCCGTCATCTCACAGCTGATGTACGGCGGGTACTGGGTCGACATCGACGCCCCGGTCGCCGAGGTCCAGGGCGGCGCGGAGATCATGTACTACGGCGGCGACATCGCCGAACTCCTGCTCGCCGCCGCGCTCGTCGCCACCTGGCGCCCAGGTCGTGTGCGCCGGCCGGCTGTCGACAGCGCACCCGGCTACCGGCCCGCGCAGATCTGACCGGCGGCCGGTCTTGCCGCCACCGGCCGTCAGGGGACGGTGTGCCGGTAGACCACCACGCTGGGCGCCGGCCGCGCCGGGGGAGCTGCACCCCCCCGCCCCGCCGCGGGCACGGGCGGCGTCTATGCCCTGCCCGCCGCGGTGACGATGCCGTGACGGCGGGACGTGGAGCCTGGTCGCGTGCCCGTCGCTTCTGGCGAGGCGGGTGACGCCGGTGTCGACCGGCGGCTGTCGAGTTGGTCCAGGGGTGTGGCGTGAGAAGACGCGGTGTTGTCGCTGGAATCGTCCTCGCCGTGTGCGTCAGCGTCGCCGGGCTGCCCGCCTCGGCCAGCGCCCACCAGTCCGTGAGTGCGGATGCGTACGGCTGGTGGGGGTACGACTTCACCCGACCGACGGTCGTCGCCACCGGGCTCGAAGCGCCCTGGGGACTGGCCTTCCTGCCGGACGGCAGCGCGCTCGTCGGCGAGCGCAACAGCGGGCGGGTGCTGCAGGTCCGTCGTGGGTCGGCGCCCCGGCCGGTCGCGCAGATCGCCGGGGTCGCCGCGACCGGCGAAGCCGGGCTGCTCGGGCTGGCCGTCTCGCCCAACTACCGCCTCGACCGTTACGTGTACGCGTACTTCACCTCCAGCGTCGACAACCGGATCGTCCGCTTCCGGCTCAGCGCGCCGTGGCTGCAGCAGCCGATTCTCACCGGGCTCGCCCGGGCCGCGGTGCACGACGGCGGTCGCATCGCGTTCGGCCCCGACGGGATGCTCTACGCGGGCGTCGGCGACGCCGGGCAGGCCGCCACGGCGCAGGACCCGCGAAGCCGCAACGGCAAGATTCTGCGCTTGCGACCCGACGGCGGTGTGCCCGCGAACAACCCGGTCGCCGGGTCGCTGGTCTACAGCCTCGGCCACCGCAACGTGCAGGGCCTGGCCTGGGACTGGCGGGGCCGGCTCTACGCGACCGAGTTCGGTCAGAGCAGCTGGGACGAGGTCAACCGCATCGTGCCCGGCGGCAACTACGGCTGGCCCGTCGTCGAGGGAGTCTCCGGCGATCCGCGCTTCCGCGACCCGATCGTGACCTGGCGACCCGCGGAGTCCTCGCCCAGCGGCGCGGCGATCGTGGGCGGGACGCTGTACGTCGCGGCCCTGCGCGGCACCCGGCTGTGGGTGGTGCCGCTCGACGGCGCCGGCGGTGCCGGCACCCCCACGGCGCAGCTCGTCGGCACCTATGGTCGGCTGCGGACAGTGGTGGCCGCGCCGGACGGATCGCTCTGGGTGGTGACCAGCAACCGCGACGGTCGGGGCACCCCGGCCGCCGGCGACGACCGGATCCTGCGGTTCCCGCCCCGGTTCGGCTGGTGGTGAGCAGCGCCGCCCGGGCTCGGGCGGCCGCAGTGGTCAGCCGGGTACGCCGACGCTGAGCGGGTCGGCCAGCAACTGGTCGAAGGCGAGTTCGGCGGCGCCGATCAGGGCGGCGTCGCGGCCGAGCGCCGCCGGTCGCAGCCGCACCTGGCGCGGAGCCGAGGTGGGCAGGGCCAGTTCGTCCAGGCGGCGGCGTACGGTGCCCGTCCCGGCGGCGTGGACCGCACGCAGGGAGCCGCCGAGCACGACGGTGTGCGGGTTGATCACATTGATCAGGTTGGCCAGACCGAAGCCGAGCCAGTCGGCGACGTGGTCGACCGCGGCACTGGCCGTGGGCTCACCGCTGACCGCCGCGCGCAGCACCTCGGCGACCGCGCCCGGCGCGTCCGCGTGCCGGCCGGCGTGCCGCAGCAGCGCCGCCTCGCCGATCTCGGTCTCCCAGCAGCCGCGTGAGCCACACCAGCACGGCAGCCCGTCCGGGTTGACGACCATGTGGCCCACCTTGCCGCTGTGCCCACGGTGGCCGACGACCAGCCGGCCGCCGACGATGATGCCGGCGCTGACGCCGGGGCCACCGTGCAGATAGACGAGATCGTCACTGCCGGCCGCCGCGCCCCGGGCGTGTTCCGCGAGGCCGGCGATGTCGGCGAGGTCGCCCAGCACGACGGCGGGACCGTCGGCGAACTGGGCCGCGACCTCGGCGCGAAGGGCGTCGTCGGGCCCGCCGATCCGGATCCGCCCGTCGGGGGCGCGGGTGGAGTCCGCCACCGCGACGGCGCCGCCCACGCAGACCCTGTCCGCCTCGACGAGGCGCTCCATGTCACGGACCAGGGCGGCCAGCGCGCCGACGGCGTCGACGGCGGACATGCCGGGTGGGCGGTCGGTCTGACGCAGGTCGAGGATGCGGCCGCCGAGGCCGATGCGGGCCGCGCGCAGCCGGTCCACCTCGATGCTCAACGCCTTGGTGTAGACCCGTCCTGAGCGGGGGCTCACCACGAGCGAGGGGCGGCCGGCGCGGCGGCCGGCGGTGGGTGCCGCCTCTTCGGTCACCAGGCCGACGGTGGCGAGGTCGCCGGCGAGCGCCCCGATCGTGCTGCGGTTGAGGCCGAGCCGGCTGGTCAACTCGGCCCGGCTGGTCGGCCCGTGTAGGTGGACGTGGCGCAGCACAGCGCCCAGGTTCTGCCGACGGGTCTCCTCCTGGCTGGCGCCGAGAGCCGGCGCGGTCGGCGAGCCCGGGTCTCGACCGTCCCGGGGGATCCCGGACAGCACACGTTGCCGCACGTTCGAGCCGCCTCTCGTCCGGTGCCACGTCGTTCAGGGTGCGCCGGTACGACGAAGGGTCCCGGAGATCTCCGGGACCCGACGTCGTACTGCGGTGCTTACTTACTTGGTGAGCGGCGAGAGCTTCGGGTCGTTCGCGTACGCCTCGGCCGCGTTCGCCTTGGTGACGGCGACCGGCGGAAGCAGGTACGTGTCGACGACCTTGACGCCGTTGTTGTAGGACTTGGTGTCGTTCACCTCGGCCTTGTTGCCGGCCTGCAGAGCCTTCACCATCTCGATGGTCTGCTTGACCAGGTTCCGGGTGTCCTTGTTGATCGTCATGTACTGCTCGCCAGCCATGATCGACTTGACCGACTCAACCTCGGAGTCCTGGCCGCTGACCACCGGGACCGGCTTGCCGGCACCCTTGATCGAGGTGATGATCGCGCGGGCCAGGGTGTCGTTCGGGGAGAGGACGCCGTCCAGCTCCTTGTTGCCGTAGGTCGAGGTCAGCAGCTGGTCCATACGGGCCTGCGCACCCTCGGCCTTCCAGCCCTGGATGGCGGTCTGCTTGACGTCGGTCTGCTTCGAGGCGACGACCACGTTGCCCTTGTCGATCTCCGGCTTCAGCACGTCCATCGCGCCGTCGAAGAAGACCTTGGCGTTGTTGTCGTCCGGCGAGCCGGAGAACAGCTCGATGTTGTACGGGCCGTTCGGCTTCTTGGCCTTCATGCCGTCCAGCAGGGCCTGGCCCTGGAGCTGGCCGACCTTGAAGTTGTCGAACGCGACGTAGTAGTCGACGTCCGGCGAGTTGACGATCAGCCGGTCGTAGGCGATGACCTTCGCGCCGGCGGCGTGCGCGGCGGCGACCTGGGTCGACAGCTGCGCGGCGTCGGTCGCGCCGATGACGATGACCTTGGCGCCCTTGGTGACCATGGCGGTGATCTGCGCCTGCTGGTCGGCGACCGTGGTCGACGCGCCCGCGTACTGCACGTCAGCCTGGAAACCGGCCTCCTTGAGACCGTTGGTGAAGAGGTCGCCCGCGAGGACCCAGTTCTCCGAGGTCTTGGCCGGCAGGGCCACACCGATCAGGGAGTTGGCCGGGAAGCCCTTGGCCTCGGAGCCCGAGCCGCTGGTGCCCTCGTCGCGGCCGGAGCCGCAGGCGGTGAGGGCAAGCGCCGCGATGGCGCCGACGGCCACCGCCTTGCCGATGATGTTGCGCATGAGGGTTGGGTGCCTTTCTTGGTGGTGAGGGAAGTGGTCGGCGTCAGCCGGCCACTGGTGCCTTGGCGGGCTCGCGGTCCGCGTCGGACGTCGGTGGTGGTGCCGCGGGGGTGTCGCGGCGGAACGAGCGGGTGAGGCTTCCGATGATCGAGAAGCGTCCCTGCCGCTTGTTGTAGACGTCGAGGGCGACCGCCAGCAGCAGGACCAGGCCCTTGATGATCTGGACCCGGTCGGTGCCGACGCCCATCAGCTGCAGACCGTTGTTGAGCACGGCCATGACCAGACCGCCGACGATCGAGCCGCTGATGGTGCCGATGCCGCCGGAGACGGCCGCGCCGCCGATGAAGACCGCGGCGATGGCGTCGAGTTCCCAGCCGTTGCCGTCCTGCGGTCCGGAGGCCGCCGAACGGGCCACGAAGATCATGCCGGCCAGCGCCGCCAGCACGGACATGTTCATCATGACGTAGAAGTTGACCCGCTTGAGCTTCACGCCGGACAGCTCGGCCGCCCGGAAGTTGCCGCCGACGGCGTAGATGTGCCGGCCGCCCGCGGTGTTGCGGGTGTAGAAGGAGTAGGCGATCACCAGCGCCACGAGGATGATGCCGGAGACCGGGAAGCTCGTGCCGACGCGACCGCTGGCGAAGCGGAGCGAGACGAAGACGAGCACACCGACCATGACCGCCATCCGCAGGATGGAGATCCACATCGGCGCGGGATCGGCGTTCATGTCCCGGCGCGTCTTGCGCGCCGACAGCTCGCGCCACACCACCGCGACGCAGCCCGCGAGGCCGAGCAGCAGGGTGAGGTTGTTGTAGCCGGTGTTCGGCCCGACCTCGGGCAGGAACCCGGAGCCGATCACCCGGAAGCCCTCGGGCACCGGGATGGTGTTGGCGTTACCGATGAACTGGTTGCCGCCGCGGAAGAGCAGCATGCCGGCCAGGGTGACGATGAACGCCGGCACCCCGATGTAGGCCACCCAGAACCCTTGCCAGGCGCCGATGATCGCGCCGATGGCGAGGCCGAAGAGGATCGCCACGGGCCAGGGCAGGTTCCACTCGGCCATCGCCTTGGCGACCAGGATGCCGGTGAAGGCGGCGATCGAGCCGACCGAGAGGTCGATGTGCCCGGCGACGATCACCATCAGCATGCCGATGGCCAGGATGAGGATGTACGAGTTCTGCTGGAAGAGCGCGATCAGGTTGTCCGACCGCAGGGTCAGCCCGTCCGTCCAGATCTGGAACAGGACGACGATCGCGACCAGCGTGAAGATCATCCCAAACTGGCGGGCGTTGGAGGTGGTGCCTCCGAAGAGGTTCTTCTGGAGTTCCTTCAGTCGGCTCATCGTGTCTGCATCTTCTTAGTCGAGGTCATCAGCTTGAGGAGGGTTTCCGGGTTCGCGTCCTGGCGGGCGACTTCGCCGGTGATGGCGCCTTCGGACACCGTGTAGATGCGGTCGCAGATCCCGATCAGCTCAGGCAGCTCCGAGGAGATGACGACGACGCCCTTCCCCTGGTCAGCGAGCCGCTGAATGATGCCATAGATCTCGTATTTGGCGCCCACGTCGATGCCACGGGTCGGCTCGTCGAGGATCAGCAGGTCCGGGTCGGTGAACATCCACTTCGCCAGTACGACCTTCTGCTGGTTGCCACCGGAGAGCTTGTCGACGCCCTCGTCGACCGTCGGGGCCTTGATCCGCAGGTCCCGGCGGTACGCCTCGGCCGCCCGGTACTCGTCGACCTCGCTGAGCACGCCGTGATGCGTGATCTTCGACAGCTTGGCCGCCACCGTCGACATCTTGATGTCGTCGAGCAGGTTCAGGCCGATTGCCTTGCGGTCCTCGCTGACGTACGCGAGCCCGTTGGCGATCGCGTCGGCGACCGACTTCAGGACGATCTCCTTGCCGTCCTTGATGATCGTCCCGGACTCGTACACCCCGTAGGAGCGGCCGAAGACGCTCATGGCCAGCTCGGTACGGCCGGCGCCCATGAGGCCGGCGAAGCCGACGATCTCGCCGCGACGTACGACGAAGTTCGAGTTCTTGGCGACCAGCCGCTCGGCGGAGATGGGGTGCCGGACGGTCCAGTCGCGGACCTCGAAGAAGACCTCGCCGATCTTCGGCGTGTGGTCCGGGAACCGGCTGTGCAGCTCCCGGCCGACCATGCCCCGCACGATCCGGTCCTCGTCGACGCCGTCGGCCTTGACGTCCAGCGTCTCGACGGTCTGGCCGTCCCGGAGGATGGTGATCCGGTCGGCGATCGCCTCGATCTCGTTCAGCTTGTGCGAGATGATGATCGAGGTGATGCCGCGCTCGCGGAAGCCGCGCAGCAGGTCGAGCAGGTGCCGCGAGTCCTCCTCGTTCAGGGCCGCGGTCGGCTCGTCCAGGATGAGCAGCTTGACGTCCTTGGCGAACGCCTTGGCGATCTCCACCAGCTGCTGCTTGCCGACTCCGATGTCCTTGATCAGGGTGTCCGGGTCCTCTTCGAGGCCGACCCGGGCCATCAGGTCCAGCGCCATCCGGTTGGCGGCCTTCCAGTCGATCGCACCCCGCTTGCGCGGCTCGTTGCCGAGGAAGATGTTCTCGGTGATCGACATGTGCGGGATCAGCGCGAGCTCCTGGTGGATGATCACGATGCCCGCGTTCTCGCTGCTCCGGATGTCCGAGAAGCGACTTTCCGCCCCTCGATAGACGATCGTGCCGTCGTAGCTGCCGTAGGGATACACCCCGCTGAGGACCTTCATCAGCGTGGACTTGCCCGCGCCGTTCTCGCCGCAGATGGCGTGGATCTCACCGGCGCGTACCGCAAGGTTCACGTCGGAGAGGGCCCGCACCCCGGGGAACTCCTTGGTGATGGAGCGCATCTCCAGGAGGACAGGAGCCTCGCTCATCGTTCACCACCTCGCCAATGTCATGATCTCTCCGAAGGGGTCTGGCCCGCACCTGCTTTTGTTGCCGACGGCAACCTATTCAGCCGGAGGATCTTGTGCAAGCGCGGGGGCCAACATTTCAGTAACAACCAGGAAATAGAGGCTACTCCGGGCTGCTGCCCGCGCCACGTGCGCAGAGCCCTCCGGGCGGCCCCCGGCCGGGTACTCTCCGTCACATTCCGGAAACACCGCGTACGCCGTCGATGAACCGCCCGGCGGGGAGAAGCTCCCGGCACCGGCTCAGCGCGACCAACGCCACCGGCGCGTCCCGCCCCTGGATGCCGGCGGCCAGGTCGGCCACCGCCCGGGCGGCCCGCTCCGGTTCTCCCGCCGCCACGGCAGCCTCGGCCAGCACCAGGACGGCTTCGGCGGCCCACGCCCAGATCCCCTTGCCCCGCACCAGCGACAACGCCTCGGCAGCGTGCCGGACGGCCTCCTCCGGGCGGCCGGCGAGGGTCAGCCGGGCCAGCGCCGAGAGCGCCTGCACCAGCGGCCAGATCGCACCGACCCGCCGCGCGTCGGTGATCACCTCCCGCAGCGCCCGCTCGGCCCGCGTCACGTCGTCGCCGGTACGGGCGAGCACGGTGGCCAGCTCGGCCCGGGCGTCGAGCAGGGTGACCGGCATCCGCTCGGCGGCGGCGACCAGCCGGGCGAGCCGCTCGTAGCCGGTCTCCTCGACCAGCTCCCGTCCGGCGGCCAGGAGCGCGGCGGCCTGCCCCAGGTGCCCGGCGTGCAGCGCGCCCTGCGCCCAGTTCAGGCAGGCCCGCGCGTGCTCCCGGGGTCGCTCCGCCAGCTCCACGGAGGCGCGCAGCTCCGCGATGACCGCCCAGGCCGCCGGATCGCCCAGCTCCAGCAGGAGCGACGCACGGGCGATCCGGACCGCGAGGTGTGCCGCCGGGTCCCCACTGGTGACCGCCGCGGCTTCCGCCTCCGCGCACCGGGCGAGGTGGTCGTCGACGTGCCGGCCGACCACCGTGTCCGGGGCGGCCAGTACCGCGAGGGCCGGGGCCCGCCGCCGGGGCGCCCGCAGGAACGACACGGCGCGCTCGATCTCGGCGTACCCGCGCAGCGCCTCACCCTGCTGGCGCAGCATCCGCCCGAGCACCAGACCCAGCTCGCCCCGGGCGCCGGGCGGCAGCCGCCGGTCGGCGAGCAGCCGCTCCAGCACCGGGATCGCCTCGGCCTGGCTGAGCCCGTCGATGGCCGACCGGCCCAGCTTGCCGGCGAGCCGTGCCCGTACCGGTCGGGGCAGCTCGGCGACGGCCATGGTCTGGAGCAGGAAACCGGCCGCGGTCGCGTCGTCCCCGCGTTCGGTGGCCAGGTCGGCGGCGGCCTCGGCGTTGCGGACGAAGTCGGCGCCGCTGCCGGCCAGCCGGTAGTGGTGCGCGAGTTGGGCCACCGGCCGGGGCCGTTCCCGCTCCAGCACCCGCGCGACGCGCAGGTGCAGCCACTCCCGGGTGTCCCGGGGCACCATGTCGTAGACCACCTGCCGGGCCAGGTCGTGCCGGAAGCGCAGCCCCTCGCCGGTGTCGTGCAGCAGCCCCGCCCGGTGGGCCGCGGTCAGCGCCGTGCGGACCGCGGCCCGGTCCTGGCCGAGCGCGGCGGCGAGGATGCGCTGGTCCGGCACGAGACCCAGCACGGACGCCGCGCCGAGCACCTCCCGGGTGGCCTCGTCGAGCGGGCGCAGCCGCCAGAGCAGCACGTCCCGCAGCACGAACGGGACGCTCCCGTCGGCCAGCGGATCACCGCCCCGCTCGGCGAGGGTGCGCAGCACCTCCTCCACCACGAACGGGATCCCGGCCGTCCGCTCGAGCAGGGTGGCGGTCAGTTCCGGCGGCGGATCGTCCAGCCGCAGCGTCCGAGCGGCCAGCCGACGGACGTCCCCGGCGGCCAGCGCGCCCAGCGGCACGCGGGTGACCGCCCACGGCGGGGTACGCGCCAGCGCCTCGTGGATCGGTGTGCTGCCACCGGGCGCCGGGGTACGGGCGGTCAGCAGCACGGCCAGGCCGTCCACCGGGTGGCTGCCCAGGTATGCGAGGAGGTCGCAGGTCGCCGGGTCGGCCCAGTGCAGGTCCTCCAGCACCAGCACGGCGGGGGTCAGCGCGGCGAGCACCGCGGCGACGGCCCGCAGCAGCCGGTGTCGTTCGGCCGCCGGGTCGGTCAGCGGGGCGGGCGCGGCGGGCAGTACCTCGGTCAGCTCGGGCAGCAGTGGCGCGAGGGCGCCGGCCACCGGGTTGAGCGGGCCGAGGTGATCCGCGCCGGTCCGGACGGCGTCCAGCAGCACGCCGAGCGGGAAGGGCTCCGGCACGTCGTCGCACTCGCCGACCAGGTGGCGCCCGGGCAGGCCGGCGAGCAGCTCGGCGACCAGCCGGCTCTTGCCGATGCCGGGCTCGCCCTCCAGCAGCACCAGGCACGGTGGGGCCTCGACGAGCCGGCGCAGCAGCGCCAGCTCCGTCGTCCGCCCGACGAACTCGACGGGCCCGCGCAGGCGTGCGGGGCGGATCGGGGATGGAACCCCGCCGCCCCGCACGTTGTCCTCGCCGCTGTCGATCACCGTGGGGCGAGCAGATCACCCCGGCGGCGTCCGACGGCCGGCCGGCGGACCGTCGGTGACCTGGGTCACACGCGCGGTCCGGCCCGGCGGCACCGTCAGGACTGGACGGTGATCGGCACGGTCTTGAGTGGACCGGCGCCGTTGCCGAACTCGACGTACCCGATGTAGCGGCGCCCCGGGGTGAGCCCGGACCAGCGCAACGTCAGGTTCGCCGTCGCACCCGCCTGCACGCTGCGTTGCTTCGGGTCGATGGTGAGCTTGCCGCCGGCGGAGCCCGGCGCGCCCGGCAGGTAGGTGGTGATGGTGTACGTGTCGCCGTCCTGCCCCGCCGGCAGGTTCTCGACGAACTCCTGCTCGACGACGAGGATGTAGTCCCCGGCGCCTTCGGGCAGCGTCACGGTGGCGCCGCCGCGGCCACTGGCGGTGGCGGTCACGAACTTACCGGTCGGGTCGTAGACGTTCACGCTGAACTCCGTGCAGGCCATCACCCCTTCCTCGTCCTCCCAGTCGATGTGGGAGCAGACGGGCAGCTGCGAGGTCACCCGCACCTGCGGGGTGCGGGTGCCCGCCGGGACGTGCACGGTGCTCTTGTGGATCGACGCGGGCAGCGGCACCGGCAGGTTGTTCGACGAACTCCAGTCCCAGGAGGGCCCGTCGCCGTGCAGGGCGACGGTGCTGCTGGTGCCCGCCGTCAGGCCGATGAGCCCGGAGACCAACCGGCCCCGGTAGCCGACCTCGGCGGCGATCCGGACGCTGCCGGAGGTGCCGGCGCCGGTGATCGCGTCGGGAACGATCAGCCCGGCGTTGCGCACGACCAGCGGGATGCGCACCCGGTGCTGGAACTGGTCGCGCCAGGTCAGCGCGCCGTCGACCCAGGTGTCGAAGGCGCCACCGGCGTTGGTGACCTGCACCGAGAAGCGGGCGGTCTGGCCGGGGCGGATCTTCAGCTTGGCCGGGGTGACCTTCACGGTGTAACCGGGCGGCGCCTGCACCGAGGAGGTGTAGGTGCTGGTCTTGTCGCTGACGTTGGTGACGGTCCGGCTGACCGTCTGCGTGCCCACCATCCGACCCAGCGAGATGGACGGGTAGTTCAACTGGGCGGTGTCGAGCACGCCGATCTGGTCGCAGCCGTCGAGCTCCACGTTGTACTCGGTGCCGCGCTCGGCGACTCCGCACAGGTAGCGCAGCCAGTCCTGCGGACCGGAGTCGTAGACCAGGCCCGGGTCGAACGCGCTGCCCGGGCGGACCTGGCCGGCGCCGTAGTTGAGCGGGGTGGCGTCGTAGCTGCCGATCTTGATCGGGTTGCCCTTGTCGGTGGTGTCGACCGCGCTGGTCATCAGCGCCGAGCGCACCGTCGCCGGGGACCAGTCGGGGTGCTTGGCCAGCAGCAGGGCGGCGATGCCGGCGATGTGCGGTGCCGCCATCGAGGTGCCCGACTCCAGGGCGAAGTCGTTACCGCCGACGGACGGCGAGTACGCCGCGGCGATGTCCTGGCCAGGGGCGCTGATGTCCGGCTTGAGCAGGTCACCGGCGTTCAGGTTGGACGGACCGGCCGAGGAGAAGGCAGCGACCCCGGGCGCCTCGACCGTCTCCAGCGTGGCGGGCGAGATGCTCGCCGTGGCGTTGCCGGCGGCGACGTACGCGCTGACCGTGGCCAGGTCGACCTCGTTGATGTGCACCGTCGGCACGGTGTGCACGTCGGCGTTGAGCGAGTTCAGCGAGTCGTTGTACAGCACCATCCCGACCCCGCCGGCCCGGGCCACCTCGGCGCTCTTGTCCGTACGCGGGACCTCGCCGCGCAGACAGAGCACGATGGCGCCCTTGACCTTGGCCGGGTCCAGCGAGTCGTCGGCGCAGAGTTCGGCGGCGTAGGTGTCGCTCGGGTTGGGGCCGTTCTCCCTGGAGAAGACCAGCCGCGCCGGTCCGACACCGCTGGCACCCATGCCCGACCCGGTGATGGTGGTGCCGTTGCCGAGCTTCAGCGTCCGGGTGTGCTGCCGGTCGGTGGTGCTCGCGGCCACCGTGGTCACCCACGGGGTCGAGTTGTCGACGGTGCTGGCCGTCGGGCCGGCGTTTCCGGCGGCGGCGGCGACGAAGACCCCGGCGGCCGCGGCGTTGAAGAACGTCGCGTCGATCGCGCCGAACCGCTCGCTGTCGTCGCCGATCGAGTAGTTGATCACGTCGACACCGTCGGCGACCGCGTCGTCGATGGCGTGCACGATGTCGATCTCCGACCCGCTCGCCGAACCGGCGCCGGTGTCGTAGAGCGCCTTGTAGACCGCGAGCCGGGCGGCCGGCGCCATGCCGGAGATCGTGCCGAGGTCCTGGGTGCCCGACTTCGCCGGTACGCCGTGGTTGCCGGCGGCGGTGCTGGCGGTGTGGGTGCCGTGGCCGTTGCGGTCGCGGGGGGAGGAGAACTCGTCGGGGAACGCCTCGGCGATCCCGCTGTCGTTGTACCAGCGTGCCCCGATCACCTTGTTGTTGCAGGTGATCGGCGCCTCGGTGCCGACGTCGCAGGTGCCCTTCCACTTGGCGTCGACGACCGCCTGGTCCGGCCGCGGGCTGGGCAGCGGGGCGAAGCTCGCGCTCTCCGGCCAGAAGCCGCTGTCGATGACCCCGACGATCACGCCCTCGCCCGCGTGGGCGACGTCGCCGAACTGCTGCCGCCAGGCTCCGCGCGGGCCGGTCAGGCCGAGGAAGTCCGGGGTGTGCGAGGTGGTGGCGTGCACGGTGCGGTTCTCGTACACCGCCCGCACACCCCGGGTGGCCCGCAGCCGGGCCGCCTGCGGGCCGGTCAGGTCCACCGCGAAGCCGTTGAACGCGGTCTCCAGGGTGACCCGGGGTTGACCGGCCGGAACGCCCACGGACTTCAGCACGTCGGCGCGCTGCTGGCGCAGGTGCTCCCGGTACGCCTGGGCGGTGCCGGAGTTGCGGTTCAGCTTGGCGCCGCGGGTCGGCCTGGTCGCCGCGATCCCGGCGACGCCGCCGGCGTAGGTGGCCAGCGGCTCGTCGTCGAGTTGGACGAGGTAGCGGGCGGTCGGCCCGCTTCCGGCCGGCGCGGCGGCGACGGCGGCGCCCCCGCCCAGGCTGGTCAGACCGGCCGCGACCAGGGTCGCGGCGGCCAGCATGCTGACCCCGCGCCTCGTCCGTCCGGGGCGTTGCGCATTCGGTATTGGCACGTGTTGCCCTCCACGTTCGGTGCCGGCCGCCCCGACTGGTGACGGTGGCCGAAAACGTAGGATCGGCATCGATCATCGAGAAGCGCTCGTAACCCAACCGTCATCTCGGAAACAAGCTCGTAACGTCAGCGGTACTTTGCGCGTCATTTCACCGGCCTACCGGGCGGGCGTACGCCGTGTCGGGTGCCTCGGCACGCGGCGGAGGTTGCCGCCACCCATCCGGTCGCGGCGCGGCTCCGAATTCCTGCCGAGGCTCAGGATCATGGAGGGGGCGCAGTGGGAGATGCTGACGGCGGGCGGGCCCGCCGGTGGGATCCGGTCGTCGTCGGCGCCCGTCCGTTGGACGTCGACGACCTGCTCGGCCGGGTGGCCCGGGGTGACGATGCCGCCTTCGCCGCGCTCTATGACGCGGTGGTCGGCAAGGTGCTCGGCCTGGCCCGGCGGGTGCTGCGCGATCCCGGCATGGCCGAGGAAGTGACCCAGGAGGTCCTCGTGGAGGTGTGGCGGACGGCCGCCCGGTTCGACCCGACGCGCGGCACCGCGACGGCCTGGGTCCTGACGATGGCGCATCGCCGGGCGGTGGACCGGGTCCGGTCGGAGCAGGCGCGTACCGAGCGGACGCAGCGGGCCGCGGCGCGCGACGGCAGCGTGCCCTACGACGAGGTGGCGGAAGGGGTGGCGGCCCGGCTGGACCGGGAACAGGTCCGCCGCTGCCTGGACGGGCTGACCCCGCTGCAACGGGAGGCGGTGACCCTCGCCTACTACGGCGGGTACACCTACCGGGAGGTCGCGGAGCAGTTGGCCGCGCCGTTACCGACGATCAAGACGCGGCTGCGCGACGGGCTGATCCGGCTGCGTGACTGCCTCGGCGTTCAGGTGGGGGAGCGGGCATGAGCGCCGACATCCACACCCTCGCCGGCGCGTACGCCCTCGACGCGGTCGACGACCTCGAACGGGCGGCGTTCGAACGGCACCTCGCCGGCTGCGGCACCTGCCGTCAGGAGGTGGCCGAGCTGCGGGAGACCGCCGCCCGCCTCGCCGACGACACGACCGCCGAGCCCGTACCGGTCGCCCTGCGCGACCGTACGCTGGCCGCCGCCCGACGTACCCCGCAGGAACGTGTCGTCGCAGAACCCGGCCGCCCGTCACCGGCCGGCCGGCGCTGGCCGCGCTGGCTGACGACCGTCGCCGCCGCCATCGTCGCGGCTGCCGGCGCGAGCGCGGTGACCTGGACCGTCGCCGACAACGGGACCGAGCAGCAGCAGGTCGTCGACGAGAACGCCCGCCGGGTCGCCGAGGTCCTCACGGCACGTGACGCCCGGTTCCACCAGATCGCGGTCGAGGGCGGCGGTCAGACGGTGCTGGTGGTTTCCCAGGAACGCGACCGCGGCGTCGCGGTGCTCCGCGATCTGCCGGCGCCCGGTGCCGGCCGGGCCTATCAGCTGTGGCTCATCCGCGGCGACGACGATCCTCGGTCCGTCGGGCTGCTTTCCGCCGACGCGACGACCGCCACCAGCGTCGTCGGCCCGATCGACGGCGCTTCGACGTTCGGGCTGTCGAACGAACCCGTCGGCGGGTCGGCCACGCCCACGCGGGTCGTCGCGCTCCTGCCGCTGCGCTGACCGGGCGGCGGCGTCCGGGTGCCCGGACGCCGCACCCGGTCGGCCCCGTCGCCGGGCCGCCCGCGCCGGGACCGGCAGCTGCCGCCACTCGACCGTCCACACGCTCCGTCCGGAAAATTCGGCATTCGCACCCATCCGGCAACCGGGTCGCTCCGAATCCTCGGTGAAAGCACCAACCCCCCGATCTGAGGAGCACCTATGTACCGGCGAATGTTCGCCGCCGTTGGCGCGACCGCCATCCTGGCCCTGTCCGCCTGCGGCGCCGACACCGACAGTGCCGCCGACGACGCCACCACCGCGCCGAGCACGTCGGCCGGCGCGCCGATGGCCTCGGCGTCGCCGTCGATGATGTCCGCGCAGTTCGGTCCGGGCTGCTCAGCGGTCCCGGTCGACCCGGCGAACCCGGGCAGCTTCGAGGCGATGGCGAAGGTCCCGGTCGCGACCGCCGCGTCCGGCAACCCGGTGCTGTCCACCCTGGTCACCGCGGTCAAGAAGGCCAACCTGGTCGACTCGCTCAACACCGCGCAGGGCGTGACGGTGTTCGCGCCGACCAACGACGCGTTCGGCAAGATCCCCAAGGCGGACCTCGACAAGGTGCTCGCCGACGACGCCATGCTGAAGAAGGTGCTGACCTACCACGTCGTACCGGGTCAGCTCTCCCCGGAGACCCTCGCCGGCACGCACGAGACCCTGCAGGGCGCCGACCTGACGGTGACCGGCAGCGGCTCGTCGTTCACCGTCAACGGCACGTCGATGGTGGTCTGCGGCAACGTCTCGACCGCGAACGCCACGGTGTACCTCGTCGACACCGTGCTGATGCCCAAGAGCTGACCATGACCACCGCGATCGGACCCCGGCCGGCCCACGGCCGGCCGGGGCCGCCTCCCTCCATCGGCCCGCGGGCGGTCGTCGTCGGCCTGCTCACCGCCGGCACCGTGGTCGCGGTCGCCCACCTGGTCGCCGGGGTGCTCAACCCCGCTGCGGATCCGGTGCTCGCCGTCGGCGCGGTCGCCATCGACCTCGCCCCGCAACCGGTCAAGGCGTTCGCCATCCGCACGTTCGGCACCGCCGACAAACTCGTCCTGGTCGCAGCCGTGCACGTTGTCCTTGCCGCCGCAAGTGGCATCATCGGCGCTGCGGCGCTGCGCCGCCGCCGCTACGGCGTCATCGGTCTCGCCGCGTTCACCGTCATCGGCGTCGTCGCCGTCCTGACCCGTCCCACCGCCGTCGCCGTGGACGCCACCCCGACGATCGCCGGTGCCGTCGCCGGCCTGCTCGCCATGCTGGCGCTGGTCCGCTCCGCCGGCACCGTCGCCGTCCCGCCGACCGGCCGGCCGCGGCTGCTCAACCGACGGCAGTTCCTGGCCACCTCCGGCGCGACCGCACTGAGCGCGGCCGCGGCCGCCACCACCGGGCAGGCCCTCGGCGTCGACCGCGGCGTCGGAACCCGGTCCCGCGCCACGGTACGTATCCCCGCGCCCGCCAGCCCCGCTCCGCCGCTGCCGGCGAGCGTCCGGACGGACGTCGACGGTGTCTCCCCGTTTCACACCACCAATCGGGACTTCTACCGGGTGGACACCGCCCTCACCGTCCCGCAGGTGGACGTCGACCGGTGGCGGTTGACCCTGGGCGGTGCGGTGCGGCGGCCCCGCAGCTGGCGGTTCGAGGAGCTCCTCGGCCGCGAGCTGATCGAGCGCGACATCACCCTGAACTGCGTCTCCAACGAGGTCGGCGGGCCCTACATCGGGACCGCGCGCTGGACCGGCGTACCGCTCGCACCGCTGCTGCGCGAGGCCGGCCTCGAGGTCGGACCGGACCAGCTGGTCAGCCGCTCCGTCGACGGGATGACCATCGGTACCCCTCTGCGGGCCGTGCTCGACGGCCGGGACGCCATGCTCGTGGTCGCCATGAACGGCGAACCCCTTCCCCTGGAGCACGGCTTTCCCGTCCGCATGCTGGTGCCCGGCCTCTACGGCTACGTGGGCGCGTGCAAGTGGCTCACCGAACTGGAGGTCACCACCTTCGCCGCCTACGACGCGTACTGGGTGCGCCGAGGCTGGGCGGCGGATGCGCCTGTCAAGACCGCGTCCCGCGTCGACACCCCCAGACCCTTCGCCCGCCGGCCGGCCGGCCCGGTCATGATCGCCGGTGTCGCCTGGGCCCAGCGGCGCGGCATCAGCGCCGTCGAGATCCAGGTCGACGACGAGCCGTGGCGTCAGGCGCGACTCGCCGGCGGCCCCTCACCGGACCTGTGGCGGCAGTGGTCCTACCGGTGGGACGCCACGCCCGGCAGCCACACCATCCGGGTTCGGGCCACCGACGTCGCCGGAGCCACCCAGACCGAGGAGCGCGCGGCACCCTTTCCGAGCGGCGCGACCGGCTGGCACAGCGTGACCGTGACGATCACCTGACCCGTACGTGCATCCCGCCGCGCGAGTCGGGCAATTCGTCTAGTGTCAGACTGTTCATGTTTTCCGCGTTTTCGTCGGAAAGGCGGACCGATGGGGGTGCGCACCTGGATCGAGGGCTGGCCGGTCTACCGCCAGCTCACCGGCACCGACCCGCTGGGTCGGGGCGCCGCGGCCAAGTCCGCCCAGTCCACGTCGCTCACCGCCCGCACCGAGACCGCCGACAGCATGGCCAGGTCGGTCTGCCCCTACTGCGCCGTGGGTTGCGGCCAACGGGTGTACGTCGAGGACGGGCAGGTCACTCAGATCGAGGGGGATCCGGACAGTCCGATCTCCCGTGGTCGGCTCTGCCCGAAGGGCGCGGCGAGCAAGAGTCTGGTGACCAGCCCCTTGCGTCAGACGACGGTCCGCTACCGGCGGCCGTACGCGACCGAGTGGGAAGACCTGGACCTCGACACGGCGATGAACATGATCGCCGATCGGGTCCTGGCGGCCCGGGACGAGACGTGGGAGGACGTCGACGGCGAGGGCCGTCCGCTGAACCGGACGCTGGGGATCTCCAGTCTGGGCGGCGCGACGCTGGACAACGAGGAGAACTACCTCATCAAGAAGTTGTTCACGGCGATGGGGGCGTTGCAGATCGAGAACCAGGCGCGTATTTGACACTCCGCCACCGTTCCCGGTCTGGGAACCAGCTTCGGTCGTGGCGGCGCGACGCAGTTCCAGCAGGACCTCGCTAACTCCGACGTCATCGTGATCCAGGGCTCGAACATGGCCGAGGCGCACCCGGTCGGGTTCCAGTGGGTGATGGAGGCCAAGCGGCGCGGCGCGAAGGTGTTCCATGTCGATCCCCGGTTCACCCGGACCAGCGCGTTGGCCGACAGCTACCTGCCGATCCGGGCCGGCACCGACATCGCGCTTCTCGGTGGGGTGGTGCGCTACATCCTGGAGAACGAACTCGACTTCCGCGAGTACGTGGTCTCCTACACCAACGCCGCGACCATCGTCAATGACGACTACCGTGACGCCGAGGATCTGCACGGGCTGTTCTCCGGGTTCAAGGAGAAGAACGCCAGCTACGACCAGACCAGCTGGCAGTACCACGGACACGAGCAGAACGGCGCGACCCGCGACACCGAGACCCAACGGGAAACCGCGGCGGGGTTGGAGCACGAGTCGCACGGCGCGCCGGTCAACGGTCAGACCGAGCGGGACGAGACGTTGCAGCATCCGCGCTGCGTCTACCAGATCCTCAAGCGGCACTTCGCCCGCTACACCCCGGAGATGGTCGAGCGGATCTGCGGCATCTCGCAGGAGAAGTTCCTCGAACTGGCTCAGGCCTGGACGGAGAATTCCGGCCGGGACCGGACCGGCATGCTCGTCTACTCGGTGGGTTGGACCCAGCACACCGTCGGCGTGCAGTACATCCGCACCGGCGCGATCATCCAGCTGCTGTTGGGAAACATGGGGCGTCCGGGCGGCGGGGTGATGGCGCTGCGGGGACACGCCAGCATCCAGGGCTCCACCGACATCCCGACGCTGTTCAACCTGCTGCCGGGCTATCTGCCGATGCCGCACCACGCCGACCACCCGACCTTCGACGAATGGGTCGACAGCATCAGACACCCGGGCCAGAAGGGCTTCTGGGGCAACGCCCGCGCCTACGGGGTGAACCTGCTCAAGGCGTACTGGGGGGACGCGGCCACCGCCGAGAACGACTACGGCTATGGCTACCTGCCCCGGCTGACCGGTGACCACGGCACCTACCAGCAGGTGTTGAACATGATCGACGGAAAGATCAAGGGTTACTTCCTGCTCGGTCAGAACCCGGCTGTCGGTTCGGCGCACGGCCGGGCGCAGCGGCTGGGCATGGCGAACCTGGACTGGTTGGTGGTCCGCGACCTGTTCATGATCGAGAGCGCGACGTTCTGGCAGAACGGCCCGGAGACCGAGACCGGCGAGATCGTGCCCGAGCAGTGCCGCACCGAGGTGTTCTTCCTGCCCGCCGCCTCGCACGTGGAGAAGGAGGGCACCTTCACCCAGACCCAGCGGCTGCTGCAGTGGCGGGAGAAGGCCGTCGAACCGCCGGGCGACGCCCGCTCCGAGCTGTGGTTCTTCTACCACCTCGGCCGCATCATCCGGGACCGGCTGGCCACGTCGACCCTGCCCCGGGACCGGGCGCTGCTGGAGCTGAACTGGAACTACCCGACGCACGGCCCGCACGCCGAACCGAGCGCCGAGTCGGTGCTCTACGAGATCAACGGGTACGACGTGGCGACCGGTCGGCCGCTGGCGTCCTTCACCGAGATGAAGGACGACGGCTCCACCGCCGGCGGCTGCTGGATCTACACCGGGGTCTACGCCGACGGCGTCAACCAGGCTGCCCGCCGCAAGCCCGGCTCGGAACAGGACCTGGTGGCCGCCGAGTGGGGTTGGGCCTGGCCGGCGAACCGGCGGATCCTCTACAACCGCGCCTCCGCCGACCCGGACGGCAGACCGTGGAGCGAGCGCAAGAAGTACGTCTGGTGGGACGCCGAGAAAGGCGAGTGGACCGGCTACGACGTGCCGGACTTCGAGAAAACGAAGGCGCCCTCCTTCCGGCCTCCCCCGGGGGCGGCGGGCGTGGCGGCGATCGCCGGCGACGACCCGTTCGTCCTGCAGGGCGACGGCAAGGGCTGGCTGTACGCCCCCACCGGCGTCCTCGACGGGCCACTGCCGACGCACTACGAGCCGGCCGAGTCGCCGGTGCGCAACCCGCTCTACCGGCAGCAGGCCAACCCGACCCGCAAGGTCTACACCCATCCCATCAACACGCTCAATCCGAGCCCGCCCGAGGCGCACAGCGACGTCTTCCCGTACGTCTTCACAGTCAGCCGGCTCACCGAGCACCACACGGCCGGCGGGATGAGCCGTACCGTGCGACCGCTGGCGGAGTTGCAGCCGGAGATGTTCGTGGAAGTGTCGCCGGAGCTGGCGGTCGAACGGGGACTGAATCATCTGTGCTGGGCGCATCTCATCACCACCCGAGCGGCGATCGAGGCCAAGGTGCTGGTCACCGACCGACTCACCCCGCTACGGGTGGAGGGCCGGATCATCCACCAGATCTGGCTGCCCTACCACTTCGGCTACCAGGGCCTGGTCACCGGCGACTCCGCCAACGACCTGTTCGGCATCACCCTGGACCCGAACGTGCTGATCCAGGAGAGCAAGGTCGGCACCTGCGACATCCGGCCGGGCCGACGGCCCAGGGGACGGGAGTTGCTGGACGTCGTCGTGGACTACCGGCGGCGGTCGGGGAACCTCAACCCGCACTACCCGCCGATGGTCACGACCGACGACGCGGCCAGCGACAGCGACCGGGAGGCCTGACCGATGGTCCACGCCAACAGCCTGTACGGGCCACTGGACCCGGCCCCGGACGCCGGCTACACGGATGCCCCGCCGCGGATGGGGTTCTTCACCGACACGAGTGTCTGCATCGGCTGCAAGGCCTGTGAGGTGGCCTGCAAGGAGTGGAACGACGTGCCGGAGAGCGGGCTGGACCTGCTGGGGATGTCGTACGACAACACGGGAGCGTTGACGGCGAACTCGTGGCGGCACGTCGCCTTCGTCGAGCAGCCCCGCCCGTCCGGCTGGGCCACTCCCGCATTCGAGGACACCCCGGCCGGTCCGCCGGTCAGCGCGGCCACCGCGACCTTCGGCGCCGAAACCGCCACCCACACCGGTACCAATCCCGGTATCCCATCGGGTTCACCGGGGGCCGCGGCGCGGATGGTGGGTGGCTCGGAGTTCCTGGGGATGCCGGGAGCGCAGCCGCCGGGGCGGGGTACCGGTGCCGAGGGTCGCAGTGACTTCCGCTGGCTGATGATGTCGGACGTGTGCAAGCACTGCACGCATGCGGCCTGTCTGGATGTGTGTCCGACGGGTTCGTTGTTCCGGACGGAGTTCGGGACGGTGGTGGTGCAGGAGGACATCTGCAACGGGTGTGGTTACTGCATCCCCGCCTGCCCGTACGGGGTGATCGATCAGCGTAAGAATGATGGTCGGGCGTGGAAGTGCACGCTGTGTTATGACCGGTTGGGTGTGGGGATGACGCCGGCGTGTGCGCAGGCGTGTCCGACGGAGTCGATTCAGTACGGGCCGTTGGAGGAGTTGCGGGGGCGGGCGGCGGCGCGGGTGGCGACGTTGCATGGGCGGGGGGTGTCGGAGGCACGCCTGTACGGTCATGATCCGAACGATGGTGTGGGTGGTGACGGGGCGTTCTTCCTGTTGCTGGACGAGCCGGAGGTCTACGGTCTGCCCCCGGATCCGGTCGTGACCACCCGTGACCTGCCGAAGATGTGGAAGCGCGCCGGCCTGGCTGCGGTGACGATGGCCGCCGCCGCAGCCGTCGCGTTCATCGGCGGTCGGCCATGACGGGCCCGACCCCGGCCGACCCGAACGAGCCGGCTGGCACCCGGCTCCCCGAGTTCCGGATCGACAGGCCCGCCGACGGGCAGCGCCGGCGCGGGACCGGTCGCGGCTGGCGAGGGCGCGGTGCGGGCGGCGAACAGGTCACCGTCCCGCCGGTCGACTTCACCTCCTACTACGGCCGGCCGATCCTCAAACCACCGGTATGGAGGAAACGCGACATCGCCGGCTACCTGTTCACCGGCGGCCTCGCCGCCGGAAGCGCGTTGATCGCCGCCGGAGCTCAGCTGACCGCACGGCCCGGGCTGCGCCAGGTGAGCCGGGGGACCGCCCTCGGCGGCATCGCCGCCAGCACGTACCTGCTGATCCACGACCTCGGGCGGCCGGACCGGTTCCACCACATGCTCCGGGTGGCCAAACTGACCTCGCCGATGTCGGTCGGCACCTGGGTCCTCACCGCCTTCGGGCCGCTGGCCGGCGTCGCGGCGGTCGCCGAACTGGCGCCGCTGCTCCCGCGGCACGGCGCGCTCGGGCTGGCGCGCCGGCTGGCCCCGCCGATCGGCGACGTCGCCGGCCTGGCCACCGCGGCCACCGCACCGGCGCTGGCCACCTACACCGGGGTGCTCCTGGCCGACACGGCCGTACCGTCCTGGCACGACGCCTACCCGGCGTTGCCGTTCGTCTTCGCCGGCAGCGCGCTCGCCGCCGCCTGCGGGGTCGCGCTGATCGCGGCGCCCGCCGCGGAGACCGCCCCGGTGCGCCGGCTCGCCCTGGCGGCCGCGGCCATCGAGCTGGCCGGTGGCCACCGGCTGGAGCGGATGGGGCTGACCAGCGAGCCCTACCGACAGGGGCGCAGCGGCCGCCTGATGCGGGCGGGACGGGTGCTGCTCGCCGTCGGCACCACCGCGGCGTTGCTGAGCGGGCGCAGCCGTGTCCTCTCCGCGATCTCCGGCGCCGCCCTGCTGGCCTCGTCGGTCGCCACCCGGGTCGGCGTCTTCGAGGCGGGCGTGGCGTCGGCGCGCGATCCGAGGTACACGGTCGTGCCGCAACGGGAACGGCGCGACCAGGAAGGGGACCGGTCGCCGGCCGAGAAACGGACGTAGCTCATCCGCAGGCGCCAGCCCGTGAGCCGACGAACGGGGGACTCAGCTCATGGCCCACACCGCAAGCGATCAGGGAAGTTCCACACCGACGCGAGGCCGATGGGGTCTCGTCGTCGCCGCAGTGCTCGTCCAGCTCGCGCTCGGCGCCGTCTACGCGTGGAGCGTGTTCAACATGCCGCTGCAGCAGGAGTTCGGCTGGAGCAAGGCGCAGGCGGTGCTGCCCTTCGAGGTGGCGATCGGCACCATCTTCATCGGCAGCCTGGTTGGTGGTCGCATCCAGGACCGGCGCGGACCACGACCGGTCGCCCTGGGCGGCGGGGTGCTCTACGCGGTCGGCAACATGCTGGCGTCGCTCACGTCGTCGAGCGACGACCTCTGGCTGCTGGTGCTGACCTACGGCGTGCTGGGCGGGATCGGCCTGGGAGCCGTCTACATCACCCCGATCGCGATGCTCGCCAAGTGGTTCCCCGACCGGCGCGGCCTCATCACGGGGATCGCGGTCGCCGGGTTCGGCTTCGGCGCGGTGATCGTCGCGCCGGTCGCGAAGTCCCTGCTCAACCGGACCGGTGACCCCACCAGCGTGTTCCTGCCGCTGGGCATCGCCTACCTGATCGCGATCCTGCTCGGGGCGTCCTTCTTCCGTAACCCGCCGCCGGCGTACCAGGTGCCCGGCTTCACCCCGAAGGCCGAGGGCCGCGCCGTCGCCGGCACCCGTGTCTACACGCTGCGCGAGGCGCTGCGTACCCGTCAGTGGTACCTGCTCACCGGGATCCTCACCATCAACGTCGCCTGCGGGATCGCGCTGATCTCCCAGGCTTCCGACGCCACCCAGGACATCACCGGGGCGACCGCGGCGACCGCCGCGACCCTGGTCGGTGTCCTCGGCCTGTTCAACGGCGCCGGCCGGGTGGCCTGGGCTTGGCTCTCCGACCGCACCGGCCGGATGCCCGCATTTCTCGGGATGCTCCTGTTGCAGGCGATCTGCTTCTTCATCCTGCCGCACGCGGCGGCCTTCGCGGTCTTCGCGGTTCTCGCCGCGCTGGTCTACCTCGCCTACGGCGGCGGCTTCGGCACGATGCCGGCCACCGCCGCCGACTACTTCGGCACGCCCAACGCCGGCGCGGTGTACGGCGCGATGATCGTGGCCTGGAGCATCGGCGGAGTGGTCGGCCCGCTGGTCACCTCGCTGCTCTTCGAGGCGAGCGGCGAGAGCTACACGTTGCCGTTCACCGTCATCGCGATCGTCGCCCTCGTCGGCCTGATCCTGCCGCCGATCACGCGGCTGCCGACCGCGCCGGGCCGACCACGACCGCACAACGAGGTCACCGGCCCCTGAGCCGACCGGACCGGACGGTTCCCGGACCGCGCTCTTACCCTGCTCGAACATCGATGCCCTAGCGTCGGGCCACATGACAGAGCGCGAAGCGGTGGCGCACCTGCTGCGTCGGGCCACGTTCGGACCGACCGCCGACGAGGTCGACGCGGCCGAGCGCGCTGGGCTCGCCCGTACCCTCGACCGGCTGCTCACGCCCGACGGCCCGGATCCCGGCGCAGGAACGACTCCCGCCCCACCGCTCGGCCCGGATCCGGCCGCGCAGCTCGGCAAGGAGTCCAGCCGAGAAGATCGCCAACGGGCCAACCAGCAGCGCCGCGAGCAGCTCACCAGGCTGACCGACTGGTGGTTCACCCGGATGGTCGCCGCCGAGCACCAGCTGACCGAGAAGCTGCTCTTCTTCTGGCACGGGCACTGGGCGACCAGCGCGCAGAAGGTCCGCTCCGCGCCGCTCATGCTGCGCCAGCTCGAGACGATGCGCCGGCTCGGGCGGGGGCCGCTCGCACCGTTGGTCGAGGCGATGGTCCGGGATCCGGCTCTGATCGTCTGGCTGGACGGGCAGAAGAACACCCGCAAGGCGCCCAACGAGAACCTGGCCCGCGAGCTGATGGAGCTCTTCACCCTCGGCATCGACGGCGGCTACACCGAGGCGGACGTCAAGGAGGGCGCCCGCGCCCTCACCGGTTGGGTGGTCGACCGTCGCGCCGGGGCGGCCCGGTTCGAGCGGCGCCGACACGACACCGGGATCAAGACGATCCTCGGTCAGCGGGCCGCCTTCGACGCCGCCGGTTACGCCCGCCTGCTCGCCGGCCGGCCCGAGGCGGCGCGCCACGTCGCGGGGCGGCTCTGGTTCCGTTTCGCCGGCCCGCAGGAGCCCACGCCCGCGGAACTCGCCGGGCCGGACGCGGTCACCACGCTGCGCCGGATCTTCACCGCGCCGGCCTTCGCGCAGACCCGGGACACCCTGGTCAAGCAGCCCGTCGAGTGGCTGGTCGGCGCGGCTCGCCAACTCGGCGTCCGGCCGTCGGCCCTACCGGAGCAGCGCCGACGACGGCTGCTCGCCGGCCTGACGGCGATGGACCAGGTGCCGTTGCGGCCGCCGAGCGTCAGCGGCTGGCCGGCCGGCACCGCCTGGCTGACCACCTCGTCGCTGCAGGCTCGACTGCGCACGGCCGACGCCCTGGCGAGCGTCGCGGCACCGGCCGTGCTGGCCCGGCTCAGCGCCGCGCCACCCGAGGGTCGCCCCGAGGCTCTGGCCCGGCTGCTCGTGGTCGACGGGTGGAGCGAGCGCACCCGGGCGGCGCTGACGCCGTTGGCCGGCGAACCGCGCCGGCTGATCGTGGCCGGCCTGGTCAGTCCCGAGTACGCGGTCAGCTGAGGAGGAGCGATGGACGTCCTGACCCGACGGCGGTTCCTGGTGGCGAGCGGAGTGGTCGGCGCGACCGCCCTGGCGGCGGGCGCGGCCGCATACCGGTGGGAGGACCTGCTCGCCACCGCGGGTGACCGCGACCCGGAGGCCCGCACGCTGGTGCTGGTCACGTTGTACGGCGGCAACGACGGCCTGAACACCGTCATCCCGTACGCCGACCCGGCGTACCACGACGCGCGCCCCGAGCTGGCGTACCCGGCGGAGCAGGTCAAACGGCTGGACGACGAGGTCGGCCTCAACCCGGCGCTGGCCGGGCTGCACCGGCTGCACGGCCAGGGACAGTTGGCGGTGGTCCGGGGCGTCGGCTACCCGAAGCCGGACCGCAGCCACTTCCGGTCGATGGACATCTGGCACAGCGGCGAGCCGGAACGCCCCGGCACGACCGGATGGCTCGGCAGGTGGCTCGACCAGGCCGGCGGCGACCCCCGGCTGGCGGTCTCCTTCGAGCCGGCGCTTCCGCCGCTGCTGGCCGGCGCGCGCGGCGCGGGAGCCTCGGTGCCGCTGACCGAGCGGAAGGCCCCGATCGGGCTCTCTGACGCCACCCTGGCCGCGTTCGCCGCCCCCGCGTCGGGCGAGTCGCCGGCCCGGGTCCGCGCCGCCACGTGCTTCGCCGACCTGCGGTCCGTCGACGCGATGATCCGCGCGGTGCGGGACACGGACGGCTCCGACGGCGAGGAGCAGGAGGGCGCGGCCGAGCCGGCCACCGCGACCGGCGGTGCCCGTACCCCGCTCGACGGGCAACTGGACCTGGTCGCCCAGTGCGTCGAGGCGGGGGTCTCGACCCGGGTCTTCTCGGTGTCGCTGGGTGGCTTCGACACCCACGCGGACGAGCGGCAGCTGCAGGAGGTGCTGCTCGGGCAGGTGGACCGGGCGCTCAGCGGGTTCGTCGACCGGATGGCGCGGACCGACGCGGGCCGCAAGGTCATGGTCGCCGTCTACTCGGAGTTCGGCCGCCGGGTACGCGCGAACGCCTCCGACGGCACCGATCACGGCACCGCCTCCAACGTGCTGCTGCTCGGGTCCGGCGTGCGCGGCGGCGTGTACGGCGAGCCACCGAGCCTCACCGACCTCGACGACGGTGACCTGAAGTTCACCACCGACTTCCGGGACGTCTACGCGACCCTGCTGGAGCAGGTGCTGCAGACCGACCCCGACCGGGTCCTCGCCGGCTGGCGGGGCCGCCTCACCGACATCCTCTGAGGCCGTCGCGGCTGTCGTCGTCGCGCCGGTCGCGGGCGGGCCGGTCGGACAGGCCTGCCGCCGGTACCGGCCGTTCCGGCGACCGGTCGCCGGCCGCCCCAGCGCCGCGTTCAGGTGTTGCGGGCGAAGCCACCCTTGGGAGCGATCAGTTCGAGGTTCGTTCCGTCCGGGTCGTTGAAGTAGGCGACCTCCGTACCGAGCGCGTCCGCGGGATAGACCTCACCCTCGGCGAACGTGTAGGGCTCCCCGAGGAAGTCGAAGCCGGCCGCGCGCATCCGGTCGAAGACCGATCGCAGGTCGTCCACCTGGAAGCACAGGTGCATCGACCCGGGCCGGTTGGCGGCCACCTGCGCCGGTTCGCCGACCGGCTGCTGGAACTGGATCAGGTCGATCCCGAGATTGTCGAGGTTGAAGGTGGCGTACCGCAGCTGCGTCGTCGGCAGCCCCTGCGACTGCGCGAACCCGGGCCCGCGCATCGTCTCGTCCAGGACGACCGGCTCGGTGCCGAGCAGGGTCCGGTAGAACGCGACCGAACGGTCGAGATCGCTCACCGCGACCCCGACGTGCGCGGCCGTCCGGAGGCCGATGGACCCGTTCGAGGGGTTTGGCATGGTTGCCATCCTGTCTCTCCTCACCGGCGTGCCTGGTCGCCTCGGTACCGCTGCTGTCAGGTCCTACCCCGTGCGGGATCGGCTAGTGCTGCTGGGCCGGACCAGCTCCGGCCGGCGGCCGGGGCAGATTTCTGTCGGTGGCTCCGCCTACGGTGGTGGCAGGCATGAGCAGGAGGATTCATGACCACTCTTCAGAACCGGCCGAACACCGCGCTGCTCGTCATCGACGTGCAGCAGGGCGTCGTCGAGGGAGCCCACCAGCGCGACGTCGTCGTCACGAACGTCGGCAGCCTCGTCGAGAAGGCACGGCAGGAACAGGTCCCGGTGGTGTGGATCCAGCACTCCGACGAGGGTCTGGTGCGGGGCAGCGACGCCTGGCGGATCGTGCCCGAGCTGACTCCGGGCGACGCCGAGCCGCTGGTCGAGAAGAACTACGGCGACTCCTTCGAGGACACCACCCTCGAATCGGTGTTGTCGGAGCGGTCGGTCGGCCGGCTCGTCGTCGTCGGCGCCCAGACCGACGGCTGCGTCCGCGCGACCCTGCACGGCGCGCTCGTCAGAGGTTACGACGCGACGCTGGTCAGCGACGCGCACACCACGGAGGACATGACCGCCTGGGGCGCGCCCTCGCCCGAGCAGGTCATCGCGCACACCAACCTCTACTGGGCCTACCAGACGGCGCCGGGACGTTCGGCCGGGACGGTCGAGACCAAGGAGGTCGACTTCGCCGCCGCCTCCTGAGTCCCGCCACCTCGTGGTGGCCGGCGAGCCGGTCGAACACCGGCTCCCACGCCTGGTGGCGGTGTCCGACGCCGTGAAATGAGCACGAGCGGCTCCCCGCGGCCGACCCGACGCACGTGCACCCGCATGGTCACTCGCCCACCGAGGTCCGGCCGAAGGAGCGGCCGAGCCGGCGTACCTCGTCCTCCATCTGGCTGACCAGGGTCCGGCCGCCGAGCCGGGTGACCAGCGCGTCCGCGGGCCCGCTCGACACGACCGGCCGAAGTGCCTGCACGAGCGCGAGTGAGCGAGGCACGTAGACCTTGCGCCGGCGGCGCTCGATGCCGTGCAGCAGCGCGGCGGCGCACCGCTCGACGGGCACGACGGTGGACAGCGGCCAGGGCAGCCGGCGCAGGGTCCGCCGGAACGAGGCCAGGTCGGCGCGGATGTCGCGGACCAGGTCGGTGTCGATCCAGATCGGGTGCGCGGAGCCGACGGTGACACCGTGCTGGCGGGTCTCCAGGCGTAGCACGTTGGCGAACTGCTCGACGCCCGCCTTGGACGCGCTGTAGGCCGCCATCCCGGGCATCGCCGCGAAGGCGGCGGCGGACGACACGACCAGGACGTGGCCGCGGGCCGCGGTGACGTGGGGCAGCGCGGCGCTGACCGTCCGGATCACGCCACCGAGGTTCACCTCGACGGTACGGATCAGCGCGTCGACCGGCCCGACCGCGGTGGTGCCGAGGTTGGCTATGCCAGCGTTGGCGACGACCACGTCGATGCCCCCGAATCGATCCACGGTGGACGCGACGGCGGCGTCCAGGGCTTGCTGGTCGGTGACGTCGCACTCGTGCCAGTGCCCGTCGAGGTCGGTGCTGAGCCGGCGGAGCAGGTCCGGTTCCAGCCCGACCAGGGCGACCCGGGCGCCGCGGGCGGCCGCCTGCCGGGCCAGCTGGGCCCCGATGCCGCGCGCCGCGCCGGTGATGAGGATGGTCCGGCCGGTCAGGTCATACCGCATCGGCGTGCTCCCGTTCCGGCTCGGCCGTCGGCGGCCAGGGCGGTTCACCGACGCCGGTGATGCGTACGCCGCCCCACGGGTCGACCTCGGCCAACCGGGCCGGCCGGACCCGGTCGGCGATGCTCAGCTCGACGTCGCGCTGGCCGGATCGCAGCAACCGGGCCACCGGGGGAGCGGGCTCGATCCGTCCACCCCAGTGGTAGCGGCCGTCGACCGGCTCCCACCGTCCACTGAGCCGCACCCGGACCGGGGTGCCCGAGACGAGTGCCGGGCCGTGGTAGCTCATGGCGCCACCTCGCCTCGCCCGGCCTGCGACTCCGGCGGGCTGGGCCGGCGATTCGCCCGCTGACTCCCGTTCACGGGGTGATCCGCTCGTGCGCGCGGGTGAGCTCGGGCGGCAGGTCGGCGCTGCGCCGTACGCCCTCGATCCCGCTCCACAGCAGGGCGGTCAGGTAGTCGGTGAGGGCCGCCCGGCGTATCGGCTGGCCGTGGGTGGTCCACCAGTCGCCGACCGCCTGGACGAAGCCCACCAGGCCGTACGCCCACGGTTCCGCCGGGCCGGCGTCGAGACCCAGCGCGCGCAGCCGATCGCCGATCACCCGGGCCAACCCGGCGGCGACCTGCCGACTGGTCCCGGCGACCACCTGGTGGATGCCGGGGTGGCCGGACTGGTGCATCAGGAAGCGGTAGAGCGTGGGTTGCGACTCGATCACGCCGAGGTAGGCGTCGATGGTCGCCTGGACCAGGCCGCGTTCCTCGCGGACCTGCTCCACCGCGGGCGCCACGGCATCGATGATCCGGGCCGCCACCACCTCGCTCACCGCGACCCAGAGCTGCGACTTGTCGGCGAAGTAGCGGTAGAGGACCGGCTTGCTGACGCCGGCGGCGGCGGCGACCTGGTCCATGTCGACCGCCGGTCCGTGGCGCAACAGCGCTTGCACGGCGGCCGCGACCAGCTCCCGCCTTCGTTGCTCACGATGGTCGGCCCAGCGGTCCCGTCGGCCGTTGCCCTTCACCTTGCCAGTGCCGTCGGGGGGTGGGCCCGCCGGATCGGATCCATTGACATCCTTGAGCGGCGATCGCATGCTACTACTCGTAACAGTTACCGGCCGTCACGTCAATATGGAGGCGTAATGGAGGCGACACCAGCCGGCACGGAGCGCGAGGCGGTCGCCGAGCGGCTGCTCACGTCCTCGCTACGGACCAGCTACGACCCCATGGTGGAGATCGACTGGGACGCCCCGCACGTCGCGGGCGCCTACTGGCTCCCACCGCACCGCAGCAGCCTCTACGGCACGCCGCTGTGGGAGCGCCTCGGGGAGGAGCAGCGCGTCGAGCTCACCAAGCACGAGGTGGCGAGCGCGGCGAGCGCCGGGCTGTGGTTCGAGACGATCCTCATGCAGATGCTGATCCGGGACTACTACGACGCCGACCCGACCAGCCGGCACGCCCAGTACGCACTGACCGAGGTGGCCGACGAGTGCCGACACTCGATCATGTTCGGCCGGCTCATCGAGGCGATGGGCTGCCCGGTCTACCGGGCGGACCCGGTGGACCAGCTGCTCGGACGTTTCCTCAAGGCCACCGCCACCGGTCCGCGGATGTACGCCGCGATCCTCATCGCCGAGGAGATCCTCGACGCGTTCCAACGCGAGATCATGGCCGACGAGTCGCTGCAGCCGCTCATCCGCATGGTGTCGCGCATCCACGTGGTGGAGGAGGCTCGACACGTCCGGTTCGCCCGGGAGGAGCTGGCTCGCCAGGTGGCGGCGGCCGGCCCGCTGTCGGTGGCGTACGCCCGGCTGTTGATCGGCCGTTCCGCCCACACGATCGCCAACCGTCTGGTCCACCCCGAGGTGTACGCGGCGGTCGGCATCCCACCGGCGGTCGGCCGGGCCGCCGCTCGCGCGAATCCGCACTGGCGCGCCACCCTGCGTTGGTCGGCCGGGAGGGTGCACGCCCACCTGGCCGGTCTCGGCCTGGTGGCCGGTCCGGGGCGGCTGCTGTGGGCCCGTGCCGGGCTGATCTGACTGTCGTCGCCACCCACCGCGGCGGTCCACCCGCGAGGGTGCCCGCGTCGGCCGGGCGTCAGGCCCGCCCGAGTCGCGGTTGCTGGTGATCCGCCAGCCGCAGGCCGACACCCCGCACCGCGTCGATGGTGGCGTCGGTGCCGAGCTCGTGCAGCTTGCGCCGCAGCCGTTTCACCAGGGACTGCACGTCCGCCTTGCGTTCCCGTCCCTCGTCCCGCCAGACCGACCGGTGCAGCTCGGCGTAGCTCCAGACCCGGACCGGCTCGGTGGTCAGGCAGGTCAGCAGGTCATGCTCGAGCCGGGTCAGTTCGATCTCGCGGTCCCCGCACCGGGCGGTGGACCGGCCCGAGTCGATCACCAGAGCGTTGTCCGGCGACTCGGCCGGGAGAGCGGTCGGCGGCTCGCCCGGGATCTGCTGGGGCGCCGTGATCAGCCGACGTAGCTCGTCGAGGTCGGCCACCAACAGCAGTGGCGCGATGCCGTCAAGACGTTCCGCGAGCCGGATCCGCTCGGTCGGCGATGACGTCACCGCGATCAGCAGGGGGAACGGCTCGTCGGCCGGATCGGGCCCGTCCGGCGTCATTTCGTCGTCGTCGACCACAGCCCCCACCCGGAATCGACGGGCATACTGCCCAGCTCTCGTCATGGTCGTGACAATGACTGGCAGGCGTGCCGCCAGCTTGGCAACCGTTAGCGACAAGTTGCTTACGGCAAGTTCTTGATCGTCCTTTCTTCTCGATCATAGTGTCCAGACGGGCAACCGGCGTGACCCGCGCGGTGCATGGGGGGGCACAAAGGGGGCTCGTCCGTTCGGCTTACCCCGTCGAGACGAACCTCCTGCACCTTCACCATGGCTCATTTCACTCTGGGTCGTTCTGGAGGAGGCAGCACCGATGTTCAGACGTCCACACTGGAGGCGCACAGCCAGATCACTGGTGAGCGCCGGAGCGGCGATGGTCCTCGCCGCAACGGCTCTGGCCAGCACCGCAACCGGCGCGCAGGCCGCGCCGACCGGGACGGGAGCGGGCGCGGCGTCGCCGGCGGACAAGATCCGACCGGAGCTCGCGAAGCAGTTCGAGGCCAAGAGCGAGGGGGATTTCTGGATCCGCTTCAAGGCTCGGGCCGACCTGGGCAAGGCCAGCGCCATCAAGGACTGGGCCGAGCGCGGCACCGCCGTCGCAGAGGCGCTGCGCAAGACCGCTGACGACAGCCAGGCCGGCATCCGGGCCGAGCTCGACCGCGCGGGCGCCAAGTACCAGACCTTCTGGGCGACCAACGCCATCAGGGTCAGCAGCGGCTCGCTGGCGATGGCGCAGAACTTCGCCGCCCGCGCCGAGGTCGACGCCCTCTACGCCCCGATCGCCTACAAGGTGCCCGAGGTCAGCAAGGGCACCGACGAGAAGACCGTGAACGCCCTGGAGTGGGGCATCGCGAACATCAACGCCGACGACGTCTGGTCCCAGTACGGCGTCGAGGGCGAGGGCATCACCATCGCCAACATCGACACCGGGGTCCAGTTCGACCACCCGGCGCTGGTCAACTCCTACCGCGGCAACAACGGCGACGGCACGTTCGACCACAACTACAACTGGTTCAACGCCGCCGGGACCTGCGCCACCCCCTGCGACGGCAACGGCCACGGCACGCACACGATGGGCACGATGGCCGGCGCCGACGGCGCGAACCAGATCGGTGTCGCCCCGAAGGTCAAGTGGATCGCGGCGAACGGCTGCTGCCCCAGCGACGCCGCCCTGGTCACCTCGGGCCAGTGGATGCTCGAGCCGACGGACCTCAACGGTCAGAACCCGGACGCCAGCAAGCGGCCGAACATCATCAACAACTCCTGGGGCAGCCAGCTGCCCTCCAACGACCCGTTCATGGAGGACGTGACCCTGGCCTGGGCCGACTCCGGCATCTTCGGGGTCTGGTCCAACGGCAACAGCGGGCCGGGGTGCCAGAGCAGCGGCTCGCCGGGCAGCCTGGTCAGCAACTACTCGGCCGGCGCCTACGACATCAACAACAACGTCGCCGGCTTCTCGGGCCGCGGCACCGGGCAGAACGGCGGGATCAAGCCGAACATCTCCGCACCCGGCGTGAACGTGCGGTCGAGCGTTCCGGGCGGCGCGTACGCCAGCTTCAACGGCACCTCGATGGCGGCCCCGCACCTGGCCGGCGCGATCGCGCTGTTGTGGTCGGCGGCACCGGCGCTGGTCGGTGAGGTCGACGCGACCCGAGCGCTGCTCGACGGCGCCGCGGTCGACAAGGCCGACGCCCAGTGCGGGGGCACCACGGACGACAACAACGTCTACGGCGAGGGCCGGCTGGACGCCCTCGCGCTGCTCAACTCCGCCCCGATCGGTGACACCGGCACCCTGGCCGGCACGGTCACCGACGCGGCCACCGGCTCGCCGATCGGCGGCGCCACGGTCACCATCACCGGCCCGGCCGACCGCCAGGTGACCACCGGTGCCGACGGGAAGTTCTCCACCCTCCTGCCGGCCGGTGACTACCAGGTCGCCGTCGCGGCGTTCGGCTACGGCGGCAAGACGACGCCGGCGACGATCACCGCGGACGCGACCACGACGGTCAACGTCGCGCTCACCGCGGTGCCGAGCGTCACCGTCAGCGGATCGGTGACCGACGGCTCCGGACACGGCTGGCCGCTGTACGCGAAGGTGACCGTGGAGGGTCCGTCGGGCGTGTCCGACTACACCACGCCCGTCAACGGTCGCTACAGCCTCAAGCTGCCGGCCGGGGCGACCTACAGCCTCAAGGTCGAGTCGCAGTACCCGGGCTACCAGACCGTGACCAAGGAGGTCGTGGTCGGTTCGGGCAACAAGACCCTGAACGTCGCCGTACCGGTGGAGACCACCGCCTGCACGACGGCGCCCGGTTACACCTTCGGCTCCGACGGGGAGTACGAGACCTTCGACGGCACGACCACGCCGGCCGGCTGGTCGGTGGTGGACCACGCCGACAGTGGCCAGGTCTGGAAGTTCACCGACGACGGCAACCGGGGCAACCTGACCGGCGGCACCGGCAACTTCGCGATGATCGACAGCGACAACTACGGCCCCGGCGGGGATCAGGACACCTCGCTGGTCAGCCCGGTCGTCAACCTGACCGACGTGGCGGCCCCGGTCGTCCGGTTCAACCAGGACTTCAACTGGCTGGGCGACGACCGTGCCGACGTCGACCTCAGCCTCGACGGCGGTGCCACCTGGACGAACGTGCTCCGGCAGGCGGCGGACGCCCGCGGACCGCGGGTGACTGAGATCCCGATCCCGCAGGCCGCCGGCCAGGCGCAGGTGCAGGTGCGGTTCCACTACTACGACGCCTCGTACGAGTGGTGGTGGGAGGTCGACAACGTACTGATCGGCAGCCAGGTCACCTGTGTGCCGGTCGACGGCGGCCTGGTGCTCGGGCACGTCCGCGACAAGAACGTCAACGGCTACGTCAACGGCGCCACCGTCACCAGCAACGACCGGCCGGCGGAGAAGGCCACCACGAAGGCCACCCCGGACGACCCGGGACTGGCCGACGGCTTCTACTGGCTCTTCTCGTCGCTGACCGGCACCCACAAGTTCACCGCGGCGGCCGGCAACTACGTCAGCCAGAGCAAGCAGGTCGACGTCCAGGCCGACTGGGCGACCGCGGCGAACTTCCAGCTCGCGGCCGGCCGACTGTCCGTGCAGCCGGCCTCGGTGAGCGGAACGGTCCAGATGCCGACCGGCAAGGTGAACAAGACGTTCACCGTGACCAACACCGGCGGGGCCCCAGTCGACGTCGAGTTCAGTGAGCGCGACGGCGGGTTCGAGATTCTCCGGGCCGACGGGTCCCGGATCAACAAGCAGGAGGTGCTCGCGGCCAGCGGCGCACCGGTGCAGCGGCTCACCGTCGAGACGTCGGTCGCCGCCAAGGCGTCCGGCAGGGCGGTGACGGGGGCGCCCGCCACGGTGGCCCCGCAGGCCGACCCGTGGACGGACATCGCCGACTACCCGTCGAACATCATGGACAACCGGGTGGTCAACCTGGACGGCAAGGTGTACTCGATCGCCGGCGGCGACGGTTCGGCGTCCACGACGAAGAACTACGTCTACGACCCGGCCGCGCAGACCTGGACGGCGATCGCCGACCTTCCCGGCGCGCGCAACGCCGTGACGGTGGGCGTCCTGGACGGGAAGATCATCGCCACCGGCGGCTGGGCGGCTGCCGGCCCCGACGGCACCACCTGGTCGTACGACCCGGCCGCCAACACCTGGACCGAGAAGGCCGACAACCCGGCGCCGCGCGCCGCGGCCGGACAGGCGGTCGTCGACGGCAAGCTGTACGCCATCGGTGGCTGCACCACGTCGGCCTGTACGCCGATGTCCAGCACCGTCGTCCGGTACGACCCGGGCAGCGACACCTGGGAGACGATGGCCGAGTACCCGAAGTCGGTGGCCTTCGCCTCCTGCGGCGGGATCGACGGCATCGTCTACTGCACCGGCGGCAACGACGGGTCCGCCTCGCAGAGGGCCAGCTACGCCTTCGACCCGGGTGCCAACGCCTGGACCGCCGTCGCCGATGCGCCGGCCGACAACTGGGCGAGCTCGTTCGCTGTCGCGAGCGGCAAGCTCCTCGTCGTCGGCGGTTCGCAGGGTGGAGCCATCACCAACGTCGGCTTCGCCTACGACCCGGCCACCGACGCGTGGTCCAACCTGCCGAACGCCAACACCCCGCGGTACCGCGGTGGCGCGGCGTGCGGCTTCTACAAGGTCGGTGGTTCGTCCGGCAGCTTCAGCGCGATGCCGGACAGTGAGGTGCTGCCCGGGTTCGAGGGCTGCGCCGAGGCGGCGGCCGATGTCAGCTGGATGACGATCGACAAGACGGCGGCAACGCTCGCGCCGGGTGAGAAGGTCACGGTCACCGTCGGCATGACGGCGAACGTCGACCAGCCGGGCACCTACTCCGGCTCGGTCGCGATCAAGGAGAACACGCCGTACTCGGTGCCGCCGGTGGCGGTGACGATGACCGCGAACCCTCCGAAGACCTGGGGCAAGCTCATGGGCACGGTGACCGGGACCAGCTGCCAGGGTGCGAGTTCGCCGCTCCCCGGCGCGGTGGTCCAGGTCGACTCGTGGGCGATGTCGTTCACCTTCGCCACCGATGCCGAAGGTAAGTACGCCTACTGGATGGACCGTCGGAACAACCCGCTGACGATGATCGTCGCCAAGGACGGCTGGAAGCCGCAGACCCGTCAGGCGAGGATCGACACCAGCGCGCCCACGGTGGAGAACTTCGCGCTGGCTCCCATCCGGTGTTGACAATTGATCGCTAGTTGACAGATCCGGCCCGCCTGGTCGCTGTGACCAGGCGGGCCGGACCGTGTTCACCGGCGGCGCAGTGGCGGCACGACCGGCGAGGGGGACGCCGCGGCGGCGACGTCCCCCTCGGACGGATCGGGCGGGCGGTCAGACCGGCGCGAGGCGGAAGCCGACCCCACGGACCGCGTGGATGGTCGCGGCGGCGTCCAGCCGGGCCAGCTTGCTGCGTACCCGCCGTACCACCGAGTGCATGTCGGAGCCGCGGCCGAGGTGCTTGTTGCCCCAGACCTTCAGGTGCAGCCGTTCGTAGGTCCAGACCTGACCGGGCGCGCCGACCAGACAGAGCAGGAAGTCGTGCTCCAGGCGGGTCAGCTCGATCTCCTGGTCCCGCCAGCGCAGCACCCGCCGGTCGGAGTCGACGGTCAGGCCGGGCGGCGGCGGGGTGTCCACCATCGCCGCGGCCTCGGTGGTCACGGTCTGGACGGGGGCGGAGCCCGCCGTCGTGGGGTGCCTCTCGACCACCCCGAGGAACTCCCGCGCCTGGTCGACGCTGGAGACAATCAGGAACGCATTGCTGCCGCCGAGTAGTTGCGCCAGCTGTCGGCGTTCTGCCGGCGATGACGCGATGCCGATGACCAGGGACGCGACCGGGATACCCCGCATTCCCCAACCCCTTCCGGTTCCCCCACCAATTCCGGACGGCAATTACATGCTGCCGACCAAGAAACTTATCAATCTGTTATGACCATAGTGGCGGCTCATCTCGGACGGGTTAAAAATAGTTGCATGCAAGCATTTGAATGTCCGATAAGCTGAGTGCCGATGGTGACATAAGCTATTCGCGGTGGCTTGGCCGGGTTGCTGGGAATTTGCGGTGGTCAACGCGTCGCTGCACCCCGGCGGGCCGTCCCTACTCTAGGCTCGGCGGCGACAAGTCCGGATGAGGTGGACACGTCGATCGGAATCGGGTCGCGCCCGGCGGGCGGCAGGTTTCGCGACGTCAGGGGCGGGGCGCGATGACGACGATCGCGGCAGGCAGGTTCATCTCGCTCGACGGCGTTGTCGAGGTGCCCGACCAGTGGGACTTCCCGTACTACAACGACGAAATGGGCGCCGCCGTGGACGCCACCCTCGGTGCCGCCGACTGCATGGTGAGCGGCTCCGGTTCGGCTGGCGCAACTCCGAGCAGCCGCAGGACGGTCTGGTGGGGGCGGTCACCGCGCTGAGGCGGGAGTCGGGCTCAGCCGGTCGGGCCCGTGATCGCGGGCGCGGCTGCCCGATCTGGGTCGCCTTGACAACCGATCATGAGCTTAGGTTAGCCTAACCTCATGTCGAGTGGAGCGCCGTCGACCGACGGTGAGCAGAGCCTGCGCGGAAGCAACCTCCGCCTGGGCTACCACGGGGTGCCCGTGGTGCACGAAGCGGCGATCACCCTGCGCGCTGGTTCTGTTACGGCTCTGGTGGGCCCCAACGGCAGCGGCAAGTCCACTCTGCTGCGGGCCCTGGCCCGGCTGCATCCGATCACCGCCGGCGTGGTGCACCTCGCCGGCGGCACCGCCGCGGCCGGCCTGCCGGCCCGGGAGTTCGCCCGCCGGGTCACCCTGCTCGCGCAGAGCCGGCCGGTGCCCAACGGCGTCACCGTCCGGGACGTGGTCGGCTACGGCCGGCACCCGTACCGGGGACGCTGGCGGGCCGACGACCCGCAGGGCCCCGCCGTCATCGCCCGCGCGATGGACGTCACCGGCGTCGCCGCGATGGCCGACCGCCCGGTGGACGAGTTGTCCGGCGGCGAGCTGCAGCGCGTGTGGCTGGCCACCTGCCTGGCCCAGGACACCCCGGTGCTGCTGCTCGACGAGCCCACCACCTTTCTCGACCTGCGCTACCAGGTGGAGATCCTCGACCTCGTCCGGGACCTCGCCGACGACCACGACGTCGCGGTCGGCGTGGTGCTGCACGACCTCAACCAGGCCGCCGCGGTCGCCGACGAGGTGGTGCTGCTGCACGACGGCCGGGTCCGCGCCGCGGGCAGCCCCGCCGAGGTCTTCACCGAACAGGCCCTCACCGAGACGTACGGCATCCGTATCGAGGTGAGCACCGATCCGGTCAACGGACTGGTGAACACCCGTCCGATGGGCCGGCACGCCACCCGCATCCCGGTCTGAACGACCGCTCGCACATCTCACCAGAAAGACTGCCATGACCCGTATCCGTGTCACCGCCATCGTCGCCGCGGCGGCCGCGCTGTTGCTCAGCGCCTGCGGCACCACCGAGAACACCGCCGCTCCCGAGACCTCCGCTGCGGCGGCCGGACCGGTCACCGTCACCGACAGCCGCGGCAAGGAGATCTCCCTGAAGGCCCCGGCGACCAAGGTGGTCGGCCTGGAGTGGGGCGAGGTCGAGATGCTCGTCGGTCTCGGCGTCATGCCCGTCGGCGTCGCGGACCCCAAGGGCTACGCCACCTGGGTCAGTGCCGCGAAGCTCGACCCGAGCGTCAAGGATGTCGGCACCCGCGGCGAGCCCAGTGTCGACTCCATCGTCGCCCTCCAACCGGATCTCGTGGTGATGGAGGACGACCGGGGCGCCAACCTGGTCACCCAACTCGAGAAGTACGTCCCCGTACTGGTCGCCAAGGGCAGCGACGCCGCGGACAACCTCGGCCGGATGCGCGCGGACCTCAACATGATCGCCAAGGCGGTCGGCAAGACCGCCGAGGCCGACAAGCTGCTCGCCGACTTCGACGCCGCGCTCGCCGACGGCAAGAAGAAGATCGCCGACGCGGGTGCGGCCGGCCGTCCGTTCGTCATCGCCGACGGCTGGAAGGAGGGCAGCACCGTCAGCATCCGGATGTTCGGGCAGGGCTCGCTCGTCTCCCAGATCGGCATCCAGCTCGGCCTGACCAACGCCTGGACCGGCAAGACCGACGCGGCGTGGGGTCTGGGTCAGACCGACGTCGAGGGCCTCACCGGGCTCAAGGATCCGAACTTGCACTTCTTCTACAACGCCTCGGACGGCACCGACGTCTTCGCCGACGGCCTCGCCGGCAACGCCATCTGGACGTCCCTGCCCTTCGTCAAGCAGGGCAACCTGCACCGGCTGCCGAACGGCATCTGGACCTTCGGCGGCCCGCTCTCCGGCAAGCAGTACATCGACCAGCTCGTGAAGACCTACACGGTGTGACCACGCTGACCGCACCCCCGCGCCCGGGGCCGGCCGTCGGGCCGGCCCCGGCCGGGCGCCTCGTCACCCCCCGCGTTCTCGGGGTCTTCGTCGCCGCGACCCTGCTCGTGCTCGTCGTCGCGGCCGTGCACCTCACCCAGGGCACGTCCACCGTCGGCGCCCTCGACCTGCTGCGGCTCGTCACCGGCACCGACGACGAGGCCGCCCGGATCCTGGTCGCCGCCCGGCTGCCACGCCTGCTCGCCGGGCTGACCATCGGCGTCGCGCTCGGCTTCGCCGGTGCCGCCCTCCAGTCGATCGCCCGCAACCCGCTCGCCTCCCCGGACACCCTCGCGGTCAACGCCGGCGCCCACCTGGCGATCGTCACCGTCGCCGCGTTCGGCATCTCCCTGCCCGTGCTGCCCGCCGGCGGCCTCGCCCTCGGCGGCGGCCTCGCGGCGGCGGCGCTGGTGCTGGCCATGTCCGGTGGCGGTCAGGCCAGCACCACCCGGCTCATCCTCGCCGGCTCGGCCACCGCCCTGGCGCTCGGCTCGCTCACCACCCTGCTCCTGCTGCTGTTCGAGCAGGCCACCATCGGCCTCTTCGCGTGGGGCAACGGCTCGCTCGTGCAGAGCGACCTGACCGCGCTCACCCAGCTCGCCCCGGTGATCGGCGTCGCGGTGGTGGCGTTGATGCTGCTCGGGCAGCGGCTGGACATCCTCGCCCTCGGCGACGACACCGCGACCGTGCTCGGCCTCGACGTGCGGCGCACCCGGCTGATCGTGACCCTGCTGGCCGTGCTGCTCTCCGCCGCCGCGGTCACCCTCACCGGCCCGGTCGGCTTCGTCGGACTCTGCGCGCCGGTCATCGTACGGCTGCTCGCCCCCGTGGTCCCCGGCGTGCACCGGCACCGCATCCTGCTGCCGCTCTCCGGTATCGCCGGGGTGCTCGTCGTCCTCGGCTCCGACGTGCTGCTGCGCGCGGTCATGGGCGGGCAGGCCGGTGTCGACATCCCCACCGGCGTGGTCACCACCCTGCTCGGCGCGGCCGTCCTGGTCTGGCTCGCCCGGCGGCACCGGGACGCCGGCCCCACCCGCCGGCCGCCGGGCGGACACGCGGCGGTCCGCTCCGCGACGTTCCACCGCACCGTGGTGGCCGCGGCCGCCGTGCTCACCGTCTCGGCGGTGCTCGTCGGCATGCTCGCCGGCGACACCTGGGTGCTGCTCGGCGACATCGTCAACTGGCTGAGCGGAAGTACCGGGCCGGCGTACACCTTCGTGCTGGACCAGCGGTGGCCGCGGGTCGCGGCGGCGGTGCTGGCCGGCGCGGCGCTCGCGGTCGCCGGCACCACCGTGCAGGCGGTCTGCCGCAACCCGCTCGCCGAGCCGGGCATCCTGGGCATCACCGCCGGTGCCGGCCTGGGCGCGGTCTCCCTGCTCACCTTCGTCCCGCTGGCCGGCGTGTGGGCCGTCTCCGGTGTCGCCGGGCTCGGCGCGATCCTCGCCTTCGCGCTCGTCTACGGCGCCGCCTGGCGCGGTGGGCTCAGCTCCGACCGGCTGGTCCTGATCGGCTTCGGCACCTGGCAGGGCGGCATGGCCGTCATCACGTTCCTGATCGTCGCGTTCGACCCGTGGAACACCGGTAAGGCGCTCACCTGGCTCTCCGGCTCCACCTACGGCCGTACCGCCACCCAGGTGCTGCCGGTGGCGATCGCCCTGCTGGTGCTCACCCCCGCGGTGGTCGCGGCCCGGCGGGAGCTCGACCTGCTCGCCCTCGACGACGACACCCCACGGGTGCTCGGCGTTCGGCTGGAGCGCACCCGGCTGGTCGCCCTCGGGGCCGCGGCGCTGCTCACCTCCACCGCGGTCTCCGCCGTCGGCGTGATCGGCTTCGTCGGCCTGGTCGCGCCGCACATGGCCCGGGCGCTCGTGGGCGGCCGGCACAGCCGGGTGCTGCCGGTCGCCGCGCTGCTCGGCGCGGCGCTGGTGAGCATCGCCGACACGCTCGGCCGTACCGTGATCGCCCCCGCGCAGGTCCCCGCGGGCCTGGTCACCGCACTGATCGGCACCCCCTACTTCGTCTGGCTGCTGTGGCGCTCCCGCGCCGCGGCGAGCCCATCTCCGGTAGCGCCGCGTCGACCAAGAGAGGCACCATGACCGAGACCCTGCCCATCGCACCCTGGCGCGTGTTCGCCGTCGAGGTCCGGGCGGTACGCCAGCTCAGCCCGTCCTTCGTCCGGGTCACCTTCACCGGGCCCGACCTGGACCGCTTCGCCGACAACGGCTACGACCAGCGGATCAAACTCGCGCTTCCGCTGCCCGGGCGGCACGGGGTGCGCCTGCCGGACGGGCCCGACTGGTACGCGCGGTGGCGGGCCCTGCCGGAGCCGGAGCGCAACCCGATCCGTACCTACACGGTCCGCGCCGTGCGACCGCACGCGGCCGAGGTCGACGTCGACCTGGTCGTGCACGGCGACAGCGGCCCGGCCACCCGCTGGGCCCGCCGGGTCCGCCCCGGCGACGAGATCGCCATCCTCGGCCCGGACGCCGGCTACGACGGGGACCACGGCGGCGTCGAGTTCCGGCCGCCCTCGACCGGGCAGCTGCTGCTGGCCGGGGACGAGACCGCGGTACCGGCGATCGCCGCCATCCTGGAACGCCTGCCGCTCGACGCCCGCGGCCGGGTGCTGCTGGAGGTGCCGGACGCGGCGGACGCGCTGCCGCTGACGGCGCCGCCCGGCGTCGAGGTGACCTGGCTGGCCCGGGGCGTCGGCGGGCACGGCAGCGAGCTCGTTCCGGCCGTCGCCGCGGCGGCGGGGGAGCTGCTGGCCGCGCCGGACCCGGTGGCCGTCACGCCGGTCGCCGACATCGACGTGGACGCGGAGATCCTCTGGGAGGTGCCCGATCCGGTGCCCGCGGCGCCGCTCTACGCGTGGCTCGCCGGAGAGGCAGGGGTGATCCGGTCGCTGCGCCGCCACCTGGTGGGGGAGCGGGGGCTGGACCGGCGTGCGGTGGCCTTCATGGGCTACTGGCGGATCGGCCGCGCCGACCCCGCGTGACCCGGGCCCGGACCGGGTCGCGCCAGGTCCGTTCCCGGGCCGCCGGTAGCCACCGGCCCGCGGGCGCTGCCGTCAGTACGCCCGGAAGCTCGCGAACTCGCCCGCCCGGTAGGTGCGGAGGGTCCCGGTGCTGGTGGCGTACCCGGAGCAGTCCGTGCTCCGGTAGAGCACGACGTCGGTGAAGCCGCTCCATCCGACGTGGCCACTCGCGGTCGCGGGCAGCGACGTGCATTCGCCGGTCGGGGAGTCCACGTGCAACACCTCCACTGTGAAGGACGTGCTGTAGAAGGTGAGGCCGGACGGCTGCGCCGAGGCGGGCGACGCGGCGACGCCGAGCCCGACGGCCATGACCGTGGACGCGACCAGACCCGCGCCGATCCGTACGCGCGTTCGCAGCATGAGTACCTCCTGAGCATCGATGGATCCCTCTGGATCGTGGTCTACTTTGTTTGCGTTAGCAAGTATCCGCAGCGAAAGGATTTACCTCGGGGCGTCGAAGCATAGGGAAACACCCGATTACTCGCCGGCTGTCCCGCCCTAGCGTCGGGTCATGACCCGCAACCGCCTCGTCCTCGCCGTCCTCGCCGCCGTGCTCACGGCCGCCGCCACCGGTGGCTGCGCGATGATCGACGGCTCCGACGGGGGCGCCCCGGCGGCCGGTGGCGACCAGGGCACGGCAGCGGCGGGCGACCCGTCGACCGAGGCCGCGCCGGCGGAGCCGTCGCCCGCGCCGACGGTCGACGCCTGCGCCCTGGTGCCCAAACAGGACGCCGAGAAGGTCGCCGGCACCCCGCTCGAGGACGCGGTTCCGGCCCAGGAGAGCTGCTCGTACACCGGTCCGGTGAGCGGACCCACCGCGCAGCTCGAGGTGTACGTCGGCGACGGCGCGAAGAAGATCCTCGACATCGACCGGGAACTCGGGCACGAGCTGACCCCGATCCCCGGGGCCGGCGACGAGGCGTACGCCGAGGACGGCGCGGTCTTCGTCAACAAGGGCGGCGTGTGGGTCGCCGTCCGACTGGTCCGCACCGACGACCCGGCCACCTACCGCGCGCCGCTGGCGGAGCTGGCCCGTACGGTCGCGGGCCGGCTCTGAGCAGCGGCGGGGGAGTCGACGTGCGGCCATCCGCGATCCGGCGAAGCCGCGCGACCGCGGCGCTGCTCGCCCTGACCCTGCTGGTTCCCGCGGCCTGCGACAGCGCGGAACCGGGTCGCACGCCACCGGACGCGCCCAGCGGCGGCGACCAGCGGTACGGTGCGGCCCCCGGGCCCGCCGAGGGCGTGACCTACCAGCCCGAGGTGGTCTTCGTGGGCGGCGGCAGCGGGTCGGTGCGCGGCGTCTCCGACGACGCCCTGACCTGGCGCATCGACCCCGACGCCAGCGGCGCCGACCAGCTGGCCCGGGGCAGGGTGATGTTCCTGACCGGACGGGCGGTCGGCCGGGTGCTCGACGTTCGCCCGGACGGCGGCGACCTTGCGGTCATCCTCGGGCCGGTGGACATCACCGAGGTGATCCGCGACGGAACCTTCGGCGGGGAGCGGCCGGTCTCCCTCGACTCGCCCACCCGGTACGACGCCGGCACCCCCTTCTGGGCCGAGTACGACGGCGAGTCGGGCGGGGGCGGTGCGGCGGTGCCCGTGACCGGCGCGGCGGCCCGCACGGAGACGGGGACGCACCCGGTGACGGTGACGACGGCTGCGCTCCCCGGGGCCGGCACCGCCCGATCGGCCCGCCCCGCCGACGCCCGTCGCGACGGCCCGCCGGCTGGGGTTGCCGCGGCGGGTCGGCGGCAGGTCGCCGGTTTCGCGGTCACGCCGATCTGCTGCGCCGACGGGGTCGGCGCACGGTTCAGCCACGACGGCGGCGGGATCCGCATCGCCGGCACGGTCACCCTGCTGATGAAGAGCCCGTCGGCCCGGTTCCACCTGGAGATCCGCGGCGGCGCCGTGCGCCGGGCGGAGCTGCGGATCGACGGTATGGCCGGGCTGCGCATCGAGATCGCCGGCGCCACGAACGCGGGGCGCAACATCAACAAGCGCATCCCGATCCCGCTGGACTTCAGCGTGCCGATCGGCGAGATCCTCGGCGTACCGTTCGCGGTCACCGCCAACCAGCTCATCGGGGTGCAGACCGCGTTCAGCGCCAAGGACGGCAACATCAAGGCGGCGGGCGAGTGGTCGCTGGGCGGATCCCTCGGGTTCGGCTACGCCGACGGCGCCTTCGGCGTGACCAAGCCGTGGGAGCTCACCGTCCGAAACAGCATCACCGACTCGATCTTCGGGCCGTCGGTCGGGGTCAGCGGGATCATCGTCCACTACCAGGCGGCGTTCCGGGTCGGACTGGGCGCGTTCGGGTTCACCGCCGGCCTGTACAGCACGGTCACCGCCACGGCGGGGTTGACCGTCGGCTCCGCCCTGGGCGCGCCGATCGAGCTGTGCCGCAGCACCCAGCTCGGCCTCTTCCTGGAATACGGCGTCGGTTACCGCATTCCCGCCGGCCTGGCGAAGGCGATCAACGCCTTTCTGGACCTGGTCAACGCCGGGCCGATCGAGGAGAAGGCGGGCATCGGTCGGGTGGACAACGTCTTCAACAAGCTGGACGTCCAACCGGACGCGAAGATCTGCCGCGGCTGACGGCGCCGGGCGGAGTCTCCGACTCCGCCCGGCTCGCGCGTCGATCGGTCCGGGCACCCGACGGCCGTTCCGACCGGGTCAGTCGACCGGCTGGTCCGCGCCGTTGAACACCGGTGGCGCGTAGCCGGCCGGCTTGTCGCCGATGCCGAGTCCCGGGCTGACGATCCAGGACTGGTACGCCGGGGTGAACATCACGTAGGGCGCGCTCAACGCGGGCGCGCTCGCCTCGTCCAGTCGCCGACGCGCCTGCGCCGGGATCTCGAAGTCGAGAGCGGCCATGTTGCCGTCGACCTGCTCGGCGCTGCTCGCCCCGATGATCACCGAGCCGACGCCCGGTTGGCTGGCCACCCAGTTGATCGCCACCTGCGCCATGCTGCGGCCCAGCTCGTCCGCGACGCCCTGCAGCGCGTCGATCACCTGCCAGTCGCGGTCGCTGATCGGCTGCCCGCCACCGGAGCCGAGGCGCCCCTCACCGGCCACACCGTCGGCGGTCCGCCGGTACTTGCCGCTGAGCAGCCCACCACCGATCGGGCTCCACGCGGTCAGTCCCATCCCCAACGACTGCGCCATCGGCGCGTACTCCGCCTCGATGCCGCGGTTGATCAGCGAGTACGGCAACTGCAGGCTGATCATGGGTGCCATCGCGTGCGCCTCGGCCAGGCTCTGCGCCCGCGCCGCGTACCAGGCCGGCACGTCCGACAACCCCGCGTAGCGGATCTTCCCCGCCCGCACCAGATCGTCGAACGTGCGCACCACCTCCTCCACCGGCGTGATCCGGTCCCAGGTGTGCAGCAGGTACAGATCGAGGTAGTCGGTGCCGAGCCGCCGCAGCGACGCCTCCACCGCCCGGATCATGTGCTTACGGCCGTTGCCGCCGGCATTGGGGTCCGTCGGGTCCACGGTGTTGGTGAACTTGCTCGTCAACACCAGCCGGTCCCGAAGCCCCGCCGAAGCGATCAACCGACCGAGGATCTGCTCGCTCTCCCCCGCGGTGTAGAAGTCCGCGGTGTCGATGAAGTTCCCCCCGGCCTCCACGTAGCGCCGGAAGATCGGCTCCGCCGCGGCCTCCGTCTTGCCGTACGCGGCGTGGAAACCACCGGTGCCGAAGTTCATGGTGCCCAGGGCCAGCCGGCTGACCCGCAGCCCGGACCGGCCCAGCAGGTAGTAGTCGTTCATGATCAGACAACTCCGCATGCTTGTCAGACGGTTCGTCGGCGGCCCGGGACCGGACCACCTGGTCCACCACCCTGACGCGACAAAAATGGACCGGCAAGTCCAAACCCTCGGTCGGTCGTCGCGGGCGCACCGCGCTGACGAAGGAGCCGGCTCAGCGGTCCCGGGTGTCGGCGGGAGCCATCACGCGCAGCGCGTTCGCGGCCAGGCCGACCCGGATCGGCGTCCGGCCGCGCAGCTCGCCGTCGACCTCGACGCGAGCGGGTTGGTCGGTCTCCAGCCACAACTCGTCCACGGCCAGGAACGGCTCCTCGTGCAACGTGCGGCGGTGTCCGGTGGTGGCGTTGCGCAGGGTGTCGCGGAGCAGGCCGCCCCGGGTCGGGCCGCCGACGGCGTACGCGACCAGCAGCCGGTCGTCCGCGTCGGCGTCGGCGGTGATCGGCCGCCCGGCGTGGAACCCGCCGTTGGCCACGTACAGCTGGTGGGTGACGAAGGCGTGCTCCGACCCGGCGGCGCGGATCGTGACGCGCAGCGGGCGTTGCCGGGCGAGCAGGGCCAGCGCGGTGAGCGGATACGCGACCCGCCCGGTGAGGCGCTTCAGCCGCGGCGGGGTCCGGAGCATGATGGTGGCGGAGAGGCCGACGCCGACGTGGTTGGTGAACGGGATGTCGCCGGCGAGGCCGAGATCGACGTCGACCACCTTGCCGTCGGTGAGGACCGCGACGGCCTGGTCGAGCTGCAGCGGGATGCCGACCGTGCGGGCGAAGTTGTTGGTGGTGCCCAACGGCAGCAGGCCCAGCGCGATGTCGCGGTGCGCGAGCAGGCGCGCCGCCGCGCTGAGCGTGCCGTCGCCGCCGCCGGCGATCAGCAGGTCCGGCCCGAGGTCGGCCGCCGCCGCGAGGACGCGTTCAAGCTGACCCGGCTGCTCGACCGGATACCGGGCGAGCAGGTCGAAGCCCGCCGTCGCCAGCAGCTCACAGGCCCGCTCGTAGAGGTGGCGTCCCCAACGGGAGTGGGCGTTGACGACCAGGACCGCACGACGGTCCTGGCGGATGGCCGCGCTCAGCTCCTGTTTCGTCCGCATGAGCCCCGACTTTATCCTCAGTGGAGGGCTCGCCCACGCGATCTGTGGATGCCGGTCAGCGCGGACCGGCCGACCGGCTCACCGCCGCCAGCCCCAGCGGCGCCGTTGGCCCGCGCCGGCGGTCGAGGCCTGCTCGCGCTCGACCATCCCGGCCGCCACCCGCAGCTTGGCCACGATCTCCGCGCCGGCCGGCCCCAGGAAGCCGGCCAGCCCGTTGCCCAGCTGCAGCACCATCCGGGCCCGGTCGAAGTCGTGGATCAGCGCGAGGCACTGCGCGTAGACCGCGTAGGTGTTCGCCAGCTCCCAGAGGCTGAGCGGGCGGCTGGGATCGGCGAGGTTCTGGCGCAGCTCGCTCGCTCGGGAGGCCGCCATCGCCGCCTCCCGAGCGTCGGCGGCCGGTGCGGCGGCGGTGAGCGCGCGGTGCAGCAGCGCGGTCGCCTGGTTGTGGTAGGCCGTGCCCATGGCCTCCCGGGTCTTCGGTCCCGCGCCCGGCGGTGGCCCGGCCGTCCGCAGCCCGGTCGCGAGCGCCTGCTCCAACAACTCGACGCGGGTGGCCGGCTCGCCGGCAGCGAAGGCGGCCTCCGCCAGGTCCACCATGGCCGTGATCAGCTCGGCCAGGGCGCCGTCCCGACGTGGACCGGTCGCGTTCCCGTCCTCCGCCACCGCCGTGTCGTTGACCTGCTCGAAGATGCCAACCGCCTCGCGACCGAGCGCCACACCCTCGGCGTGACGGCCCCGCGCCGACGACAGCATCCCGCGGCGCCACAGCGCCCGGGCCAACTGCTGCTGGTCGCGGCGGTCGACCGGCCCGGAGGCGTGCACGGCCCGCCGATAGGCGTCGATCACCTCGGCCCACAGCCGGTCGGCCTCCGCCCAGGACTGCCGCCGCATCGATCGCTCACGTGCCTGCTCGAACAACGCGTCCCGCTGCTCCGGCCTCATGTCCGCACCGCCCTCCGCGGTAGCCACCCGGGCCCCGCGGCCGCGAGCGATCCGCGTCGATTCTAGGGCGGCCCGGCAACTGTCCGAGAGCGGCGCGGCGGCGTACTCGAGCCGGGGTCCGGGATGGACGCCGCCCGCCGCCCGGTCACGACCGCGCGAACCGGGTCTGCCCGTCGCTGGCGGGGGAGGGCACGTCACCGGCTCCTTTGTGGTCCGCCGCCGGGTGCCCGGGACCTACCGGCGGGCGCGCCCGCCGTGGCGCTCGCGAGGTGGCTCGGCCGACCGGGAGTCTGTCGCCCGGACCCGGCGCGCAAGATGCACCACGCCCGACACCACCGCGCTGCCCAGGGCGAGCCCGACCAGTGACAGCACGACGCCGATCGCGAGCAGCCCCGAGCGGGTCGCCCAGGTCGACGCCCAGGCTGCGGTGAACGAAACGGTGAGCGCGGTACCGGCGGGCACCGGCCGCACGCCGGCCAGCAGCGCCGCGACCAGCACCACCAGCAACGTCAGCGCGGCCCCGACGACCTGGCGGCTCTGGTAGGGGCCGCTCACCGAGCCGGTCGCCGGGTCCAGCCGGTAGCTGTCGTTCCAGCCCAGCCATGCGTACCAGGACGCCGCCGACAGCGCCGCGACCAGCAGCGTGCCCGCGACCTGGAACAGCCGGAACGAGCGACGACGGCGAGCGGGGGTGGCGGCCATGCCGCCGAGGCTAGGACGGGACGACCACTCGGCGCAGGAGCGCGGGTACGAAGGCGTACCACCCTGGTCGTTCCGGCCACCGCCGGCCGGTGCGCACCTTACGCTGCCGGAGACGAGGGGTGGTGCGGATGGCGGGAACGCAGCGCGTGGCGGTGCTCGGGCTCGGTGGGATGGGGCAGCCGATGGCCGCCAACATCCTGCGGGCCGGTCTGCCCACGACCGTCTGGAACCGCCGTCCGGAGCCGGCCCGTCGCCTTGGCGAGCAGGGCGCGGAGGTGGCCGACAGCCCGGCCGACGCGGTCCGCCGCGCGGACGTGGTGATCACGATGGTGACCGACGCGGACGCCGTGCTGGCGATCGCCGACCGGCAGGGCATGCTGTCCGCGTTGCCGGATGGCGCGATCTGGGCCCAGATGAGCACCATCGGGGTCACCGGCACCGAACACCTCGCCCGGCTCGTCGCCGAGCGGCGGCCCGGGGTCGTCCTGGTGGACGCACCGGTGGCGGGCAGCCGGGGCCCGGCCGAGCAGGGGAAACTGGTCGTCCTCGCGTCCGGCCCGGAGGAGGTCCGGGAGCGCGTCGCGCCGGTCTTCGACGCGGTCGGCCAGCGCACCGTCTGGGTCGGGCCGACCGGCGCGGGCTCCCGGCTCAAACTGGCCAACAACCTGCTGCTCGCGTTCCTCGCCGAGGGCATCGCCGAGTCGATCGCGCTCGGTCGCGCGCTCGGGTTGGACCACGCGGCGATTCTCGGCGCCTTCCAGGGCAGCCCTCTGGTGGGACCGTGGGCCGCGGAGAAGTTGGAGCGCATCGGCCGGGACGACTACTCGGCGCAGTACCCGCTCAGCCTTGCCCTGAAGGACGTGCACCTCGCGTTGCGCGAGGTCGACGTCGACCGGTTCGCCGTGGCCCACAGTCTGGCCGCGCAGTGGCAGCGGGCGATGGAGCGCGGCCTCGGCGGCGAGGACGTCACCGTGGTCACCCGCGCCCTCGAACACTGACCGGGCCGAGCCCTGGCCCGCCCTTCGCTCCGCCCCTGCTCGGCCTGCTCTCAACGCGGTCCTGGTCGAGGTATTCGAACCGATTTCAGGCGGTAGGAGTGATCAGTAGGGTTAAGGTGATTTTGCGCAGGTTCCAAGCGGCCCGTTGTCCCCGGCCCTACCCGTAGCACTCGCGGCGCGGGCCACCGCATCCGCAGCATGCGGTGGACGAGCGTCGCAGCACGACCCACGCCGGCGGCCGCCCCGCCGGTCGGCGATCCACCCGGTTGTCGCCGTGGAGTTGCGTGTGCCCGGACGGAGAGATGATGTCCCTGCTTGACGATGTCAACCAGCCCGCAGACCTCAACCGGCTCACCGGCGACCAGCTCCGGCTGCTCGCGAGCGAGATCCGGGCGTTCCTGGTGGAGACGGTCTGCCGGCGGGGCGGACACCTCGGGCCCAACCTCGGCGTGGTCGAGCTGACCCTGGCGCTGCACCGGGTGTTCCGCTCGCCGGACGACCGGATCATCTTCGACACCGGCCACCAGGCGTACGTGCACAAGCTGCTCACCGGCCGTCAGCAGGGCTTCGCCGCGCTGCGCGGGCGCAGCGGCCTCTCCGGGTACCCGCGCCGGGCCGAGTCGGCACACGACCTGGTCGAGAATTCGCACGCCTCGACCGCGCTCTCCTACGCCGACGGGCTGTCCCGGGCGTACGCGCTCGACGCGACGCGCCGGGCGGTGGTGGCGGTCATCGGCGACGGCGCGCTCACCGGCGGGCTCGCCTGGGAGGCGCTGAACAACCTGGCGACCTCACCGGGGCGGGTGGTGATCGTGCTCAACGACAACGGCCGCTCGTACGCCCCGACCGTCGGTGGCCTGGCCACGCACCTCACCGGCCTGCGGGCCGGAACAGCGGCGGACCCGGCCGGCCGGACGAGCATCTTCGAGGCGCTGGGCCTCACCTACCTGGGCCCGGTCGACGGCCACGACGTCGACCAGGTCGAGGAGGCGCTGCGCACCGCCCACGCCGCCGACCGGTCGGTCGTGGTGCACTGCGTCACCCGCAAGGGGTACGGGCACGCGCCCAGCGAGGCCGACGAGGCCGATCGGCTGCACGCCGTCGGCGTGGTCGACCCGGGCACCGGGCTGCCGGCCACCGCGCCGGGGCGCACTTGGACCGACGCGTTCTCCGACGAGCTGGTCGCCATCGGGGAGGACCGGCCCGACCTGGTCGCGGTCTCCGCGGCGATGCTCGGCCCGACCGGTCTCACCGGCTTCGGCGCGCGTTACCCCGACCGGACCGTCGACGTCGGCATCGCCGAGCAGCACGCCGTCACCTCGGCGGCGGGGCTCGCGTTCGGCGGGAAGCACCCGGTGGTCGCGGTCTACGCCACCTTCCTCAACCGGGCGGTGGACCAGGTCCTGCTCGACGTGGCCCTGCACCGGCTGCCGGTCACCCTGGTGCTCGACCGCGCGGGCATCACCGGCCCGGACGGGCCCAGCCACCACGGCATGTGGGACCTGTCGCTGCTCGGCGCGGTGCCGGGCCTGCGGGTGGCCGCGCCACGCGACGAGGCGACACTGCGCGAGGAGCTGCGCGAGGCGGTCGCCGAGCAGGACGGCCCCACCGCGCTGCGGTTCCCCAAGGCCCGGGTGGGCGAGGAGATCCCGGCGCTCTACCGGACCGGCGGGGTGGACGTGCTGCGTACCGCGGCGGCCGCGCCGGTGCTGCTGGTCGCCGTGGGCGCGATGGCGGCACCCGCGCTCCGCGCGGCCGACCTGCTGGCCGAGGCCGGTGTGGAGTGCACCGTCGTGGACCCCCGCTGGGTCCGGCCGGTCAACCCGGCGCTGGCCGGTCTGGCCGCCGAGCACGCCCTGGTGGTCACCGTCGAGGACGGCATCCGTGACGGGGGGATCGGCTCCGCCCTCGCCCAGGCGCTCGCCGACGAGAGCGTCGGCACCCCGGTGCGGGTGCTGGGCCTGCCGACGTCGTTCATCACCCACGGGGAGCGGGCCGCTCTGCTCGCCGAGCACGGGCTGGACCCGCCCGGCATCTGCGCCGCGGTCCTGCACCAGGTGTCCACCCTCCCCGCCGACCTGGACGCGCGGGTGCGGAACCGGAACCGGGCGCAGAAGCCGTTGAGTCCGCTGCCCGGATGAACCACGACCGTCGACCCCGCGCCCGAGAGGAAGGGAACCTGGGATGAGTCAACAGACCGTTGTCCCCGCCGTGCACCGGCTCGCCCAGGCCCGGGCGGAGGAGAACTTCCCCGTCGCGCTGCGGGTGCTGCCCGCCCGGTACCGCCGCCACCTCATCGCCGTCTACGGGTACGCGCGGTACGTCGACGACATCGGCGACGAACCGCTGGCTCCCGGCGTCGACCGGATCGCCGAGCTGGACCGGGTCGAGGTCGACCTGCGCGCGCTGTACACCGGCCGGACGGTGAGCCATCCGGTGGTACGGGCCCTCGCGCCCACCGTGGCCGAGTGTGGGCTGCCGCTCGACGCGCTGGTCCGCCTCATCGAGGCCAACCGGGTCGACCAGCGGGTCACCCGATACGCGACCTTCGCGCAGCTGGTCGAGTACTGCACCCTCTCCGCCAACCCGGTCGGTGAGCTGGTGCTGCACGTCTTCGGGCAGGCCGGACCGACGCAGGGGAAGCTCTCCGACCGGGTCTGCACCGCGCTGCAACTCATCGAACATCTCCAGGACGTGGCCGAGGACCACCGGCGCGGGCGGATCTATCTGCCGGCGGAGGACCTGGACCGGTTCGGCGTCGGGGAGGCCGACCTGGCCGGACCCGCCGCGACCCGGCCGCTGCGGGAGCTGATCGCCTTCGAGGCGGAGCGGGCCGGAGCCTGGCTCGACGCGGGCGCGCCGCTGGTCTCGGCGCTGCGCGGCTGGGCCCGGGTCGCGGTCAGCGGCTACCTGGCCGGCGGCCGGGCGACCCTGGACGCGCTGGCGGCGGCCGACCACGACCCGTTGCGGACCGCCGTGCGCCCCCGGCGCCGGCGGGTACTGCGCCGCTGGGCCAGCGCCACCGTGCGGAGCGCCGGATGACCGCGACCGTCGGCGTCGAAGCGGCCTACCGTCGCTGCGAGGACATCACCCGCAGCCAGGCCGCCAACTTCGCGTACGGCATCCGGCTGCTGCCGGGGGCCAAGCGCCGCGCCCTCTCGGCCATCTACGCCACCGCCCGGCGCATCGACGACATCGGTGACGGTCAGCTCCCGTCGGAGGAGAAGCTGGACCGGCTGGCGCAGACCCGGGCGGCACTGCACCGGCTGCCGGCCGACGGCGGCGACGACCCGGTGCTCACCGCGCTCGGCCACGCCGCGACCCGGATGCCGATCCCGCTGGCCGCCTTCGACGAACTCATCGACGGCTGCGCCGCCGACGTCACCGGCCGCCGCTACGACACCTTCGACGACCTGCACTGGTATTGCCAGTGTGTGGCCGGGTCCATCGGCCGGCTCTCCCTCGGCGTGTTCGGCACCGCCGAGCCGGGACCGGCGGCTCCGCTGGCCGACGCGCTCGGCGTGGCGCTGCAACTGACCAACATCCTGCGCGACCTGGTCGAGGACCGCGCCGACGGGCGGATCTACCTGCCGGCCGAGGACCTGGCGCGGTTCGGCTGCACGCTGGAGTTGGGCGCCGCCGGGTTCACCGATCCGCCCCGGCGACTGATCGACCTGGTCCGCTTCGAGGCCGCCCGGGCGGCCCGCTGGTACGACACTGGGCTGCGGCTGCTGCCGCTGCTCGACCGGCGCAGCGCCGCCTGCACCGCCGCGATGGCCGGCATCTACCGCAGGTTGCTCGCCCGCATCGCGGCCGACCCGCTGGCCGTCACCCACAGCCGGGTGTCGCTGCCCGGGCGGGAGAAGGCCTGGGTGGCCGCCCGCGCGCTCGTCGGGCGTACCAGATGAGCGCGTCGGCGGGGACGCCGCCGGGCGGCGGGGTGGTCGTCATCGGCGGCGGTCTCGCCGGCATCGCCGCGGCGATCCGCCTCGCCGAGTTCGGTCTGCCGGTGACGCTGCTGGAGAGCCGCCCCGAGCTGGGCGGGGCCACCTACTCGTTCCGCCGCGACGGGCTCACCGTGGATACCGGTCAGCACGTCTTCCTGCGGTGCTACCGCGCCTACCGGGGCCTGCTGGACCGGCTCGGCACCACCGCGGGCGTCGTCGTGCAACCACGCTTCGCGGTGCCGGTGCTGCTCCCCGGCCGGGCGCCGCAGTGGCTGACCCGACGCCGGCTGCCCGCCCCGGCCCACCTGCTGCCGGCGCTGGCCGGCTACCGGCTGCTCAGCCCGGCGCAGCGGCTCGCCGCGGTACGCGCCTGCGCGGCGCTGCGCCAGGTCGACCCGGACCTGCCGGACACCGACCGGCACAGCTTCGGCGACTGGCTCGCCGCGCACGGCCAGAGCGACGGCTCGGTGCGTCGGCTCTGGGATCTGATCACCGTGGCGGCGTTGAACGTGCCCTGCGGGCAGGCATCGCTGGCGCTGGCCGCCCGGGTGTTCCGCACCGGGTTGCTCGAGGCCGCCGACGCCGGCGACATCGGACGCCCCGTGGTTCCCCTGGTCGACCTGCACGCGGTGGCCGCCCGGCGGGTGCTGGACCAGCTCGGCGCCCGGGTGCGCACCCGGGCCCGGGTCCGGTGGATCCATCCGGAGCCGGCCGGCTTCCGGGTCGGGGTGGATGGTGGTGAGCTGGCCGCGGAGGGTGTCGTGCTGGCGGTGCCGCACCAGGTGGCCGCCGCGCTGGTCCCGCCGGCCGCCGCCCCGGGCGCGGGCGAGTGGCACCGGCTGGGCGCGTCCCCGATCGTCAACGTGCACCTGCGCTACGCCCGCCGGGTCACCCGGTTGGTGATGGCCGCCGCGGTCGAGTCTCCGGCACAGTGGATCTTCGACCGGTCGGCACCGGACGCCGGCGACGAGCAGCACCTGGTGGTGTCGCTGTCCGCGGCCGACGCCGAGATCGACCGGCCGGCCGCCGAGCTGGTCCAGACGCAGCGCCGGGCGCTGGCCGAGCTCTTTCCCGCTGCCCGGACCACTGCGGTGCGGGAGGCGTTCGTCAGCCGGGAGCCGCGGGCCACCTTCCGGCAGAACCCCGGCACCCGGGCGTACCGGCCGGCTCCGACCACCCGACTGCCCGGGCTGGTACTGGCCGGCGCATGGACCGACACCGGATGGCCGGACACGATGGAGGGCGCGGTGCGCAGCGGCCAGGAGGCCGCCGACATCCTCGCCCGGCAGCTCGTGTCCCGGCCTCGACACCACACGGAGGCCGCACGATGACCGTTGTACGCAGCCGCGGCAGCGACCAGATCCAGACCTATGTCGAGCCGGCCATCCGGGCCCTGCTGGACCGTCTGGACCCGGGCAATCGGCTGGTCGCCGCCTACCAGCTCGGCTACTGCGACGCCGACGGTTCACCCGCCGCCAGCCAGGGCAAGGGCCTGCGGCCGGCGTTGGCGCTGCTGTCGGCCCGGGCCACGGGCGCCGAGCCCGAGGCGGGCGTGCCGGCGGCCGTCGCGGTGGAACTCGCGCACACCTTCTCGCTGCTGCACGACGACGTGATGGACGGCGACACCGAGCGCCGGCACCGGCCGACCGCGTGGACGGTCTTCGGTGTCGGCCCGGCGATCCTCGCCGGCGACGCCCTCATCGGACTCGCCTACGAGGCGCTCGTCGAGGTGCCCGGCGGCAACCCGGCGGCGTTGCGGCTGGCCCAGGACGTGCGGGCGCTGATCGCCGGGCAGATGGCCGACCTCAGCTTCGAGAAGCGCGACGACGTGACCCTCGACGAGTGCCTGACCATGGTCGGCAACAAGACCGCGGCCCTGCTCTCCGGCTCGTGCGCGCTCGGGGCGCTGGTCTGCGGCGGCCCACCCGGGCTGGTCGACGGGCTGTCCCGGTTCGGCCACCACCTGGGGCTGGCCTTTCAGCTCGTCGACGACGTGCTCGGCATCTGGGGCGACCCACGGCGCACCGGCAAGCCTGTCGGGTCGGACCTGCGCGCACGCAAGCGCAGCATCCCGGTCGTCCGGGCGCTCACCGGCGGCGACGCCGCCGGCGAGGCCCTGGCCGAGCTGTACCGCTCGCCGGCGGCGCTGACCGACGAGGACGTGGCCCGGGCGAGCGGACTCGTCGAGGCGAGCGGGGCCCGCGAGTGGACGCAGCAGCGGGCGTGGCAGGAGACCGAGCTGGCCCGGGCCGAGCTGGAGGCGCTGGACCTGCCGGACGACGTGCGCGCCGAACTCGACGACGTGGCCGACTTCGTTCCCGGGCGGGATCACTGATGACCGAGCTGCTCTCCCCGAAGACCACGACGTCCGTCGGCATGGACCGGGCTGCCGACCCGCCGGACCCCGCCGCGGCACGGGAGGCGCTGCGCCGTGCCCGTGACCACCTGCTCGGCCTGCAGGAGGACGCGGGCTGGTGGAAGGGTGAGCTGGCCACCAACGTCACCATGGACGCCGAGGACCTGCTGCTGCGGCAGTTCCTCGGCATCCGGACGGCCGAGCAGACCGCCGAGACGGCCCGCTGGATCCGTTCCCAGCAGCGTCCGGACGGATCCTGGGCGACGTTCCACGGCGGCCCCGGTGACCTCTCCACCACCATCGAGGCGTACCTCGCGCTGCGGTTGGCCGGCGACGAGTTGGAGACGCCGCACATGGCGAGGGCCGCGGCCTTCGTCCGCGCGCACGGTGGGCTGGCGGCCAGCCGGGTGTTCACCCGCTTCTGGTTGGCCCTCTTCGGCCACTGGCCGTGGTCCCAGCTGCCCGCCGTGCCGCCCGAACTGGTGCTGCTGCCGTCCTGGGTGCCGTTCAACGTCTACGACTTCGCCTGCTGGGCCCGGCAGACCATCGTGCCGCTCTCCATCGTCCGGGCGCTGCGTCCGGTGCGTCCGCTCGGCTTCACCGTCGATGAGCTGCGTACGGCCACGCCGCCGTCGCGACGGCCCCGGCTGCGCACCCGCTCCGGCGTGCTGTACCGCCTCGACCGGCTGGCCAGCTCCTACGAGCGGGTCGCCCGCGGGCCGGTACGCCGGCACGCCCTGCGCCGGGCCGCCGAGTGGATCGTGGCCCGCCAGGAGGCCGACGGGTCCTGGGGCGGGATCCAGCCGCCCTGGGTCTACTCGCTGATGGCGCTGCACCTGCTCGGCTACCCGCTGGACCATCCGGTGCTACGCGCCGGCCTGGCCGGGCTGGAGCGGTTCACCGTGCGGGAGGAGACCCCGGACGGCCCGGTCCGCCGGCTGGAGGCGTGCCAGTCCCCGGTCTGGGACACCGCGCTCGCCGTCATCGCGCTCTCCGACGCCGGGCTGCCGGCCGGGCATCCCGCGCTGGACCGGGCCGGCCGATGGCTGCTCGACGAGGAGATCCGGGTCCGCGGCGACTGGGCGGTACGCCGGCCGAAGACCCCGGTGGGCGGTTGGGCCTTCGAGTTCGACAACGACGGGTACGCCGACACCGACGACACCGCCGAGGTGATCATGGCGCTGCGGCGGACCGGCGTACCGGCCGAGGGGGCGGTGCTGCGCGCCAGCCGCTGGCTGCTCGGCATGCAGTGCCGTGACGGCGGCTGGGCCGCGTTCGACGCCGACAACACCCGGGCGCTCCTCGGCGACCTGCCGTTCTGTGACTTCGGTGAGGTCATCGACCCGCCCAGCGCCGACGTGACCGCGCACATCGTCGAGGCGTTGGCGGCGGAGAACTTCACCGGAACCGTGCCGGTGCGCCGCGGCGTGCACTGGCTGCTGCGCGCCCAGGAACCGGACGGCTCCTGGTTCGGCCGGTGGGGCGCCAACCACGTCTACGGCACCGGCGCGGCGGTCCCGGCCCTGGTGGCGGCCGGCGTCCGGCGCGACCACCCGGCGATCGGCCGGGCCGTGGACTGGCTGCTGGCGCACCAGAACGACGACGGCGGTTGGGGCGAGGACCTGCGCTCCTACCGCGACCCGGCCTGGATCGGCCGGGGTGAGTCCACGGCGTCGCAGACCGCCTGGGCGCTGCTCGCCCTGCACGCGGCCGGGCACGGCACGGGCGAGCCGGCCGGCCGGGCGGTGCGCTGGCTGGTCGACACCCAGCGGTCGGACGGTGGGTGGGACGAGCCGCAGTTCACCGGTACCGGCTTTCCCGGCGACTTCTACATCAACTACGGGCTGTACCGGCTGGTCTTCCCGATCAGCGCGCTGGGCCGGATCCTCGACGCGCGGGCCGACGGCCTGGAGGCGACGACCGGCGGCGTGGCGGCGACCGCCGGCGGTCTAGAGGCCACGGTGACCGCGTGATCCGGCCCGCCTTCCCGGACGCTCCCGCCTGGACGCTGTACGCGCCGATGCGGCCGGAGGCAGCGGCGCTGCGCCGTGGGCTGGGCGACCTCGACCCGTACGGCCGGCTGACGCTGTGCCGTACCGGCGTCGGGCCGCGCCGCGCCCGCTCGACCGCCGCCCGCCGCCCGGCCGGCACCGCCCCGGTCGCCGTCGCCGGCGTCGGCGGCGCACTCGCTCCCGGCCTGGCCACCGGCGACGTGGTGGTGGCCAGCACGGTACGCGCCGACCCGCTGGCCCCCGACGCCCCGGCGGGCGAGCTGACGATGCCCGACGCCGACCTGCTCGCCGCCGCGCTGCGCCGCCGCGGACTGCGGGTGCACGTCGGCCCGGTGGTCAGCACCGACCGGCTGGTCGACGGCGCCGCCCGGGCCCGGCTGGCCGGGGCCGGCGCGCTCGTCGCCGACCAGGAGTCGGCCTGGTTGCTGGCCGGCTGCGCGGACCGGCCGACCGCCTGCGTCCGGGTGGTCGCCGACACCGCGACCGGGTCGCTGTACCGGCCGGCCACCCTCAGCCGGGTCCGCAGCGCGCTGCGGGTGCTGCCGGTGGTGGCGGAGGCGCTCACCGAGTGGGCCGCGGCGACCGGCAGCCTGCGGCAGGTGCTGCTGGCCTCGCCCCGCTCCTTCTGCGCCGGGGTGGAACGGGCGATCGCCGTGGTGGAGCAGGCGCTACGCCGGCACGGCCCACCGGTCTACGTCCGCAAGCAGATCGTGCACAACGCCCGGGTGGTGGCCGACCTGCGCGCCCAGGGCGCGGTCTTCGTGGAGGAACTCGACGAGGTGCCGGACGGGGCGCTGACCGTCTTCTCCGCCCACGGTGTGGCGCCCGCGGTACGCGCGGAGGCCGCCGAGCGGCGACTGCCGGTCATCGACGCCACCTGCCCGCTGGTGACGAAGGTGCACGCCGAGGCGCGCCGCTTCGCCGGCCGGGGTGACACGGTGCTGTTGATCGGGCATCCGGGTCACGAGGAGACCGATGGCACGCTGGGGGAGGCGCCCGAGCGGATCCGGCTGGTGCCCGACCCGGCCGCCGCCGAGACGGTGCAGGTGGACGACCCGGCGCGGGTGTCGTACCTGGTCCAGACCACCCTCGCCGCGGACGAGGCGGACGGCATCCTGGACACCCTGCGTCGGCGATTCCCGGCGCTGGCCGGGCCCGGGTCGGACGACATCTGTTACGCCACCACGAACCGGCAACGCGCCATCACCACAGTGGCCGCACAGTCCGACCTGGTCCTGGTCGTCGGCTCGGCCAACTCCTCGAACTCGCGCCGGTTGGTGGAGGTCGCCGAACGGGCCGGGGCGCGGGCCCACCTGGTGGACGGCGTCAGCGACATCGACCTGCGCTGGCTGGCCGGCGCGGCGACGGTCGGAATCACCGCCGGCGCCTCGGCGCCGCCCGGGCTGGTCGACGAGGTCGTCGCCGCGCTCAGCGCGCTCGGGGCGAAGGAGGTGAGCGAGCACACCGCTGCCGTGGAGGACGTGGTTTTCACCCTGCCGAAGGAGGTACGCCAGCCGTGAGTATGCCGTTGCGCCAGAGCCTGCGGGTCGCCAGGTACCTGGCCGAACAGAAGATACGTCGACGGAAGCGGTTCCCGCTGTTGCTGGAGCTGGAGCCGCTGTTCGCGTGCAACCTGAAGTGTGCGGGCTGCGGCAAGATCCAACAGCCGGCCGACCTGCTCAAGCGGCGGATGCCGGTGGAGCAGGCGCTCGCCGCGGTGGAGGAGTGCGGCGCGCCGATGATCTCGATCGCCGGTGGCGAACCGCTCATGCACCCGGACATCGACAAGCTGGTCGCGGAGCTGGTGCGGCGCAAGAAGTTCGTCTTCCTCTGCACCAACGCGGTGCTGCTGCCCAAGAAGATCGAGAAGTTCCGGCCATCGCCGTACTTCGCCTTCACCGTGCACATCGACGGGCTGCGCGAGCGGCACGACGCCTCGGTGTGCAAGGACGGCGTCTTCGACGCCGCCGTCGAGGCGGTACGCGATGCCCAGCGGCGCGGCTTCCGGGTTACCACCAACACCACGTTCTTCAACACCGACACCCCGCAGACGATCATCGAGGTGCTCGACTACCTCAACGACGACCTGGGCGTGGACGAGATGATGCTCTCCCCGGCGTACGCCTACGAGAAGGCGCCGGACCAGGAGCACTTCCTCGGTGTCACGGAGACCCGCGAGCTGTTCCGCAAGGCGTTCGGCGGTGGCCGGCGCAAGCGCTGGCGACTCAACCACTCGCCGCTGTTCCTGGACTTCCTCGAGGGGAAGGTGGATTTCCCGTGCACCGCGTGGGCCATCCCGTCGTACTCGCTGCTGGGCTGGCAGAAGCCCTGCTACCTGATGTCCGACGGCTACGCCGGCAGCTACCGGGAGCTGGTGGAGGAGACCGACTGGGACAGCTACGGCCGGGGCCGGGACGCGCGCTGCGCCAACTGCATGGCGCACTGCGGCTACGAGCCGACCGCGGTGCTGGCGACCATGTCCTCGCTGCGCGAGTCGCTGCGGGCGGCGCGGGCCACCACCTGAGCCGACGGTCCACCGGGTGCGGGCTCAGCCGAACCGGTTGGCCATCCGGCGGTACATCCCGGGCAGCAGCCCGCGTACCGCCACCGGCAGGCGCAGCCAGCCGGGCACGTAGACCTCGGCGCGGTCGCGGGCGATCGCGTCGACCAACGCGTCGGCCACCCGGTCCGGCGCCAGCGGCCGGGGCCGGCGTCGCCGGTACGGCTGGCCCCGGCGGGTGAAGAACTCGGTGTCCACCACGCCGGGCACCACCGTGCTCACCCCCACCCGGCGGCCGGCGAGTTCCAGCCGCAGGCTCTGCGCGAAGGCGTCCAGGCCGGCCTTGCTGGCCGAGTAGACGGACTCGTTGCCCACGCCCAGGCGGCCGGCGATCGAACCGACGAACGCCACGTGCCCGCCGCGGTGACACATGCCGGGCAGCAACGCGCGGGTCAGCTCGATCGGCGCCCGCAGGTTGACCGCGAGCAGTTCGTCGGTGAGCGCGTCAGCCATCCCGACGAACGGGCCGGCCCAGCCGACGCCGGCGTTGTTGACCAGCACGTCGACCCGGGTGTGCCGGGCCAGCGCGCACTCGGCCAGCTCACGTCCGGCCCCCGGCCGGCTCAGGTCGCTCACCAGAGCGCTGGCGCCGGTCTGCGCCGCGAGTCGGGCCAGCCGGTCGGCATCCCGGCCGGCCGCGACGACATGGCTGCCGGCCTCGACGAGGCGTCGCACCACCGCCGCCCCGATCCCCGACGACGCGCCGGTCACCAGCGCCACCGCGCCGGTCAGGCGCATCGGGGCACTCCGGGCGGCACGGCACCCGGCACCCGCCGCTCGGACCGGCCGCCGCCCGGGCCGCCCAGGTCCGCGCGGTCGAGGCCGACGCCCGCCGGCTCGACGCGTGCCCCGGTCGACGCGAGGCCGACGTCGCCCCGGGTGCCGTCGTCGGGACCAGGTCCGGCGCGTTCGCCGTCGATCTCGGCGAGCAACTCGGCCAGGCCGGCGCCCATGGCGGCGACGACGGCGTCACCGGTGTCGGCCAACCCCTCGTTGAGCAGTACGCCGACCTCGAAGGCGCGTTCGTTGCGCAGCACCCCGACGCCGAGGTGCACGCCCTGGGCGAGGGCGACCACCGGGGTGGCCGACCGGATCGGTGCGTCGCTGAGCAGCCGCGGATGGAACAGCGCCGGCATGTAGGAGACGACCACGTTGAGTCGGCGGCTGGTGTAGACCCGCCGGGCGAGCGCGGCGTGCAACGGCGTGGGCAGCACGCCCATCGCCCGCATCACCAGGCCGGCCGCCTCTGCCTCACCGCTGCTCAGCGCGGCCCGCAGCGCCCGGCGTACGGCGGTGATCCGCTCCCGCGGAGGAATCCGGCCCACCGGAAGGTCGAGGGTGACCGCCCCGGTCCAGTTGCCCTGGGTGGGCGCCCGCCGGCGCGGGTCGCGGGAAACCGCGAACATCACCCGCAGCCGGTCCGGCGTCGGGGCCGGATGGGCCGCGCCCAGCGCTCCGGCGGCGAGCGCCAGCATCAGCTCGCTGGAGTGGGCCCGGCAGCCGCGCGCCGCGCGTAGCACGTCGGCGGCCGGCAGCGACGCGGTCACCAGACGTCGGCGCGCCGAGTCGAGCGGCCGGTTGAGCGGCGTACGCGGGGTCGGTCCCTGCGTGGCCAGCCGGGCCAGACCGCGTACCGTCCGCCCGAGCAGCCGGGCGGCCTCCCGGGTCCGGTCCCGTCCGCCGCGGTCGTCGCCGGCGCCCAACCGGACGGCCGCGGGCGTCCGGCCGGCGCCGGCCGGCGCGGGGCGCCCTGACCCGGTCGCCGGCTCGCCCGAATCCAGCAGTCGCTGCAGCACGGCGATCGCGGACAACCCGTCGCCGAGGCTGTGATGCAGCTTGATCGCCACTCGGGTCCGCCCCTCCGGTAGGTCGCCGACCAGCAGTATCCGCCAGGGCGGACGGTCCAGCGGCAGCGGCTCCGACCAGAACCGGTCGACCTCGGCGCTGCCGTCGCCCCCGGCGGGGACGCGGACCTCCTCGACGTGGGCTTCCGGATCGACGGACCGCTCGACCACCCAGCCGGGCCGGCGCCAACGGCCCCGGTCGACCAGGCGACGGCGCAGCGTGGTGATCGCCGGCAGCCGCCGGGCCAGCAGCGCGGTCAGCTCCGCGCGGGTGAGTGGCCGGCCGTCCGGCCGGGGGTCCAGCTCCAGGACGGTGCCGATCTGCTGGGCCTCGTGGGGTGTCTGGACGTGCAGGAAGAAGGCGTCCTGCGCGCGCAGTGGCCAGCTGGCCCGCCGGCCGGCCGCCGGGGTCCGTCCGGGCGGACCGGCGCCCGGGTCGGTGCCCGGCGACTGCCGGGCCTGCGCGACCGCCGGCAGCCCGAGGTCGGGCAGCCACGCCTCGGACGGGGCCTCGACCGGCCGGGCCGGCTGGCCGAGCCGGGTGCGCACCCCGGCGACGAGTGTCTGCGGGGTGTGCGCCGTCTCGGCGAGCCCGGCGGCGGCCATCAGCGCCGCGTTCGCCGCGCCGTGCGCGGCGATCGGGCGGTACATCACGATCGGTGTGCCGGTGGCCAGCGCCTCCAGCGCGGTGGCCCCGCCGGCGTTGGTCACCAGCAGCCGGGCGGCCTGCAGCAGGGTGGGCATGTCGTCGACCCACCCCCGCACCAGCAGCCGCCCCGGCGGGGCGTCCAGCGCCGCGAGCCGGGCGGCCAGCGGCTCGTTGCGACCACAGACGGCCACCACCTGCACCGCGTCGCCGATGCCGACCAGCGCCTGGATCGCCTCCTCCACGGCGCCGAAGCCGTAGGAGCCGCAGGCGACCACCACGGCCGCCCGGTCCGGGTCGAGATCGCAGCGCCGGGCGGCGTCCGCCCGGTCGCCGGGACGGAACATGTCGAGCACCGGCGGCGCGCAGACACCCAGCGGGGCGCCCGGCGCGGCGGCGGCCGCCACCGGTACCGCCGCCCGGTGCACCACCACGTTGAGGTCCAGGTCGGGGTAGACCCAGAACGGGTGCGGGGCGAAGTCCGACACCCAGGCGCCGATCGGCACGCCGAGGCCACGACGGCGGCGCAGCCAGGCCAGGCCGGCGCTGCCCAGGGGGTAGGTCGAGACGATCAGGTCCGGGTCGAACTCCTCGACCACAGGGGCGAGCCGGTAGCCGGCCCAGGCGCCGGTGAACCACTTCGCGGCGGTGGCGAACCACCGGTGCCGCCACAGCGAGGCCCAGAAGAATTCGTACAACCACGGCGTCATCGCGACGTTGGTCACGTAGGTGCGCCGGAAGCCACGGCCGACCCCGGGGCCCATCACCTCGAGGGTGTCCACCCAGCCCACCCGGCTGCCCGGCCAGATCGCGTGGATCCGCTCCTCCAGTGCGCGGCCGGTGGCGTCGTGCCCACCGCCGATGTCGGCGGAGACGACCAGCACCCGCCGGGCGATCGGTTCGACGGGGCCCGGAACGCCCGGACGATGGGGTGCGCTCATGGTCCGCCTGCCGGAGTTGGCCGATCGGTGCGATACCTGGGCGAAGACGGGTATGCGCAGGTGCCTTCGCCGGCCGAGTCCGGCGCCGTCGACTCCGGGATCCTGACATGGCTGTGGGTTTCGTGCTGGCGATCATCGCCGCGCTGTGCAGTGCGACCGCTGCGATCCTGCAGTCGATCGGTGCGCGCCGGCTGTCCGCCACCGCGCACCTCGACCCGCGGCTGCTGTTGCGCCTGGTGCGCAACGGGCCGTACGCCGCGGGACTGGTGTTGGACGGTGCGTCCTCGCTGCTCACCTTCACCGCGCTGCGGACCTTGCCGATCTTCGCGGTGCAGGCGGTGGGGGCGGCCAACCTCGGCATGGTGGCGCTCATCGCCATGCTCGTGCTGCGGGTCCGGCTGACCGTGCGGGACTGGACGGCGATCGCCGGGGTGATCGCCGGGCTGGTGCTGCTGGTGCTCTCCGCGAACTCCGGACCGCCGGGCGAGGTCTCCGCGGCGGCCGGTTGGGGGCTGCTCGCGGCGGTGGTCTCGGTGGCCGTCGGCGCGTACTTCGGCAGCCCCAGGATGTGTGGCCCCGCGCTGCCGGGCGTGCTGGCCGGGCTGTCGTTCGGCTCCGCGGCGCTCGGCGCCCGGCTGCTCGCCCGGGTCGACAGCGTCGGCTCGGTGCTCGCCAACCCGGCCACGTACGCGGTGGTGCTCGCCGGTCTGACCGGGGTGCTGCTCTACGCGGCGGCGCTGCAGCGCGGCTCGGTCACGGTGGCCTCGGCGTCGGCCATCGTCGGGCAGACCGTGGCGCCGGCGCTCACCGGCTGGCTGCTGCTGGGTGACCGGGTCCGGCCGGGATTCACCCCGGTCGCGGTGCTGGGTTTCGCGTTCGCGGTCACCGGTGCGGTCGCTCTCGCCCGGCACGCCCAGCCGCACGCGCCGCGGCGCACTGCGGACGAGCGGCGGTGACGCCGAGCGCGCGGGGGCGGTCGCTGACATGTCGGGAGCTCCCAGGCGGTGACACGGCGGAGGGGCCCGATCAGCTGCCCCCTTCGGAACAATCATCAGCCTAATGACCAATTTGCGTATTCTTGGGGAGATTGCCGGCACTGCCGGCGCTACGGATCGTCTCTCGGGCGACCGCGGCCGGGAGGGCCGGGTCGTTTAGCCCCCGCCGGATCGGGAAGCCGCGGCCGGGCGACCTGCCTCGTCCACGTGCGGGCAGCGCCCGCGGCGGCGGAGCCCGCGGGTCGATGAGCGAACGGCAACGGAGGGGGAACCAGGGTGACCGGTCCGGTTGGCATGCGGTGAACGCGGCGGGGGAGCTGTTCGCCGGCGTACCGATCGCGCTGGCCGCCGCGGCGGCATTCGGTGCCTCCGGCGTGCTGCAGTTCCGCGCCGGCCGTCTGGTGCCCGAGGAGCAGCCCGGCCGGCCGAGCCTGCTGGCCCGGCTGGTCGGCATTCCGATCTGGCGCTGGTCGGTGGTGCTCGCGATCGTGGCGTTCGCCCTGCAGGTGGCCGCGCTGAGCCTGATCCCGCTGATCCTGGTGCAGCCGCTGCTGGTCACCGGGCTGGTCTGGTACGTCCTGCTCTTCGCCGCGGCCGAGCACGACCGCCCGGACCGCAAGATCCTGCTCGAGTCGACGCTCTGCCTGTTCGGCCTCGCCGCTTTCCTGATCATCGCCGAGCCGGGCCGCGGTCAGGGGCGGGGGCTCGAGTCCTTCTGGTCGGCCCTGCTGCTCGGGCTGGCGGTGGTCGTCTCGGTGGGGCTCTGCGTGCTCTCGACGGTGAAGCTCGACCGGCGCTGGCGGCCGATGCCGCTCGCCATCGCCGCCGGTATCTGCTACGGCGTGACCGCCGGCCTGATCAGCAGTTTGGCCTTCCACCTCACCGAGAGCCCGCTCGAGGTGTTCCTGCACTGGCAGGCGTACGCCATCCTGGTGCTCGGCCCGTTCGGGGTGCTGCTCAGCCAGAACGCGTACCAGGCCGGCCCGCTGGGCGCTCCGGCGCTGGCCGCCATCACCGTCACCGACCCGTTGGTGGCCATCTCCGTCGGTCTGGTCTGGCTGGACGAGTCGATCCGGAGCGGGCCGCTGCCGACCTTCGGCCAGGTGGGCTCCCTCCTCGTGGTGGTGCTGGCGGTCTTCCTGCTCGCCCGGCGCGCACCCCATGTGAAGGGCGGTTGACGGCGGTCCGCCGGTCGACGGCCCGGCGGGCGAACCGCCGACCGGCGTGATCGGCTGCTCAGCCCACCAGGGCGACCCGGCCGTTGTCGAGGTCGTAGCGGGCGCCCACCACACTCAGCGCGCCTTCGTGCACCTTCTCGGCGATGATCGGGCTGCGCTCGAGCAGGGTGTGTACCTGCGCCTGGACGTTCGCCCGGACCGCCTTCTCGACCGGGTCGCCGGGCCCGGCGAGCACCGGCTCCACGATCGGGCGCAGGCTGTCGACGATGACCCCGATGTGGCCCGGGGCGGTGCCGCCCGAGTGAATGGCGTCGATGGTGGCCGTGATCGCGCCGCAGCGCTCGTGTCCGAGGACGACGATCAGCGGGCTGCCGAACTCCTCGACGGCGAACTCGACGCTGCCGAGCAGCAGGTCGTCGACGATGTTGCCGGCCACCCGGTTGTCGAACAGGTCGCCCAACCCCTGGTCGAAGAGGAGTTCGGGGGCCACCCGGGAGTCCGCGCAACCGATGGTGACCGCGAACGGGTGCTGGCCGGCGGCCAGTTCGTGCAGGTCGTCGAGGCTCTGGTGGGGGTGCCGGCTGTGCCCGGTGACGAAGCGGTGGTTGCCGCGCAGCAGCCGGCGCAGCGCCTCGGCCGGCGTGACCGGTGCGGGCTCGGCCGGTGCGGCGGCGGCCGCCGGGGCGGCGGCGGTCGCGCCGAGGGCGACGACAGCCGCGCCGCCGGTGGCCAGCAGCGAGCGGCGGGAGAGGGATGGACGCGTCACGATGATCTCCTGAGGTGAGGAAGCGGGTTCTTCCTACCATCGATCACCCTCTGTCCAGTGTGGTGCGGCCCACGTCTGCCGCCGTTCGGTCGGGGTTCCGACCCGGCGGGTCCGGCGGGCGACTACCGTCGGGCGGGTGACCGGGGTACCCGTACCGGACGACCAGCCGGCGCCGCGGATCGTGCAGCTGCTGGCCTCGCCCGTGCACCGCTACGTCGGCCGGCCCGCCGACGGTCCGACGCCCGCCCCGCCCGGCGAGCTGGTCGAGGAGATCCGGATCCGGGCCGGCCTCGGCATCGTCGGTGACCGCTACTTCGGCCGGCCGGCGCACCGCGAGGCGAGCGTGACGTTGATCGCGCAGGAGTCGCTGCCCCCCGGTGGCGAGCTTGTGCAGGTGCGGCGCAACGTACTCACCAGCGGCATCCCGGTCGACGACCTGGTCGGGTCGGTGCTGGTCCTGGACTCCGGCGACGGCCCGGTGCGGCTGCGGGTGAACCGGCCGGCGAATCCGTGCGCCTGGATGGACGTGGCGGTCGGCCCCGGTGCGTGGCGGGCGATGCGCCGCCGGGGCGGGGTGCGCTGCACGCCGCTCACTGACGGCATCCTGCGGGTCGGCCCGGTGGACGTGCTGATCGACGCCGGGCCGCCCGGTCAGCCCTGAGGCGCGTCAGCCGCCGGGTGGGCCGTCGACCAGCGCGGCCAGCCGCTTCGGCGCCAGCACCAGGTAGCTCTCGGTGAGCAGCTCGCCGACCTCGGCCCAGTCGGTCTCGTCGTCGAGCATCAGGCCCAGCACGTCGGCGCCCCAGTCCGGCTTGTAGAACGGATGCCCGGCGGCGACCAGGCCGGCGATCTCGTCGCCGGGCGCGCGGAACGTCAGCACGCAGACCGGGCGGTCGCTCGCCGCGGCCCGCGCGTGGGCCACCTGGTGGTCGGGGCCGACGGTGAGCACGTGGGCGAAGGTCCGCTTGCGGATCCGCCAGCGGATGCCCACCCACGCCGGCTCCTCGTAGGTCTCGGGAAGGCCGAGGCAGACCGGCCGGAGTCGGTCGAGGAGTGTGGTCGGAACGTCTGCGGGGCCGGTCACGCGGGCGACGCTAGCCGGGGCCTGCGACACTTTCCGGATGCAGTTCACCGTGACAGACGTGCCCGAGCGGGAGCGCTTCGAGGCCCGCGACGAGGCGGGCACGCTCGCCGGCATCGTCACCTACCAGCTGACCGGCAGCATCATCGCCTACACCCACACCGAGGTCGACCCGGAGTTCGAGGGGCGGGGCGTGGGATCGACCCTGGCCCGAGCGGTGATGGACGACGCGCGGGCCAAGCGCCGGACGGTGGTGCCGATCTGCCCGTTCCTCGCCGAGTGGCTGGGCAAGCACCCCGACTACGAGGACATCGTCGTCCGGTCCACCCGCAAGGTGAAGTAGCCCGAGCTCCGCGCCCCGAGTCAGCCGGCCACCAGGCGCAGACCCTGAGGGCGCGGGTCGGCGAGGCGGTCGAGCGCGGCGGCGGTGGCCGGGTCGCCGGGTAGGTGCACGATCAGCCGCTGGCCGTCGTCGGCCGGGAGTTCGAGCGTCTCGTAGGCCAGGTACAGCTCCCCGACCAGCGGGTGCGCGAAGCGGACCACCCAGCCCGGGCACCGTGCCGACGCGCCGGGTGAAGGCCTCCCCGGCGGTGACGGTCAACTCGTCGGGGTGATCAGCGCCCGATGCTGGCCCCGCTGGCGTCGGCCGGGGCGAGGTGCTGGCCAGCGTCAGGGCTTGTACTCGCTGCGGGTGCGCGGCAGCCACTGCGGATGGTGCTCGCGCAGGTATCGGACCAGGCCCTCGCGGAGGTCACAGCGCAGGTCCCAGGCGCTCGGCCCGTCCGCCGCGGAGGCCTGCACCTGGATCACCACGGTCTGCGGGGTCATGTCGACCATCTGCAGCACCCACTGGTGCCGATCCCAGAGCGGGGACGCCTCGACCAGCCGTCTCGCCTCGGCGCGGAGATCGTCCAGGTCGACGGTGTGGTCCACGTGGATCTGGACCTCACCGACCACCCGGGTCTCGTTCCGGGTCCAGTTCTGGAAGGGGCGCTCGGTGAAGTAGGTGGTGGGCAGGATGAGCATCCGGTCGTCCCAGAGCCGGATCACGACGTTGGTCAGCTTGACCTCTTCGACCCGCCCCCACTGGTCCTCGATGACCACCACGTCGCCGACGTGCAGGCCATCGGCGAACGCGACCTGGATGCCGGCGAAGGCGTTGCCCAACGCGGTCCGGGCGGAGAGGCCGATCAGCGCGCCGATCACGCCGGCCGAGGTCAACACCGAGATCCCGAAGGCGCGTACCGGTCGGAAGGTGATCAGGATCAGACCGATGGCCACGATGACGACCACCACCGAGGTGAACCGTCGTACCGGGCGGATCTGGGTGCGGGCCCGCCGGACCCGTCGACTGCGGACCTCGTGTACGGGCAGCCGACTGAATACGACGCCCTCGGCCACATGCAGTGCCTTGATCACCAGCCAGGCGACGGCGCCGACCAGGAGCAGCACGACGAGGTGCCGGGCGGCCCGCAGCGCCGGGTCCGGCCAGTCGGCCATGGCCAGGTAGAGAGCGGTGAAGAGCAGGACCGCGGCGGCCGGGCGGCGGCAGGCCCGACGCAGCGGTGCCATCAGCCACTCGTAGCCACCCCGGCCCAGCCGACGGGCCAGCACCCCGGTCATCAGGTCCAGCACCACGGCCACCGCCGCCGCGGCCAGCAGGATCAGCGCTGCTCTCATCGGCCGCCGCTCACCGCCTCACGGCTCACTTTCGTTGCCTCCCGCGTCACCGGCACCGGTCAGGACTGCCCGAGGTTGGTCACCAGGTTGATGGCCACCGCCAGGACGCCGGTGCCGAAGGTGTATGAGAGCAGCGCGTGCCCGAGCGCGACCCGCCGGATCGAGGTGCTGCTGGGTTCGTTCTCGGACACCGCGTAGGACATGCCGATGGTGAAGGCGAGGTAGGCGAAGTCGCTGTACGCCGGCGGCTGCGGCTGCTTGAAGTCGATCCCGCCGTCGGACTCGAAGTAGTACAGCCGGGCGTACTTGAAGGCGAAGACCGTGTTGACCAGCGCCCAGGACAGCACCACGGCGACCACACTCAGGATGACGGCGGCGACGGCCACCGGGTCCTGCTGGCCGGACGATCGGACCAGCGCCTGGACGACGGCGGCCAGGCTGACCGCCGCGGCGATAAGGATCGCCGAGTCCGTCGACCGGGACCGGGCCTCCGCCTCGGCTAGCCGCTCGGTGCCGTCCGCCTCGATCGGCCAGCAGACCCACCACACCCAGGCCATGACCATGCCGGCGGCCACGGTCCAGGTGACCAGCGGTGCCAGCTCCGGCGCTCCGGCCGCGCCGACGCCGAGCCCGGCGACGATCCCCACGGCGAGGGAGCACAACGCCCGCCGGACAGAGAGCAGCCGCCCGGGCGCCGGTAGGTCTGGTCGCCGCCCCATCGGCCCAGCCTGGCAACGAATCCGCCCGGTCAGCCCGGCAATGATCCGAGACCACCGGATCGTGCGGTGACCGCACCCCGCCCGGATCACGTCGATGCCGGCCGATCGGGTCAGATTGCGGGCATGGACACCGACGTTCGACGTTATCTCGGGGATCTGGTGGCGGTGGCCCGCGCGGTGCTGGGCGACAACCTGGTCGGCGCGTACGCCGCCGGCTCGGTTGGCCTCGGCGCCTACCAGGCCGGGCGCAGCGACGTCGACGTCGCGCTGGTCTGTGCGCAGGCGCTGCCCGAGCAGGCGAAGCGCGACCTGGTCGCGGGCCTGCGGCACGAGGCCCTGCCCTGCCCGGCCCGAGGGCTGGAGCTGGTCGCGTACCGCCGGTCGGTCGCCGGGGCGGGCATCGCGGAGCCCGGGTTCGAGGTCGAGCTGAACACCGGCGCCCGGATGTCGTTCCGGGCCACGTACGACCCGGGGGACCGGCCAGCCGCGGACGGGCACTTCTGGTACGCCCTGGACCGCAGCATCCTGCACCAGTGCGGCACGGCGCTGCTCGGCCCGCCGGCCGCCGAGGTGTTCGCCGACGTCACCCCCGCCGACCTGCGCCGACTCCTGGTCGACGCGTTGAGCTGGTGGCTCGCCCTGCCGACCCCGCCCGGCGACGAGCCGGCGGCCGGCACCGAGGACGCTGTGCTCGGCGCCTGCCGGTCCCTGGTCCGCGTCCGGCACGGCCGGTGGCTCTCCAAGGCGGCGGCCGGCCAGCTGCTGCTGGACGAGGGCCACCCCGGAGCCCCGGTCATCGAACGCTCCATCGCGGCCCGCGGCGGTGGCGTGCCGCCGAGCGGCCCGCAGGCGCGGGCCGTCCAGCGGCAGGTCCTCGACGAGATCAGCCGGGCCGGCTGAGCCGGTCAGCCCACGCTGATCCGGACCGGCTCCTCGTCGGGCGCGCCGGGCAGCCGGACGGTCACCCGACCGTCGCCGACGTGCACCGTGCCGCGGCTCGCGCTGACCGGGCGGTCGGTGGCCAGCACCACCTTGTCGTCGCCCTGGGTCGGGCGCAGCAGCACCGTGGCGCCGTCGAGGGCGACCAGCTCGCAGGTCGTCTCGACCAGCGTGGCGGCGCCGACCCGGATCCCGTACGGCAGGATCAGCCCGGTGCGGGCGGGCACCCGCAGCCGGCGGCCGGCGAGTACCGGCGTGCCGTGCCAGCCCAGCGCCACGGTGACCGGCGACGGTGCGACGTTGATCAGGTGCAGCAGCCGCTGCCCGGCCCGGTCCACGGTGGAGGTGAGCACCAGACCCGGCCCGTCGGCGTCCGGGGCGAGCCGGGGGCGCACCCCGAGCCGGGCCGCCGCCGCCCGCCAGAAGTCCAGGTCGCACGGCACGTCGGCGGCGACCACCAGGGCGCGGCCGTCGCCGACGGTGACCTCCACCGCGCACGGCTCCCCGGAGGCGACCTCGGTGAGCACCGACTCGGCCGTCGCGCCGGCCAGCCGCTGTGCGTAGCCGACCCGGGCCTCCGCCCGCCCGGCCGCCCAGCCGTGCCCGACCACGGAGGGGAAGTGGTGCGGCCCGCCCTCGGATCGTCCGGTGACGGTGAGCCCGAGCGCGTCGGCGAGCACCGTGCAGGGGCTGCCGTCGTGGTCCCGCTCCGGCAGCACCCCGTGCAGCAGCAGGCCGCCGCCGCGGCGCAGGTGCTCGACCAGTCGCCGCTGCACGTCCCGGCCCAGCGTCGCGGCGCTGGCCAGGGCGATCACCGGTGGCCTGCCGGCCGCCCCGGCCGCGGAGAGGCCGCCCCCGGCCGCGGAGAGGCCGCCCCCGGCGGCGGAGAGGTCGACGGCCGGGAAGGAGAAGCCGGCGAGCAGCAGCGCCCGGGCCAGCACGTCGCGGGGGCCCATGCCGCGGAACCGTTCCAGATCGGCGATCTGCTCGGCCCGCGATGCCGACGCCGGGTGGTGGTACTCGGTGAGGTAGTGGTCCGGCACGAAACCGAGCGCCAGTCCGTCGTCCTCCTCGTCGGAGTCGGCGAGCAGGTCGGCGACCCCACGGAACGCGTGCAACGCGCGCCGGGCCGCGTCGAAGGTCGGGTTGAGCCGCCCCTCCGGGTCGACCGGCGCGGCGAAGCCGTGCCGCTCACCGGTGAAGGCGATCCGGTCGTTGCCGTCGCCGACCGGTTCGGCCAGCGGCGGGTTGTAGCCGCCGGCGAAGAGGTAGAGGTTGAGCAGCCGGTTGCCCTGTGCCACGCAGAGCCGTGCCTTGAGCTCGACCGCCTCCGGCGGGTAGAGCATGGAGAGGTCCTGGCCGTAGTCGCCGTTGCCGGCCTCGAACTCCAGCGAGGTCAGCGGCTGGTCGGCGTCGTGCACGGCGGCCAGGAACGCGTTGCCGACGTACAGGTCGGCGACGTTGGTGACGGTCAGGTCGCCGAGGTAGTAGTCGGAGCCGGAGGTGACCTGCGGCTGCCCGCGGTAGGCCTCGAAGAGTTGGCTGATTCCAATCGGGAAGGTGCGGCCCCGCCCGCCTCCGGTGCCGTGCACGTTGATCAGGAACGGCACCCCGGTCACACCGTGCCGCTCGGCGGCGTCGCGCAGCTCGGCCACGTACCGCCGGTAGCGGTCGCGCATGTAGCGGCCGAGGTCGTCGTGCACCGGCAGGGAGCGCGGCTCGGCGGGCGTGCGCAGGGCCGCCGCCCAGGCCACCGGGTCGCCCGGGTCCGCGCCGATCCGCTGCGCCGCGCCGTCCTTGCCGTACCGGTCGACGGCCCAGCGCCGCAGGTCCTCGCAGAGCCCGTCGGTCAGATCGGGGGAGTTGGTCACCCAGGAGAGCATGCCGATCTCGTTGTCCAACTGGACCGCGATCACCGGTCCGCCCCGGTCGGCCAGCCGCTCGGCGATCACCGGCATCACCTCGGCGTACCAGCCGTCGGTGGCGGCCAGGAACTCCGGGGCCAGGTAGTCGATGGTCCGGGTCTCGACGGTTCGGTTGTCCCAGGTGGTCGGCAGCAGGTGCGGGTGCTCGTCGTACACCCGGTAGGGGATGCCCTCGTTCTTGACCTCGGCCATGATGAACGGGCCGGGCCGCACCACCGCGTAGAGGCCGCGCTCGTGGGCCAGGTCCAGGAAGCCGGCCAGGTCCCGCTGCTCGTGGGTACGCCCGGTGAGGTCCACGTCGCCGTTCGGCAGCTCGTGCCAGAGCCAGGGCACGTAGGTGGCCACCGTGTCGCCGCCGCACTCGCGGAGCCGGTCGAGCCGGTCGGCCCAGGCCGAGCGGGGCAGCCGGAAGTAGTGCACCTCCCCGGCGAGCAGCAGCCGGGGCCGGCCGTCGACGACGATCCTGCGGTCGTGGAGAAGCACTCGCGACATGCGGTTCGACTCTTCCTCTCGGCGGATCTTCAGGCGGTCCTCTTGTGATCTGGCGGACGCCTGCTTATGGTGCCTGAAACCGGTTTCTGTTAACCGCACGTTACGGATCGAGGGAGTCATGGGCAACAGTCGGGTCACGGTTCGGGAGATCGCCCGGCTGGCCGGCGTCTCCGTCGCCACGGTGTCCCGGGTCTCCAACGGCACCGGTCAGGTGTCGGAGGAGATGCGCCGCCGCGTCCTGGAAGCCATCGAGCAGCACGGCTACCGGCCGGACCACCTCGGCCGGGCGCTCGCCGCCCGCCGGCACGGCGCGCTCGGACTGGTCTTCCCGGGTCTGTCCGGCCCCTACTTCACCGAGCTGATCCAGGGCTTCGAGTCGGAGGCCGTGCCGGCCAGAGCCAGCGTGCACATCCTCTGCACCCATCTGCGCGAGGACTCCGACGACCAGGTGCTGGAGATGGCCCGCCGGGTCGACGGCGTCGCCGTCATCGGCGGCACCATCTCCGACCCGGCGCTGCTCCGCCTCGCCGAGATGGTGCCGGTCGTCGTGCTCGCCGGCCGGGGCCCCGAGACGGTGCCCTCGGTCAGCGTCGACAACGAGCCGGCGATGACCCGGCTGACCCGGCACCTGCTGGTCGACCACGGCCTGCGCCGCCTGAGCTTCGTCGGCAACCCGGACGGATCCCCCGACATCAGCGACCGGTGGGCCGGCTTCCGGGCCGCGCACCGGGAGCTGGACCTCACCCCGCCCGCGGAACCACTGCGGGTCGCCATGCAGCAGCCGGACGGCGTGCTCGCCGCCGAGCAGCTGTTCCGCGACCCGGCGACGGTCCCGCAGGCGGTGGTCTGCGCCAACGACGAGATCGCCCTCGGCGCCCTGGTCGGCGCGCTCGGCCGTAACCTGCGCGTACCGGAGGACGTCGTCATCACCGGCTTCGACGACGCGCCCATGGCCGCGCTCGTCTCACCCCCGCTCACCACCGTGCGGCAGCCGGTGCGCGACCTGGCCGCGGAGGCCGCTCGGCTCATCCTCGCCGCCGTCGACGCCCCCGGCGCCCCGGCACCCGACAGCATCGTCCTCCCCACCGATTTCGTCGTGCGCCGCAGCTGCGGCTGCCCGGCGGAACCCCCCACTGGAGGTACCGGCAAGTGAAACGATCGAAGCTCGCCCGGATCGCCGCCCTCGCGGCGGCCGTCGCCCTGGCCGCCAGCGGCTGCACCGGGACCGAACAGGCCTCCGGCCCCGGCACCGCAGGCCGGATCGCCTTCCTCGACTACGGTGACTTCGGCGGCGGCAGCAACCCCCAGGCCAACTACAACCCCTACCTGGACGCCAGCCGGCTCGGCGCCACCGAGTACCTCTTCGAGCAGTTGATCGCCTACGACAACTACGGCTGCCAGGCCAAGCCCTGGCTGGCCACCGAGTGGACGTGGTCCGACCCGCAGACGCTGGTCTGGAAGCTGCGCGACGGGGTGAAGTGGAACGACGGCAAGCCGTTCACCGCCGACGACGTCACCTTCACCTTCGACATGCTGAAACAACACAAGGCGTTGGACGTCAAGGGCATCTGGCGCTACCTGAGCGCCGTCGAGGCGAGCGACCCGCAGACCGTCACCATGCGGTTCGCCCAGCCCGGTGCGGCGGCGTTCACCCTCTTCAGCGAGATCAAGATCGTGCCGAAGCACGTCTGGTCCACCCAGAGCGACCCGGTGACCTTCACCAACGCAGAGAAGCCGGTCGGCACCGGACCGTTCACCGTCAAGGCGTTCAACCCGCAGCAGCTGACGCTGGGCCGCAACGCCGACTACTGGCAGGCCGACAAGGTCAAGGTCGACGAGCTCCGGTTCCACAAGGCCGACGGTGGCGGGCAGATCGACCAGCTGAAGCTCAGCCGCGGCGAGTACGACACCAACGCGATGTTCGTGCCGGACATCAAGAAGGCGTACGTCGACCGGGACCCGGCGCACAACAAGTACTGGTACCCCTCTGGTGGCTCGATCAGCGTCTACATGAACCTCACCAAGGCGCCGTTCGACGACACCGCCTTCCGCAAGGCCCTGGTGCCCGCCTTCAACCGCCAGGAGATCGTCGACAAGGCGCAGCTCGGCTACGTCAAGCCGGCGAGCCAGAGCGGACTGGTGGTGCCCGGGCAGGCGAAGTGGTTGCCGACGGACATCCCCAACCAGGGCGTGATCGGCTATGACGCGGCCAAGGCCGACGCCGACCTGACCGCCGCCGGCTACCCGCGCAACGGTGACGGCAAGCGGGTCGGCAAGGACGGCAAGCCGGTCGCCTTCAGCTTCCGGGTGCCCGGCTCGTGGACCGACTGGATGCAGGCGCAGCGGATCATCGTGGCGAACCTGACCGCGCTCGGCTTCACCGTCCGGGCCGAGACGCCCACCCCCGAGGCGTACGAGAACGACCGGGCTATCGGCAACTACGACATGCTGCTCGGCGTGCACGGCGGCAGCTGCAACATGTTCCGCAACTTCCAGGAGCCGCTGGCCAGCGACCAGTCGGCGCCGATCGGCAAGAAGGCGGTCAGCAACTTCGTGCGCTGGAACGACCCGCGCACCGACCAGCTGATCGACACCCTGCGCACCGCGACCGACGAGGCCGCCCAGAAAGCCGCCGTCGCCGACCTGACCAAGGTCATGATCGACCAGGCGCCGGTGATCCCGCTCTGGTACGGCGCAAAGTGGTTCCAGTACCGGACCGCGAAGGCGATCGGTTGGCCGAGCGAGGAGAACCCGTACGCCGCGCCCAGCGACAACCTGCTGATCATCACCAACCTGCAGCCCGCCGGGGCCGACGCCAAGTAGCCGATGGCCGGCCGGCGCCCCGCGCGCCGGCCGGCCCGTCCCGGAGAGGGGATGGCTCGCCGTGGCCTACTTCGCCCGACGCCTCCTGTTCTTCCTCGGCACCCTGTGGGCCGCCGTGACGCTCAACTTCCTGATCCCCCGGTTGCAGCCGGGCGACCCGGCCGAGGCCATCGTGTCCCGGCTGGCCGGGCAGAGCGAGAGCATCGATCCGGCCCAGCTCCAGGCGATCCGGGTCATGCTGGGCACCCCCGACGGCAACCTCTTCGAGCAGTACGTGCAGTACCTCGGCGCGGTCGTGCACGGCGACTTCGGGGTGTCCTACACCTACTTCCCGTACAGCGTGACCCACATGATCGGGCAGGCGCTGCCGTGGACGGTGATCCTGGTCGGGGTCACCCAGATCATCTCGTTCATCGTCGGCACGCTGCTCGGCACCTGGGCCGCGTACCGCCGCAACAGCCGGGTGGACTCGGTCATCACGCTCGGCTCGACGTTCCTCGGCACCCTGCCGTTCTTCTGGCTCGCTCTGCTGCTCATCTACGTCTTCGCGATCACCCTGCGCTGGTTCCCCGAACGCGGCGGCTACGGCGGCGGAAGCTCACCCGGTTGGAGCTGGATCTTCATCTCCGACGCCTTCCAGCACAGCGTCCTGCCCGCGGTCGCGCTGCTGATCACGGGCCCGATCGGCTGGATCATCGGCATGCGCAACAACATGGTGCAGAGTCTGGGCGAGGACCACACCCGCCTCGCCGTCGCCCGCGGCCTGCCCCGCCGCCGGGTCGCCATCACCTACGGCGCGCGCATCGCGATCCTGCCCAATGTCACCGGCTTCGCCATCGCGCTGGGCAGCATCCTCGGCGGCACGGTGCTGGTCGAGACGGTCTTCAACTACCCGGGCATGGGGCGGCTGCTGCTGGAGTCGGTGTCCAGCCGGGACTATCCGCTGATGCAGGCGATCTTCCTGTTCACCACGATCGGCGTGCTGGTGGCGAACTTCCTCGCCGACCTCCTGTACGGCTTCCTCGACCCCCGGGTGCGAAAGGCGGAGTCGGTATGAGCAACGACCACGACGAGCGGGGTGGGGTCGCGTGAGCACCCCCGCTCCCGCCGTACCGGCGCCCGGCCGGGACAGCGAAGGTGTCCAGGCCACCGCCCGTGAGCTGTCCCGCGGCAGCCGACTGCCCGGCTGGTTCGTCATCCTCTGGCGCAACCGCAAGTGCCGCATCGGCCTGCTGATGCTCGCCGCGTTCATCCTGGTCGCCGCCCTCGCGCCGCTGATCGCGCCGTACGACCCGCGCGAGGACGCCTTTCCCACCTCGCTCGGCCCGACCGGCAGCCACTGGCTGGGCACCACCGCCCAGGGCGAGGACGTCTTCTCCCAACTGGTCGTCGGCGCCCGCACCTCGCTGGTCGTCGGCCTCGCGGCCGGCCTGCTCTGCACCCTGATCGGGCTGGTGATCGGGCTGACCGCGGGCTACCTGGGCGGCTGGGTCGACGAGGTGCTGTCGTTCCTGATCAACCTCGGTCTGGTCGTGCCGGCGCTGCCGCTGATGGTGACCCTCGCCGCGTACGCCCCGGTCCGCGGCCTCTGGCTGATCATCTTCGTGATCAGCGTGACCGGCTGGGCGTACGGCGCCCGGATCAAGCGATCGCAGATCATCACCCTGCGCACCCGCGACTACATCACCGCGGCCCGGTTCGCCGGTGACGGCACCTTCCGGATCATCGCCCGGGAGATCGTGCCCAACATGACCTCGCTGATCGTGGTCGGCTTCATGGGCGCGGCGCTCGGCGCGATCGGCGGCGAGGCGGGGTTGGCCTTCCTCGGGCTCGGCGACCCGCAGACCGTCAGCTGGGGGACGATGCTCAACCAGGCCAGCCTCGGCGGCGCGCTGCTCACCGGCCAGTGGGCCTGGCTGATCGCCCCGGGCCTGGCGCTCTCCCTCCTGATCACCTCGTTCACGTTGATCAACTTCGGCATCGACGCGCTGAGCAACCCCCATCTGCGGGAGGACTGAGATGACCCTGCTCGAGGTCGACCACCTCTCTGTCACCTACACCCCGCACGACCAGCCGCCGAACCGGGCCGTGCACGACGTCTCGTTCCGCATCGCCGAGGGCGAGTTCGTCGGCCTGCTCGGCGAATCCGGCTGCGGCAAGTCCACCCTGGGCAACGCGGTGCTGCGACTGCTCTCCCCACCGGCCCGGATCACCGGCGGCCGGGTCACCTTCGACGGCGTCGACCTGACCGCCGCCGACGAGGAGCAGCTGCGCCGGCTGCGCTGGGTCGACCTCTCCACCGTCTTCCAGAGCAGCATGAACTCGCTCAACCCGGTGATCCGGGTACAGGCCCAGTTCGCGGACACCTTCGCCGCGCACAAGGTGCCCGGCGACGTCACCGAGCGGGCCACCGAGCTGCTCGAGCTGGTAGCCCTGGACCGGCGGGTGCTGCGCGCGTACCCGCACGAGCTCTCCGGGGGGATGAAGCAGCGGGTGGCGCTGGCCCTCGCCCTCGCCCTGCGACCCAAGCTGGTGCTGCTGGACGAGCCGACCACCGGCCTCGACGTGGTGGTGCAGCGTGGCATCCTCACCCGCCTGGCCGAGCTGCGCCGCGAGCTGGGCTTCGCCGTGCTGTTCATCAGCCACGACCTCGGCACCGTGCTCGACATGGCCGACCGGGTGATGGTGATGTACGGCGGCGAGGTTGTCGAGGACCGCGCCGCCGCCGACATGCTGCGCGAGCCACGGCACCCGTACACCCGGGGCCTGCTCGGCTCGTACGCCGACCCGCGACTGCCCGACGTGCGGGTCACCTACATCCCGGGCCGGCCGCCGGATCTGTCCCGTACGCACTCCGGCTGCCTCTTCACCCCGCGCTGCCCGCACGCCGAGGACGCCTGCCACACGGCTCACCCGGAGCTGCTTCCCGACCACGGCGGGCTGGTCCGCTGCCTGGTCGCCCAGGACGACCGGCTGCCGGTGGTCACCCTCGGCACCCCCGACGCGGCGGCCACCCTCGGCAGCCACTTCCCGGCCACCGGCACGCCGACCCCGCGCACCGACGCGCCCGACGACGCCGTCCTCCGGGTCGAGCGGGTGACCAAGCGCTACACCAGCCGGCACGGGCTGCGCAGCAGCACCGTCGAGGCGGTCCGGGACGTGTCCCTCGCGCTGCGCCCCGGCGCGGTGACCGCCCTGGTCGGGCAGAGCGGCAGCGGCAAGTCGACGCTCGCCCGGATCGTCACCGGGGTGGAACGCCCGAGCAGCGGCGAGGTCCGGTTCACCGGCGACGGCGGAGGCGAGGTCCGGTTCACCGGCGACGGCGGCGGCGAGTTCCGGGTCGACCGGCTGCGCGGCCGGGCCCTGCGCGACTACCGCCGGCACGTGCAGATGGTCTTCCAGGACCCGTTCAGCGCCCTGAACCCGACCCGCACCGTCGGGTACGCCCTGTCCCGGCCGCTGGCCAACTTCGCCGGGCTGCGCGGCGACGCGGCCCGCGAACGGGCCGCCCAACTGCTGGAGAGCGTGGGCCTCGCCCCGGCCGGGCAGTTCCTCGACAAGCTGCCGCACCAGCTCTCCGGCGGTCAACGGCAGCGGGTGGTCACCGCCCGCGCCCTGGCGCCCGAGCCGCGGGTGCTGATCGCCGACGAGCCGATCTCCATGCTGGACGTGTCGATCCGCGCCGAGATTCTGGAGCTGCTCGGCGCGCTGGTCCAGGACCGCCGGCTGGCGATGCTCTACATCACCCACGACCTGCTCAGCGCCCGGCTGCTCGCCGACGAGGTGCTGGTGCTCAACCAGGGCGTGCTGGTGGAGCGCGGTCCGACCCGGGACGTGATCGGATCGGCCCGCGACCCCTACACCCGGCTGCTGCTCGACTCGATCCCCAACCCGTTCGCCGACACCGCCGGCCGGGAGACCACGCCGTCGGCGTGACCCTGCACCCGGGCCGGGAGACCTGCCCGTCGGCGTGACCGGGCACCCCGGTCGGCCCTCGCGCGCGACGGGGAAGGTCCGGCCGGGGACCCGGCCGGATCGGCCCAGGCCGGTCAAACGAGCCAGGCGGTCGCCCGGACGGGCAGCGTCTCCTCGGCGGCGGCGCTGGCCAGCAGCACCCGGTCCCCGTACGGACGCCAGTCCACCGGCGCCTCACCCAGGTTCACCAGGCAGGTCGGCCCGTCCGGCCCGCGCCGGAAGGCGAGACATCCGGCCGGGGCGTCCCGCCAGGTCAACTCCGCCGGCCGGCCGTGCCACCAGGTCCCGCGCAGCGACAACGCCGCGCGGGTCAGGGCCAGCGCGGAGGTCCGGTCGTGGCGCTGGCCGGCCACCGAACGGGCGCCCCAGCCGGCCGGCTGGGGCAGCCAGGGCGTCGAACCGGCCGGGCCGAAACCGTACGGCGGCGGTCCCTCGGTCCACGGCAGGGGCACCCGGGCGCCGTCGCGGCCCCGGTCGGCGCCGCCGGAGCGCCGGTACACCGGATCCCGGATCGCCTCGTCGGCCAGCGTCACCTCGGGCAGACCCAACTCGTCGCCCGCGTAGAGGTAGACCGCGCCGGGCAGCGCCAGCATCAGCAGCAGCACCGCACGCGCGCCGTCCGGCCCCCACCGCTCGGCTGCCCGCCGCACGTCGTGGCTGCCGTGCACCCAGGTCGGTAGCCGACCGTGCCGGGTGGTGGCGGCCAGCAGCGCCCGCACCCCGTCCCGCCACGACTGTGCCCGCAGCGGCCAGTAGAGCGGGTCCATCGCGAACGCCTGCCCCAGCTCGTCCGGGCGCAGGTAGGGCGCGAGCACCTCCGGGCCGCCCCAGGTCTCGGCCACCCCGAGCCGTTCGCCCGGGTACGACGCCAGCTCGCGCGCCCACCGGCGGTAGATCTCGTGCACCTCGTCGCGATCGCTGTACGGGGCGGCATCGCCGGGTCGCCAGCCGGCCGGCAGCGCCGGGTAGTCGGGGTCCTTCGACAGCGAGCCCGCCGCGTCGAAGCGGATCCCGTCCACCCCGCGGTCCAGCCAGAACCGCAGCGTGGCCAGCGCGTCCGCGGCCACCTCCGGGTGCTCGTGGCGCAGGTCGGGCTGTTCGATGTCGAAGAGGTGCAGGTACCACTCGCCGTCGCCGAACGGCGCCCACGCCGGGCCGCCGAAGATCGACGGCCAGTTGTTCGGCGGCTGGTCACCGCGCGGCCCGCGTCCGGGCCGGACGTGGAACCGGCCGCGCTCCGGCGACCCCGGGCCGGCGGCCCGTGCGGCGACGAACCACGGATGGGCGGTGGAGACGTGGTTGAGCACCAGGTCGACCAGCACCCGCAGGCCGAGCCGGTGCGCGTCGGCGACCACCCGGTCCAGGTCGGCGAGGGTACCCAGCCGGGGGTCGACGTCCCGGTGGTCGACCACGTCATAGCCCGCGTCGTGGTCGGCGCTGGGATAGAACGGGGTCACCCACACCGCGTCCACGCCGAGGGCGGCCAGGTAGGGCAGCCGGGCGCGCAGGCCGGGCAGGTCGCCGAGTCCGTCGCCGTCGGCGTCGGCGAAGGAGCGCAGGTACACCTCGTAGGTGACGGCCTCGCGCCACCACGGTCCGGTCATCGGGGGGTCAGCTCCACCAGGGACAGCGCCGGCATGGGCAGGATCATCGGCAGCACCAGGTGACCCTCGTCCGGCGTCAGGGTCGTCGGCGGTGCCGCGTCGGCGAGCTGGTCGGCGGCGCGCAGCCCGGCCCACTGCTCGGCGGTGGGCCAGCCGTCGACGCCGAGCCGGCGAGCCGTGGCGGCCAGGTTGGAGGTCCGCTCGTCCAGCCGTCGGTGCCGCAGCTGATACGCCCCGGCGGTCAGCCCGTCGATCCGCAGCCGGACGGTGCGAGCCAGCCGGCGGCGCTGCTCGGGCCGGTCCAGCACGCCCTGGTCCAGCGTGCAGTTCCAGAGCAGCACCGCGACCCGCCCGGTCTGCGGGTCGACCGACGGCCAGGCCCGCACGAGCGTGCCGGCGCCGTCGCCGTCGAGCCGCGCGGCCAACCGCACCGGCCCGAGCCGCTCCAGCATCCACAGCGCCCAGTACCGGGGCTTGGCCAGGTTGCCGACCGAGAGCAGCCCGAACCCGCCGTGCAGCAGCGCGGGTGGGCGGCCCAGCTCCTCGAAGTGGTCGCTCGCCACCCAGCAGGCCAGCGCCGCCACTCGTCCGGCCGCCTCGTACATCCCGGTGGCCACGAACGCCGCCGACAGCACCGAGTCGTTCACCGGTGCGAAGTGGGTGGGGGAGGGGCCCCACTCGGTCCAGTGCAGCGGGGTGTCGGCCCGGCCGTGCCGGGCCAGGGCCGGACGCAGGTCCAGCGGCGGGCTGCCGTAGACGTGGGTGGAGAGGAAGTCCAACGGCGCGCCGGAGGCGTCGACGTGGTCGAGGAACGGCTCGATCCACTTCGTCGCGGCGGTCGCCGGCCCGCCGACCGGCAGGCCGGGGCAGGCCTCGCGCACCGCCCGGGCGGTCACGTCGTACATCCGCAGGTAGTCCTCGCGGCTGCCGGTCCAGAAGCAGTCCAGGTCCGGTTCGTTCCACACCTCGACCGCCCACCGCCGCAGCTCGCCGTCGCCGACCCGGGCCCGCAGGTGCCGCACCAGGTCGCCGACGAGTGCCGCCCACCGGTCCCAGTCCCGGGGCGGGCTGGACACACCGGCCGCGGTCACCTGCCGGGACGGGTCGCGGGCCAGCGCCCGGGGCACGAACGACAGCTCCAGCAGCGGCCGCAAACCGGTCGGCGCCAGCGCGTCCAGCACCGCGTCGATGCCGCTGAAATCGTGCACCGGGCGGCCGTCGACCTCCCGGTAGACGCCCAGGTCGTCACCGAGGATGCCGTGCGCGCGGACCCGCCGCACACCCAGCTCACGGTGTACCCGGCCGAGCGCGGCGGCCAGCCCGTCGCCCATCGGCTCGCCGCCCACCCGGTCGCGGCAGAGCAGCAGGCTCAGATGCTCGGAGCCGACCAGGTCCCGCCATGGTCGGTGCACCGGCCCGACCGGGCGACCCGCGTCGACGTCCACCTCGACCAGGGCGTCGCCGTCAGTCCGCGCCGCGACCGGCGCCGATACCGGCCCGAGCGGGCCGTCGTCGGGCCGGTCCGGGTCGTGCACCGGCCGCACCGCGTACCGCACCGTCCGTCCGGGTTCGACGGTGGTGTCGGCGTACGGCGGGCCGGGAACCGCGAGCAGGTCGCCGCCGCGATGGTCGACCACCCGGTACGGGCCGTCGCCGTCGGCCCGGTGCACCAGGTAGCCGGCGGCGCCGGGCACCGGATCCCAGTCGACGTCGACCTGCCCCCGCCCGGCCCGTACCCGGACGCCGCCGGCGGCGGTCGGTCCCGACCCCGCCGGGGGCGTGGCCGGCCCGGCGGGGCCGGTGGCGGAGGTCGCCGCCCACGGCGCGGTGGCCGCCACGTCAGACCCCGGCCACCTCGACGAGGACCGCGCCCGGCTGCGGCAGGTGCAGCTCCAGCACCGCGGCCGTGCCGTCCGCGACGACGTCCACCTTCTCCACCGTCAGCGAGTCGGCGGCGCGCAGCGCGTCCCACTGCTCCCCGACCGGCCACTCGGCGACGCCGAGCCGCTCGGCGAGCGTGGTGATGTCGCCGTGCTCGCGGTCGAGCCGGGTCACGGTCACCGTGCGGCCGGCGGCGCCGTCGACTGCGAGGCGGATCTGCCGGGCCAGTGCCGGGTCGCCGTCCCGCTTGGACTGGTCGAGAGTGGCGGCCCAGAGCAGGATCGCCAGGCTGCCGTCCGCCCGCCGGCTGGCCCAGGTCTGCACCAGCCCGTCGGCGCCGTCACCGGTGGCCGGCACCGGCAGCTCGGTCTCGCCGAGCTGGCTGAGCATCCGCAGCGCGTGGTAGCGGGGCTTGGCGAGACCGCCGACGGTGATCAGGCCGAAGCCGCCGTGCAGCAGCCGCGGCGGCCGGCCCAGCTCCTCGAAGTGGTCGCTGGCCACCCAGTAGGAGAGGGCGTCGACCCGGCCGGCGGCCGAGCGCATGCCGGTGAGCAGGAAGGTGGCCGCCGAGGTGCCGTCGTTGACCGGGTGGAAGTGGGTGGGGGTGACACCCCACTCGGTCCAGAGGATCCGCGCGTGCGGGAAACCGAGCCGGCGCAGGGTCGGGCGCAGATCCAGCGGCGGGCTGCCGTAGGTGTGCGTGGAGACGAAGTCCACCGGCGCGCCGGAGCGGCGGGCATGGGCGAGCAGCGCGTCGACCCACCCGGCGGCCGCGGAGGACGGCCCACCGACCGGGATCCGCGGGTCGACGTCCTTGACCGCCCGGGCGGTCACGTCGTACAGCCGCATCCACTCGTCGCGGGTGCCGGACCAGAACACCTCGAGGTTGGCCTCGTTCCACACCTCGAAGTCCCAGCCGAGCACCTCCTCGCCGTAGCGGTCGAGCAGGTGCGCGACCATGGTGCGGACCAGCTCCGCCCAGCGGTCCCAGTCCTTCGGCGGGGAGATCACGCCCCGGTACTGGAAGACCGTCCGTTCCGGATCGCTGGCCAGGTCGCGCGGCATGAAGCCGATCTCGACGACCGGCCGCAGCCCGGTGGCGAGCAGCAGGTCGTAGACCCGGTCGACGCCGGAGAAGTCGATCACCGGAGCGCCGTCGACCTCGCGGTAGACGCCGAGGTCGTCGTGCAGGATCGCGTGCGCCCGGACCGTCTCGACCCCGATCTCGTCGCGTACCCGGCGCAGCGCGGCGAGCAGTTCACCGCCGATCTCCCTGCCGCCGGAGAGGTCCGTGCAGAGCAGCTGGGAGAGCCGCTCACTACCGATCATCGGCTGCCACGGCCGGGGCAGCGGGGCACCGGCTGCGGCTGCGTCCACCGTCAGCTCGACGGTCGGCGTCACGCCGGTGGCGGGCCGGGACGCGCAGGTCACCGGCGCGCCGAGCGGGCCGGTGACGGTGACCTCGGGGACGGCGGCCACCGCGTACGCGTACGGCTGCCCCGGTTCGCCGGTGGTGTCGACGTACCAGGTGTCCGGGACGGAGAGAACGTCACCGCCGAGGTGGTCGACCGGGGTCAACTCGGCCGCCGGGGCGCCGTCGCGCAGCGGCGCGCGGTGCACCAGGTAGCCCACCGCGCCGGGCACCGGGGACCAGGAGAGGCGCACGTGACCGACCCCGGCGAGCGCGGTCAGTCCGTCGGGCGGCGCGAGGTCAGGAGCGCCGTCCGTCGTGCCCTCCTCGTCGCTGCGCAGCGCGATCCGCGCCTCCCAGTCGGTGCGGGCGTCGGCCGGCTGGTGGTCGCTGGTGCTCGTCACCGGGGGTACCTCCTGGGGTGTCACGGGGTCCGGTCCGAGCACTGTAACCGGTTTCTGCGCCCATCGCGCCCCCGCGAACCGCACTTTCTCGGCTGCCCTGATCCGGTTCGGACCACCGGCTTCGCCCACCCCGCGGCCGGCCTCGACACCGGGCTGATCGCTTCCGGACGTCGTTTGGAGCGTCCGGTCAGTCCGGCAGGCGGGGCATCTCCGGGCCGGCGTCCCGGCCGAGCAGCACCGCCCGGGTGAGCGCCGCCGTGCCGAAGCGGTCCCGGACCGCGTCGACGGCCGCGTCCAGGTCGGCGCCGGGATCGCGGTCGAACGGCAGCGGCGGCTGGACCGGGGCGTCGTCCAGGTTGCCCACCGACACGCCGAGCAGCGTGACGCCCCGCCGCTCGATCTCCGGACCCGCCGTCCGCAGCAGGGCCCGGGCCGCCCCGAGCACCACGCCGGTGTCGTCCGTCGCCTTGCCGAGAGTGTGCGACCGGGTCGCCCTGCTGTAGTCGGCGAAGCGCAGCCGCAGCACCACCGTCCGGCCGCTGCGGTCCGCCGCCCGCAGTCGCCGGGTCACCCGGTCCACCAGCCCGGCGAGGATGGCGCCCAGCTCGGCCGGCGCGTGCGGGCCGCGGCCGAGCGCGTGCTGCGCGCCCATCGAGCCGCGCCGCCGACCCACCTGCACCGGCCGGGGATCGCGGTTGTGCGCCAGCGCGTGCAGGTGCCGACCCGCGCCCTTGCCGAGCATCGAGACCAGCGCCGCCTCGCCGAGCCGGGCCACCTCGCCGACGGTGCGGATCCGCCGCTCGCGCAGCTTCGCCGCCGTCACCGGGCCGACCCCCCAGAGCCGCTCCACCGGCAGCGGATGTAGGAAGGCCAGCTCGCCGTCGGGCGGGACGAGCAGCAGACCGTCCGGCTTGGCCACCCCGCTGGCGACCTTGGCCAGGAACTTGGTCCGGGCCACCCCCACCGTGATGGGCAGCCCGACCTGCTCGCGGACCTCGCGGCGCAGCCGGGCCGCGATGTCGGCCGGCGGCCCGACCAGTCGGCGCAGGCCGCCCACGTCGAGGAACGCCTCGTCCACCGAGAGCCCCTCGACCAGCGGGGTGGTCTGCCGGAAGATCTCGAAGACCGCCCGGCTGGCCGCGGTGTAGGCCGACATCCGGGGCGGCACCACGATCGCTTCCGGGCAGAGCCGGCGCGCCTGGTGACCGCCCATCGCGCTGCGTACGCCGCGGGCCTTCGCCTCGTAGCTGGCGGCGAGCACCACCCCGCCGCCGACGATCACCGGGCGGCCACGCAGCCGTGGAAAGTCCCGCTGCTCGACCGAGGCGTAGAACGCGTCCAGGTCGGCGTGCAGGATGGTGGCCCCGGTCGACACGAACATATGTTCGCACGGCCGCGACGAAGCCGGCACTGACCTGCCCGAACGCGCGCACCCCGCCGGTCGGTCAGGACGCCGGCGGGCCGGGTCCGGTGGCCGCCGGCGTAGCGCCGGTCACGCGACCCGGGGCGCGGGCACGATCGGCAGCACGGTGCGGTGCGCGGGCCCGGCGGTCTCACCGGGCGCGTCGGCGGCCCGGGCCGGCGGGATCGCGGCGCGGCGCACCACCGTCACCCGTGGGTCGGTCCGGTCCGGCGGCGTGGCGTCGGGCGGTGCGTCCGCCGTGCCGCCCCCGGAGATCTCGGTGAGCAGGGACAGCAGTCGCGGCAGGTCGCCGGTGGCCATCCGGAACGATCCCCGGCACACCGCGCCGCTCCAGAGCGACAGCACCACGGCATCCCGGTCCGGGTGGTAGCTGACACGCATCGTCCGGTCCTCGCCCCGGCTGTCGGCGAACAGGTCACCGAAGCTGGGTATCGGCAGCACCTCTCCCATGGCAACCAGAATGCAACACTCCGGTCACCGGGCGGAAGGTCAGAGGTCGTTGAACGGCGACGCGTACGCGAACTCGCCGCGGATCGTCGGATCCCAGGCGCTGAGCGGGCGGGCCATGAAGTAGCGCGGCCCCCACTGCGGCACCGGCGGGGTGACGCCGTGCTCGACCGCGGGCCGGAACCCGAAGCGCGGGTAGTAGTCGGGGTGCCCGAGCAGCACCACCAGCGGCTCGTCCCGGGCGTCCGCCGCAGCGAGCACGGCGTGCATCAGCGCCGAGCCGACCCCGCGGCGCTGCCACTGCGGCAGCACGCCCAGCGGCCCGAGACCCAGCGCGACCGGCCGTCCGGCCACCAGCGCCCGGGTGCAGACCACGTGCCCGACGACCTGACCGTCGGGGTCGACCGCCACCAGCGACAGCGCCGGCACCCAGCCGGCGTCGGCGCGGAGCGCGTCTACCAGTGGGGCCTCGACGGGGACGGCGTCCGGCGCGTCCGGCTTGGCGAAGGCGGCGGTGTGCACCGCCCGGATGGCGTCGACGTCGGCGGCGGTCTCTCGTCTGATCAGCACCGGCTCACGATAGGGACGCGGCCGCGCCGGCGCCCCCTCATTTTCTGCGGCGCGGACGCGGCTCAGCCGACCGCCGTCGGCGACGGTGGGGCGCTGCCGCCCTGGGGCGCCTCCCCGGCCATCAGTCGGACGATCTCCGTGCGGTCCGCCGGCGAGGGCAGCCCCCACTCGGGGCGGTAGCTGTACATCTCGTGCAGCGGAATCGTGCCGCCGCGACCGTCCAGGATCTCCACCGCGGTCGTGTCGACCAGCCCGGGGTGCTCGACCCCGCACGCCTCGGCGACCCGCATCAGGTCGCGGCGCAGGGTCCGGACGTAGTGCGCCGCCCGCACCGACTTCAGCGCCGGGTCCAGGCCCCGGGCCAGCCAGGCGTTCTGGGTGGCGACGCCGGTGGGGCAGGTGTCGGTGTGGCACTTCTGCGCCTGGATACAGCCGATGGAGAGCATCGCCTCCCGGCCCACGTTGACCATGTCGCAACCCAGCGCGAACGCCACCATCGCGTTGTCGGGCAGGCCGAGCTTGCCCGAGCCGACGAAGACCACCTGCTCGTGCAGGCCGTGCTCGGCGAAGACCCGGTAGATCCGGGGAAAGCCCTGCTGGAAGGGGAGCGAGACGGAGTCGGTGAAGATCAGAGGCGCGGCGCCCGTACCGCCTTCCCCACCGTCGACGGTGACGAAGTCGACGCCGCGGCCGGTGTCCCGCATCAGCCCGGCCAGCTCCTGCCAGAAGCCGAGGTCGCCGACCGCCGACTTGATGCCGACCGGCAGTCCGGTCTCGGCGGCGAGCAGCTCCGCCCAGTCCAGCAGGCTGTCGCAGTCGGTGAACTCCGCGTGCCGGGACGGGCTGACGCAGTCCCGCCCCGCCGGGATGCCTCGCGTCGCGGCGATCTCGGCGGAAACCTTCGCGGCGGGCAGCAGCCCGCCGAGGCTCGGCTTGGCCCCCTGGCTCAGCTTGATCTCCAACGCCCGCACCGGCGCGCCGGCGACCAGCTCCTTGAGCCGGTCCAGGCTGAAGCGCCCCCGCTCGTCCCGGCAGCCGAAATAAGCCGTGCCGATCTGGAACACCAGCTCACCGCCGTTGCGGTGGTACGGCGACAGCCCGCCCTCGCCGGTGTTCTGCAGGCATCCGGCGAGCGCCGCGCCCCGGTTGAGCGCCTCGATGGCGTTGCCCGAGAGGGAGCCGAAGCTCATCCCGGAGATGTTCACCACCGACTGCGGGCGGAAGGCGCGGGCCCGGCCGCGGGACTCACCGAGCACCTTGGCGCAGGGCAGCCGCACCTCCTGCCCGGCGCCCGGCGCGGACGGCGGTACGGCCCGGCCGAAGGTGCGGTGCTTGATGATCGGATAGCCGGGGGTGTGCTCGATGTCGTTGTCGGTGCCGAAGCCGAAGTAGTTGTTCTGCTGCTTCGCCGACGCGTACACCCAGCGGCGCTGGTCCCGGGTGAACGGCCGCTCCTCGTTGTTGCCGGCCACGATGTACTGCCGCAGCTCCGGCCCGATCGCCTCCAGCAGGTAGCGCGCCCGGCCGAGGACCGGGAAGTTACGCAGCAGCGCGTGGTCGCGCTGGACCAGGTCCCGCGCGGCGAGCGCCGCGACGGCGGCCGCGGCCAGGGGTACCGCTCGACGTGCCCATTTCATCCCCGCACTCTTTCCGGGATCGGCGTGGGGCAAACAGGCGCCGGCGGCGTTCAGATCGTCGCCGAGGGCGGGGCGTGGGTCAGCCCTGCGGCTGGGAGATGTTGACCATCCACGCGATGCCGAACGGGTCGGTGCACATCCCGAACTCGTCGCCCCACATCTGCTTCTCCAGCGGCATCACCACCGCGCCGCTCTCGCTGAGCTGCGTCCAGTAGCCGCGCAGCTCGTCGCCGTCGTCGCCACTGAGGCTGATGCTGATGTTGTTGCCCGGGCTGTGCTCCATCCCGGGCGGGAGGTCCGAGGCCATCAGCGTGAAGCCGCGCTCGGTCTCCAGCTGGGCGTGCATGATCTGGTCGGCCAGCGCCGGGTCCTGCTCGCCGACCTCACCGAACGTGTTCATTCGCAGGTCGCCGCCGAAGACCCGGTGATAGAACTCCATCGCCGCGCGGGCGTTGCCGGGGAAGTTGAGATACGGGTTGAGTCGAGAAGCCACAGCACCCTCCTTGGTCGTGACCTGCGTCATCGTCGCAGAGCAGCGGGGGTGGGGCAACGAACCGGGAGCGCGTTTCGGCGGGGGAGACGCCGGGCGTCGACGCTTCCCCCGCCGGTTACGCCCACGGGTCAGCGGCGCTTGAAGGACTGCCGAACCACACCGCCGACGATCGCGCACCAGGTGCTGGTGGTGACCTTGCCGTTGCGGGGCAGGCCGTGCAGGGCCTGCAGGTCCTTGACGGCCTTCATGGTGACGTAGTCGTACTCGCCGGTGACGGTGACCTCGGCGTAGCCCTTGATGTTGAGGATGAACTGCACCGCTTGGACCGGCAGCCCGGTGGCGTCCTTGTCCAGCTCCGGCGCCAGGGTCTCCCACGTCTGCGGGGTGAGCGTGGCGTCGACGTCCACTGGGAGGCCGTTGCGGTACTGCCAGTCCTGCACGGCGGCCACGGTCGCCGCGTCGAAGACGCTGTTGATCGGCACGGTGTAGCCGCGGTGCGCGAGCAGATACTGCACCACCTGCACGGCCGGGGAGCTGACGAAGCGCCACAGGTCCGGCCAGCGCCGGGCCGGCACGTCGGAGAGGTCGGTGTCGAGGGCCTGGAACACCCGGCGGCGCAGGGTCGGGAACTGCCGGTAGAAGGCGGCGCCCGGGCACTGCGTGTTGCGGAAGTCCCAGTGGCCGAAGATGTCGTGCGCGTGCAGCCCGTACTGCTGGCAGATCGTGACGCAGAGCTTGACCAGCGAGTCCAGCAGCGCCTGCGGCGGGGTCTCGGTGACGTAGGTGCCCTCGTTCTCGATCCCGATGGCTCGCCCGTTCTCACCGGGGCAGTGCGCCGAGATCATCTGGCGGTCGCCGGCCTGCAGCCGTTCCAGGCTGCCTCGCCGGCCCTCCAGAACGTAGCCGCCGCGGCTGACGGTGAAGTGCTGCCCGGTGTCGGACCAGCCGTTGCCGTCCATGTGCAGGTCCTGGCAGTCGCGGGCCAGCTTGATGGCCTGCGCCTCGGAGTAGTCGGTGACGTTCGGGAATGCCATGTGGTGCACGATGATCTTGTTGGTGGCGATGGCGCTGACCGACAGCGGGTCGGCCGGCGGGCGCGCCCCCCACTCGTCGCAGCTGTAGATCCAGTCCAGGTCCGCGCCCGGGTCCGCCTGGGCGGCGGCCGGGAAGGCGAGTTCGCTCCCGACGACCGCGACCGTCGCGGCGCCGAGGCCGGCCCGCAGCAGGGTACGGCGGTCCAGTTCGGAATGGTCGAGGTGCATGACATCTCCTCTGCGGCCAGGACGGCAGGGTGAAAAGTAGCTCCAGGGGCCGCGCGTGAGATGGAGGATATTGCCAATACTCGCCGGCGCGCTAGATGCCGGCCGGGTCACTCCTCGATCGCGCCGCCGACGCGCCGCAGATGGCGGCGGAAGGTGTACGCCGGATCCGCCGCCCGCCGGAGCAGGTAGTCGTCGAAGGCCGTCTGCCGACGCAGCGTCTCGCCGGAGCGGATGCGGTCGGCCTGCTCCCGCTCGACCTGGCGGATGCCGACCGCGACCGTCAGCACCTCCTCGACCCGGCCGGCGGGCACGAAGAGCACCCCGTCGTCGTCGCCGAACACCACGTCGTCGCGGCCCACCAGATGCCCACCCACCCGGGCGGTGGTCAACGCCTCCGGTTCCCGGTCGTCCACCCGCACCGGCCCGAGTGGACACCTGCCGTAGCTGAACACCGGCACGCCGATCTCGGCCAACTCCGCGCTGTCCCGGTGCAGCCCCCACACCACCAACCCGGCCACCCCGGCCGCGGCGGCCTCCAGCACCGCCAGGTCGCCCACGCAGGCCTCGTCCGAGCGACCGCCGTTGTCGACCACCAGCACGTCGCCCGGCGTGGCGTGGCCGAACGCCTCCAGGAACACGTCCACGCTTCCGTAGTGCCGCGCCGGCAGCACCCGCCCGGCGATCCGCTGACCCGGCACCACCGAGCCCACGCCGGGCGGCGCGACGCGCAACGGCACCCCCAGGCGTACGCAGGCGTCCGCCACCAGCGGGGTGGTCAGATCGGCGAAGCGCTCCAGCATGACGTCCTCCAGACCTCGACGCTCGAACGAGCGGGCCGCCATCGTAGGGACGCCGGGCGTGCGGACGGCCAGATCCAATCGCGCCGACCTGGACTGCCGGCCGGACAACCGGGTATGCCCGGCCCCGGGAATACGGGGTCGTCGGGGATCGGGGGGTGCCATGGGAGCCGTGGTGATCGGCGTGGTCGTCGTGCTCGCCGTCGTGGTGCTCGTGCTGGCGCTCAGCGTCCGGATGGTCCAGCAATACCAGCGCGGCATCGTCTTCCGGTTCGGCCGGGTGCTGGAGCACGTCCGTCAGCCGGGCCTGCAGCTCATCGTCCCGATCGCCGACCGGTTGGTCCGGGTCAGCATGCAGACCACGGTGATCGGGGTGCCCGCGCAGGGCGCCATCACCCGGGACAACGTGACGCTCACCGTCGACGCCGTCGTCTACTACCGGGTGGTCGACCCGGTCAAGGCACTGGTCAACGTGCACGACTACCCGTCGGCCGTGCTTCAGGTGGCACAGACCGCGCTGCGCTCGGTGATCGGCAAGGCCGACCTGGACACCCTGCTCGGCGACCGGGACCGGATCAACGCCGAGCTGAAGTCCGTCATCGACGCGCCGACGGAGAAGCCGTGGGGGTTGCTGATCGAGCGGGTCGAGGTCAAGGACGTCTCGCTGCCCGAGGGGATGAAACGGTCCATGTCCCGGCAGGCCGAGGCCGAGCGGGAGCGGCGGGCCCGGGTCATCGCCGCGGACGGTGAGTTCCAGGCGTCGCGCCGGCTCGCCGACGCGTCCCGGGCGATGGCGGCGACCCCCGGGGCGTACCAGCTGCGGCTGCTGCAGACGGTGGTGGACGTGGCGGCCGAGAAGAACAGCACCCTGGTGATGCCGTTCCCGGTGGAGCTGCTGCGCTTCTTCGACCAGTTCGCGCGGCTGCCGGACGGCGGGCCGTCCGCCGGGATGGGCGCCGGGCCTGGCGGCGGGCAGTCCGCCGGGCCGGACCTCGGGCCACTCACCGAGGGTGTGGCGAGCGCCGCGGAGACCGACGGGCCGCGGCCGGCCGCGGCGTAGGCGGGGCCTTCTATCGGGGCGCGACCGTCGGCGTCGCGTTTGAATTCCGGTGCGCGCCGGGTAGGTCGGGACCGAAGATCCCGCTGCCCCGTGTGGAGGACCCCGAATGAGTGACAACGTCAGCGACGCGGTGGGCGACGCCCTCCGCTCGGTGATGCTCTTCCTGCCCAAGGCCGTCGCGTTCGTGGCGATCCTGGTGGTCGGATGGCTGATCGCCAAGGCCGCGCTGAAGCTGGTCGACAAGATCCTGGAGCGGGTGGGCTTCGACCGCGCCGTCGAGCGTGGCGGGATCCGCCGGGCGCTGAGCCGCTCCCGGTACGACGCCAGCGACATCGTCGCCAAACTCGTCTACTACGGGTTGCTGCTGGTCACCCTCCAGCTGGCGTTCGGCATCTGGGGGCCGAACCCGGTCTCGGACCTGATCGCCGGAGTCATCGCCTGGCTGCCCCGCGCCTTCGTCGCGATCGTCATCGTGGTGGTCGCCGCCGCGATCGCCAACGCCGTGCGGGACATCATCGCCGGCGCGCTCGGCGGCCTCTCGTACGGCCGGGTGCTGGCCACCATCGCGTACGTCTTTCTTTTCGGCCTGGGCGTCATCGCCGCGCTCAACCAGATCGGCGTGGCCACCTCGGTGACCACTCCGGTGCTGATCGCCGTGCTGGCCACCGTCGGCGGGATCCTGGTGGTCGGCGTCGGCGGCGGCCTGGTCCGCCCGATGCAGCGCCGGTGGGAGTCCTGGCTGACCCGGGCCGAGCAGGAGTCGCAGCTGATCGCGACGCACGCCCGCGCCTACCAGGCCAGCCGCCGCGACCGGGAGACCCCGCTCGCCCAGCCGGCCGCCGCGGACCCGGACGTCACCCAGGTGGTCGCCCAGGGCTCCGACCCGGAGAGCACCCAGGTGGTCACCCGGCCCGCCGAGGCGGACGCCACGCAGGTGGTTCCTCGGCCCGCCGACGCGGACGCCACCCAGGTGGTCACCCGGCCCGCCGAGCCGGAGGGCTCGCAGGTGAGCACGTCGGGCCTGCCCAGCCAGCGCAGCGCCGAGGACAGCGAGGCCACGATGGTCATCCCGCCCGTCGAGCCGGGGCCGGAGCGCCGCTGACACCCGCTGACGCAGCACCGCCGCGACGGGGGTGGGACCACCGGTCCCGCCCCCGTCGCGCGTCTGTCCGGCGCGGGCCACGACAATCCCTGGCCCGCCTGGGCCGTCGGCGACTAGCATCGCCGGCATGACCTGGCGATGTTGATGCACCACTAGAGGCCGCCCCCGTGGGCCGCCGCCGACGCCGCACGTCCGGCGTCCGATTCGCTTCCACGGGAAGGCCTCATGACTCTTACTCGCACCCGCGCGCCCGAGCGCGGCGTCCGCCGCTTGGCTGCGACCCTCTACGGGTACTCGTTCCTCAGCGACCTCGTCCTGCTCTACCCGGTGTACGCGCTGCTCTTCGCCGACACCGGACTGTCGGTCTGGCAGATCTCGTCGCTCTTCGTGATCTGGTCGGCCAGCACCATCCTGCTGGAGGTGCCCTCCGGCGCCTGGGCGGACGCGGTCTCCCGGCGGTTGCTGCTCTGCCTCGCTCCGCTGGTCACCGCCGCCGGCTACGCCATTTGGGTGCTGCTGCCGTCATATCCGGCGTTCGCCGTCGGCTTCCTGCTCTGGGGCGCCGGCGGGGCGCTCAGCTCCGGCGCGCTGGAGGCGTTGGTCTTCACCGAACTCGACCACCGGGGCGCGGCCGGCCGGTACGCCCGGGTCATGGGCCGGGCGACGACCGCCGGCGTGCTCGGTGCGCTCGCCTCGATCGTGCTGGCCGGCCCGGTGCTCGCGGCCGGCGGCTATCCGGCGGTCGGCGCGGCCAGCGTGCTCGCCTGCCTGCTCGCCGCCGCCGTCGCGACCCGCTTCCCGGAACACCGCTCGCCCGGGCGGGCTGACGGGATCGACGACGACGACGGCGACGACCTCGGCTGGTGGGCGAGCCTGCGCGCCGGGGTGGCCGAGGCCCGCGCCGTTCCCCAGGTACGCGCGGCCGTGCTGCTGGTCGCGGCGGTGACCGCGGTCTGGGGCGCTCTCGACGAGTACGCCCCGCTGCTGGCCCGGGACACCGGCGTCGCCGCGCGGACGGTGCCGTTGCTGCTCCTGGTGGTCTGGGTCGGGGTGACCGTCGGTGGGCTGCTCGCCCCGCTGGGGGAGCGGCTCACCACCCGCGGGTACGCGGCGCTGCTCGGCCTTGCCGCGGTGACCCTGGCCGGCGGCGCGCTGGCCGACCACCCGGCCGGGTTCGCGCTGATCGGCGTGGCGTTCTGCGCCTTCCAGCTCGCCACCGTGCTCGCCGACGCCCGGTTGCAGGCGCGGATCGTCGGACCGAGCCGGGCCACCGTCACGTCGCTGGCGGGGATGGCCACCGACGTCACCCTCATCGCCGTGTACGCCGGCTACGCCATCGTCGCGACGGCCGCCGGCAACGCGGTGGCCTTCGCGGTGGCTGCGATGCCGTACCTGCTGGTGGCCCTGGGGCGGCTGGCCACCCGCGCTCGGCGCGCCGGCGATGTCGGGGGAACTGGCTAGGGTGGCCGGATGACCGGGATGACCTTCGCCCAGTGGTGCGACGAGATCGCCACCCAGGCCGAGCTGATGGCCGCGCACCTCGCCGGGGCCGATCTGTGCGCGCCGGTGCCGTCCTGCCCCGGCTGGACGCTCGGCCAGTTGGTGCGGCACGTCGGCGCCGGGCACCGCTGGGCCGAGGAGACGGTCCGCACCCGGGCGAGCGCCCCGCTGCCCGACACCGCGCTGCGCGATCTCAGTGGGCAGGAGGATGGGGATCCGGCGGTGCTCGGGCCGTGGCTCGCCGAGGGCGGCGTGCGGCTGGCCGACACGCTGCGCGCGGCCGGGCCGCAGGCCCAGGTCTGGACGCCGCTCCCGGGCCGGGCCGACGCGGCCTTCTACGCCCGTCGGTTCACCCACGAGACGCTGGTGCACCGGGCCGACGCGGCCCTGGCGTCGGGGGTGCCGTTCACCGCCGGGGAGACGGTGGCGGTCGACGCGCTCGACGAGTGGATGGAGCTCGACAGCCTGCCCGTCATGCTCGATCTGAAGCCGGAGCGGCGGGCCCTGTTCGGGCCCGGGCGCACGGTGCACCTGCACGCCACCGACGTCGCGCCCGAGGTCGACGCCGAGTGGGTGGTCGACCTCACCGGCGAGGTCGGCACCTGGCGACGCGCGCACGCGAAGGCCGCGGTCGCCGTACGCGGCCCGCTCACCGAGCTGCTGCTCACCGTCTACGGCCGCCGCAGCCCGCACGACGGCACGGTGCAGGTGCTCGGCGACGGTGAGCTGCTCGACTTCTGGCTGGCGCGGGTCAGCTTCGGCTGACCCGCGCCAGCACCGTCAACCGGCCAGGTGCAGGAACGACCACTGGTGGCCGTCGAGGTCACGGAAGCCGCGCATGTAGAGCTGGCCGGTGTCCTGTCCCGGGCCGAGCGCCGTGCCGCCGGCCGCGGCGGCCCGGTCGACCAGATCGTCGACCTGCTCCCGGCTCTCGGCGGCGAGGCCGACGATCACCTCGCGGCTCGTCGAGGTGTCGGTGACCGCGACCCCGGTGTACCCGGCGAAGGACGAGGCGATGTGCAGCATCAGCTGGGTCGTCTCGTTCAGGTTCAGCATCATGCTGCTGCCGTCCGGCGCCGGCTGCTCACCGGTGAATCCGATGGACCGGAAGAACTCGGCGGCCGTGCTCAGGTCGCGTACCGGCAGGTTGATGAAGGTCGTGATGCTCATCGCGGGTCTCCGTCCGCCTCGAGAAGGTGCTTCAGCGTGGCGAGCCGGTCCCGCCAGTACGCCTTCAGCTCCGCCGCCTGCTCCGCTCCGGTCAGCTTCTCGTGCTGCACGGCCACCCTGCTCCTGGTTTCGCCGACGGCGGTGAAACCGACCACGATCCGGGTCGGCCCGCCGTCCCAGTCCGCCCGGAACGTCTTCGATGCGGTCGCCGTCCGCACCCGTACCTCGACGTCGGGCAGCCAGCGGACGCGCAACGCGTCGTCGGCGAACGCCGCGAAGAGCCGGTGCACCGGTACCGCGACGGTGCGGCTGCCGCCGGCCGTGAACCCGCCGCCGCGGCGCTGCCCGGGTGCCCGCAGCCCTCGGCTCTGCTCGTAGCCGACCGTGACGGTCTGCGCCCACCAACCCGGCACCTCGTGCTCGGTGACCAGCCACCGGGCGATCTCGGTGTGCGTACGGTCGGTGCCGTGCCACGCGTCGAGCAGGTCGAACCACTCGTCCCAGCCGCGGCCGGTGCGCTCGCGCAGCAGGGCGTCGGCGATCCGGTCGGTCTGCACCGCTGCCGCCGCGGGTGGCGGGGACTGCACGGTCGCGGGCGCCGACGCGGCGGCGGGCACGCCGGCGGTGTCCTCGGGGGTGGTGGCCCGGGTGCGGGCGAGCAGTTGCCGGCGGGCGGTGGTGTAGCTCTCGCCGGTCTTCTCCATCCGGGCACGTACCCGGGTCTTGAGTGACTTCTGGCTGGTCATCACATGCTCCCTGTCAACGGCACGGTCGCAGGGACTCACGCTCCCGTCGACCCCGCCGGAGTGGGGCATGTGGCACCGCATCCCGAGGGCTCGAAGCCCCCTTTGCCTCCGCGAGGCCGGCGGCGTGAGCACCGGGAGGGAGGTGAGGCGCAGGACTACGCCACCGTCAGCATAGCGTCCGGCCGGGCCGGGCGCAGGCCGGACGCGCGGTCAGCGCTGCTCCGCGTCCAGGTAGACCCAGCGGCCGTCGGCCCGGACGAACCGGCTCCGCTCGGTCTGGGTGCCAGGCCGCCCGCCGTCGCGGTAGTGGGCGCGGAACTCGACCGTGCCGGTGCCGTCGAAGAGGCCTCCGCGCGCGGTGTCGACGATCTCCAGGCGGGTCCACCGTCGGGCGGGGTCGAGGTCGAGCCGCGCCGGGCGGGTGCTCTCGTGCCAACTGCGGAGCAGGTATCCGGCGTCGCCGACGGCGAAGGCGCTGAATCGGGAGCGCATCAGCGCCTCGGCGGTCGGTGCGTCGGCCTCGCCCCGGTGCAGCGGAGCGCAGCACTCGTCGTAGGGCCGGCCGGTACCGCACGGGCAGGCCCGCTCGGCTCCGCCGGCCGCGCCTCGGCGGCTTCCACGCTTCGCCACCCGTCCATCCTGCCGTACCGCCCGTCGGCCGCGATCCGGCACCGGCCCGCGCCGCCTCGGCGCCCGCGTCCAGGTACGGGTCGGCCCGGATCAGAGCCGGTCGGACCCGGGCTGGTCACGCGACCCGGCAGGGCGCCTCGGCGGCGGACCGGCCGCAGGTGGCCAGGCTGCACCAGCGGCGCATGCCGGTCTCGTCGAGGAAGAGCCAGCCGCACCTGGAGTCCGGGCAGGCCCGGATGGTGACGCGGCGCGGGTCGGCCAGCAGCTCGGCGGCGCTCCAGGCGGCGGCGTGCACCGGTAGCCGGAGGCCGGCCGCCAGGTCCGACCACCACCGCCCGCGGCCGTCCGCGTCGCGACGGAACACCAGCGTCTTCGCGGCGGCCTCCGCGTACCGGGCCACCGCGTCGAACGCTCGCCGGTCGTCCGGGCCGGTCAGGCAGGCGTAGAGCTGAGCGCGCAGGTCGCGGGCCGCGTCGAGCTGCGCGGCTGCCTCGTCGGGGTCGCGCCGGGCCAGTTCGATCAGGCGACTCACCGCGGCGTCGTCGACCAGCCCCACATGGCCCGTCCACACCACCAGCGTGCGGTACGCGCGGAGCCACTCGGAGCCGGGCAGCGGCGGTTCGTGCCCCCAGCCGGCGAAGGTGTTGCAGAACTCCAGCGCCGGATGCCCGCCGACGGTCCACGGCAGGCTCTCCTCGTGGACCCGCACCTCGTACACCGGGAGGCTGGGCCGGTCGAGGCGGTGGTCGTCGCGGAGGATCCGCCGGTGCACCTCGCGCAGGCGCATCCCGGGTTCCACGCCGAGCCCCTCGACCAGCTCCTGCCGGGTCGTCCGGTAGAGCGCCAGCGCGTCCGCCTGCCGCCCGCCCCGGTACAGCGCGGTCATCAGCGTCCCGACCAACTGCTCGCGGGTGGGATGTTCAGCGACCAGCGGGGTCAGCTCGTTGATCACCTGGCTGTGCCGACCGAGCGCCAGCTGCGCCTCGGCCCGCAGTTCGAGGCTGGCCAGCCGCAGCTCCTCGATCGGGCCGTCGAGCCGTTCCCGCAGCTCCCCGTCGGCGGCGTCGGCGAGCAGGGGGCCCCGCCAGAGGGCCAGCGCCCGGTCGAGCAGGCGCACCCGCTCCGCCGGGTCGGCGGTGCCGCTCGCCTGGTTCGCGAGCCGGCCGAACTCGTCGACGTCGACGTGGTGCTCGCCCCGCTCCACCAGGTAGCCGTCGCCGCTGGTGCGGATCCGCGCCCCGTACGGCGCCAGCGAGGCGCGGAGCCGGCCGATGTAGGTGTGCACCGCGCCGCGCGCCGAGGCGGGCGGGTGGCCGTTCCAGAGCAGGTCGATGAGGCGATCGGTGCTGACCAGGTGACCCATGTCGAGCAGCAGGACGGCGAGGACGCTGCGCTCCTGCCGCCGGCTGCCCAACTGGACCCGGTGGCCGTCCTGGCACGCCTCGAACGGGCCGAGTAGTCGGAACTCCATGTCAGCTCTGACCGTCCGGCATCCGCCGAAGGTTGTCAAACCGTCCCGGATGGTCGGTGCGCGCGTCGGGCCCGGTCAGCCGGTGGTGAGACCGGCGCCGTGGACGCCCCGGTGCCACCGGCGGCCGGGCCCTCGGACCGCCGTAGCGTGGTGAGGCCGTGGTGAGCGGGGGTGGTGATCCTGGTGCTTCCGATCATCGGACACAGATGGAGAGACCATGCGTTGGAGAAGGATTGTCGGGACAGCCCTGGCAACGGCCCTGCTCACGGTGGCCGTGCCCACCACCGCGTTTGCCACGACGGGCGACCGGGGAGCCGGGCCCGGCGCCTGGGAGCCCGCCCCGCAGGAGCCCTTCGAGCAGCCCGCCGGGGCGCGGTGCGACTTCGCCGTCCGCGTCCAGCCGGTGGTGGACGAGGTGCGCAAGCTGGTGATCTCGGAGTACCCGGACGGCTCCCCGCGTCGGGAGCTGTACACGGGTGCGCTGATCAACGACGTGACCAACCTGGAGACCGGGGCGACCACCAAGGTGGACGCCAGCGGCACCGCGCTCGTCGAGTACGGCACGGACGGCTCGATGACCTGGTACGTCACCGGGCCGGTGCTGTTCGGCTTCCGGGAGAACGGCGGCACGCTGCCGCTCGGGATCTGGGTCATCGACGGGGTGTACGTCGTCGCGTTCTCCCCGACCCTGGAGAAGACGGTCACCATGGTGCACGGCACGACGCACGACGTCTGCACCGACCTGGACTGAGCCGGCCAGCCGTTGCCGGTCGGCCTGCTCAGTCCAGGTCGACCGGCAGCGGCACCGGGCGCTTCGCCACCCGGTCGTCGCCGGACGAGTGGCCGTTCAGGTGCCGGCCCAGCCAGGGGAGCAGGTGCCGGCGGGTCCACGCCAGCTCGGCGCGGATCGCCTCCGGCCGACGGCGGCGCGGCGCGGTGTCCAACGGGCGGGACCAGGAGTCGTCCGTGCCCGGCAACCCCGCGGTGTACGCCAGCGCCGCGGCGATCCGCTCGTGCCCGGCGGTGTTGGCGTGCAGCCGGTCGTCGCTCCACAGCCGTGGGTCGGAGGCGACCGCGTGAGCGCCGAGGTCCAGCAGGGTGGCCCCGGTCCGTGCGGTGACCGCGCGCAGCGCGTCGTTCAGCGCGAGCATCCGGCCGCGCAGCGGGCGGGCGATCGGCATCACCGGCACCGGGTCAGGCAGGGTGAAGGTGAGCACCGTCGCGCCCTGGTCGGCCAGCGCCTGCTGCATCGCGCCGACGTCCGCGGCGATCCGCTCGACGTCGAACGACGGGCGGAGCACGTCATTCATCCCGGCCACCACGGTCGCCAGGTCCGGGGCGAGGTCGAGGGCGGCCGGCAACTGCTCGGCCCGGATCCGGGCCGTGGTCCGCCCCCGGATCGCCAGGTTGGCGTACTCCAGCCCGCCCTGCGCCCGGGCCACGGCGAGGGCGAACCGGTCGGCCCAGCCCCGGTAGCCGCCGGCGCCGTCCGGGTCGTCCAGCCCTTCGGTGGTGCTGTCGCCGATCGCCACGTACCGCTGCCACATCACGACGGCGAGGGTAGCGGCGGGCGGCCCGGCAGCTCGCACGGCCCGGCCTCGAAGCGATCGTTGACGATGACTCGTAGGCTCGGGGTCATGTCGCGATCACCCGCCGTCGCGCTCGCCCCGGGCGTCTGGCGCATCCCCACCGCCGGCCGCGCTCTGGTCAACTCGTACGCCCTGGTCGACGACGACGGCAGCGTCACCCTGGTCGACTGCGGTCTGAAGCGCGCGCCGGCCCGGATAGTGCGCGGGCTCGCCGCGATCGGCAAGACCCCGGCCGACGTCATCCGGATCGTGCTCACCCACGCCCACCCGGACCACGCCGGTGGCGCGGCCGAGCTGTCCCGCCGCACCGGCGCCCCGGTCGTCGCGCACTCCGCCGACGCCGAGTACGCGCGGGCGGGCCAGGCGCCGCCGCGGGATCCGACGGTCAGCGGGGCGCGGCTCTTCGCCCGGCTCGACGGCGGCCGGTTCCCGGCCGTCGACGTGGCCCAACCCCTCTCCGACGGCGACGTGCTGCCGGTCGCCGGCGGCCTGCGGGTGGTGCATACTCCCGGGCACTCCCCGGGCCACGTCTCGCTGTTGCACGAGCCGACCCGGCTGCTGATCACCGGGGACGCGCTGTTCAACGTGGCCGGCATCCGCTGGTCGGTGAAGCTGCTCTGCACCGACTTCCGGATGACCCAGCGGACCGCGCACGTCCTCGGCGAGCTGGATTACGACATCGCCGCCTTCACCCACGGCCCCGAGATCACCGAGAACGCCCGCGAGCAGGTGCGCGGCTTCCTGCGGCGGCAGCGCTGACCCGTACCGGGCCGATCAGAGCCAGCCGGAGCGGCGGAAGAGCCGGTGCAGGGTGAACGCCACGAGAGCCATCAGGCCGAGCGCGAGCCAGTAGCCGTAGCGCCAGCCCAGCCCGGGCAGGTTCGGGAAGTTCATGCCGTAGATGCCGGCGATGACGGTCTGGGTGGCCGCGATGGCCGCCCACGCGGCGATCTTGCGCAGGTCGTTGTTCTGTTCCACGGCGAGCTGGGCCAGCCGGGACTGCACGATCGAGGTCAGCAGGTCGTCGTACGCGGCGACCCGGTCCACCGCCCGGGCCAGCCGCGTGTCCACGTCGACGAACCAGCGGTGCAGGCCGCGGGGCGGGTTGGCCGGGTGCTGCTCCAGCAGCGTGCGCAGCGGCGCCTGCAGCGGCAGCACCGCCCGCTTGAACTCCACCACCTCCCGCTTGAGCTGGTAGAGGTGCTGAATGTCCGCGGCGCGCTCCCGCGCGAAGACGGTCTCCTCGACCCGCTCCAGGTCGCGCTCGACGTGCCCGGCGACCTCCAGGTACAGGTCCACCATCCGTTCGCAGACCGCGTATCCCACCGCCCACGGGCCTTCGGCCAGCAGCCTGGGCCGGCGCTCGATCTCGGCGCGTACCGTGCTCAGCGCCCCGGCCGCGCCGTGCCGGACGGTGAGCACGAACCGGTCGCCGAGGAACACCATCACGTCGCCGGTGTCGATCACCTCGGAGCTGTCGGTGAGTTCGACGTGCTCGACGTAGCCGGCGGTGCGCAGCACCAGCAGGGTCACCTCGCCGTGCCGCTGCACGGTCGGTCGGTGCCCGTCGGCGAGCGCCTGCTCGACGACGAGTTCGTCGAGCCCGAAGACCCGGCCGACCGCGGCCATCACCGCCGGGCCCGGCTCGTGCAGACCGAGCCACATGAAGGAGTTGCGGCCGCGCCGGCTGCGGGCGTACGCGTCGGCGTAGTGCGGGCGACCGGGCTCGCGCCGGCCGTTGACGTAGAGCGCGCAGTCGACCACGGCGTCCGGATTGGACTGTTGCCGGTCGGTGCTGGCTTCGGCGCCCCGCCGACCGAGCAGCCGGGTGACGAGGTCGGGCAGCCGCAGGGCCGATCCTGCCCGCACCAGTCGCTGATCCACCGCTCACCTCCGCGTCGCCGGGACTGCCGGCATACCGTACGTGGCGTCGGCGGGCGGACGTGATCGCGGCGTCGGTCGGGTTGCGGTCAGCCGGTCCGGGTGGCGAAGACGACGACGTTGTCGACGTAGTTGCCGGTGCGTTCGTCGAACCGGCCGCCGCAGGTGATCAGGCGCAGCGCGGATCCGGTCGCCGGGCCGTAGACCAGGTCGGTGGGGAAGTGGTCCTTCGGGTACGAGCCGACGCCGTCCACCGTGAACGTCGCCACGCTCGCGTCGAGGCGGGTGACCCGGACGATGTGACCGGGGCGCAGCCGGCCGAGGTCGAAGAAGACGGCGGGTCCGGCCGGTGAGTCGACGTGCCCGACCAGGACGGCGTTGCCGCTCTCGCCCGGGGTGACCCCGTGGCGGTACCAGCCGGCGAGGCCGGGCCGGTCCAGGGACGGCACCTCCAGCACCCCCGCGGCGTCCGCGCCGACCGGCACGACCTCGGCCCGGACGTCGATGGCGGGGATCTGCACCAGCGTGGGTACGGCGTGGGGGAGGGGCGGCAGGTCCGGTGCGGGACGGCTGGCGGGGGGCGCGGCCGTGCTGGGTTGTGGGGGGCGGGGCGGGTCGGTGGTCAGCCCGACGGTGACCAGCCCGAGGCCGGTGACCCCGAGCAGTGCGACGACCGCGACGGCGGGCGCCGCCCGGCGTCCGTTCCCGCGACGCCACCACATCCGCCCACCTCCGTACGCCGATCGTGGGGGTGCCCGCCCCGGTGTGTCGCCGGTGCGGGCACCCGTCCCAGGGATGGTGCGAGCCGCTGGTCAGGCGACGGTGGACGCGGGGCGCCGGCGGCGCAGCAGCAGGACGGTGCCGGCCGCGGCCGCGCCGAGCAGGGTGCCGCCTGCAGCGAGCGCTCCGGTGCCGTCGGCGTGGCTGCCGGCGCCGGCCGGGGCGCCGCCGATCGGGGTGACGGTGAACGTCGCGCTGCCGGCGGCGCTGCCGTCGCCGCAGGTCGCGGTGACCGTGTAGGTGCCCAGGGTGAACCCGGCGGTGAAGAGTTCGGCGCTCAACCCGCCGCCGGCCGCGGCGGTGGTCGAGCGGACGTTCTGGTCCCGGTTCGGACCGGTGACGCGGAAGATCGCGTCACCCGACTTCGGGTTGCAGGTCGTGGCGGTGAGCACGACAGTGCCGCCGACCGGTGTGCTGGCCGGCGACACGATGGTCTCGGCCAGTGCGGCGCCCGGCAGCAGGAGCGTGCCGAGGCCCACGCCGACCGCCGCCGACACGAGCATTGTCTTCGCCTTCATACGCGTCTTCCCTCACTTTTCGTCCGCTGACAACGTGGGACGTCGTTCGGGTGGCCAACTCCGCGACTAGCACCGGTGTGCCCAACACTAGGGCGGTTGGGACCTCGATCCGGTGAAAATGAGAAATCCTCGTTGCCGTCACGTGTCACCCCGACAGGCGAAGGGAGCTGCGAATATGCCCGGCGGGCCCGGCCGGCACCGGTGCTCCGGTCGATGTCGGGTGCGGCCGGGACAGTCGCGCCTGGGTCGATGGCGAGGTATCGCCGGCACCGACGGGTATGCCGGGGGTGGAGCGCTCAGCCCGCCTGGCCGGCGGGGGTCGGCTCGGGCAGCGGCTCGCCGGTCTCCAGCAGCGTCTTCAGGCTGGCCAGCAGCTCGGGCCAGCCGCCGCTGCCGTCGAGTTGACCGCTGATCGCCCGGTACATCTCGCTGCCGGGGGAGAAGTCGGCGTGGATCACGGTCAACCGGACGGCGTCGCCGTACGGGGCGATCTCGAAGGTCACCGTGCTCCGGCGCTCGCCGAGCCGGGCGGCCAGCTCCTCGTCGGACCAGCCGAAGTGCGCGGCGTGCTCCGGCTGGAAGCCGTGCCAGCTGTAACTGAGCCGCCGGTACGGCTCGGCGACGAGCACCCGCTGGCCGAGGTCGCGGAACTCCCCGCCCGGCGCGTCCTGCCAGAGCACCGGTGAGCCGACCTGCCAGTCGGACTGCAGGGCGACGCCGCCCCAGTAGCGGCGGGTGAAGGCGGGCTCGGTCAGCGCCTCCCACAGCCGCTGCGGGGTGGTGTCGATGTAGGTGGTGTAGACGAAAGTCGGGTTCTCCACGGGCTCGCCCTCCAGTGCTGCGCGCAGGTCGGCGAGCGCTTCGGCCCGCTGACGGTCGTACCGGCTGATCCACCGGTCGGCGATGGCGGTGATTGGCGCGGCGTTGAGGAAGTGCAGCTTCTCCCGGCCGCGCCGCACGGTGGTGACCAGGTCGGCCGCCTCGAGCACCGCCAGGTGCTTGCTGACCGACTGTCGGGTCATGTCGAGCCCCGCGCAGAGGTCGCGCAGGCTCTGGCCGTTGCGGGCGTTGAGGCTGTCGAGCAACCGGCGTCGGCTGGCGTCGGCCAGCGCCCGGAAGACCTCGTCCACCCGCACCCCCTCATGCAACCGATCAGCTGCCTGTGACGATAGGCAACCGAACGGTTGCATGTCAACCGACCCGGAAACACCTGTGGCCCGGCCGGTGCGAGCCGGCCGGACCACAGGTGATCAGGGGATCAGGTTCAGCGCACCCCGAAGGCGCGGATCACGGTCTGGCTGACCGCGTTGCCCGCGCTGTCGGTGGCGCTGGCCCGCAGCGACACGTACGCCGCGCCGTTCGGCGCGCGCAGCTTCGCCGTCCAGGAACCGTCCTTCGCGCGCTCCGGCGACTGCCGCTGCCAGTGCGCGCCGTCGTCGTACGAGATCTCCAGCCGGACCGGCCCGATGCTGCCGCAGCCGGTCACTCCGGGCAGGTGCGCGGCCGCGACGGTCAGGTCGGTCCGGCCCGCCGCGGTGCCGGCGGCGTCGGTGTCGACCGCGTAGTCGAGCTGGAGCAGCGGCAGCACGCTCGACTCCACGCCGGCGGCCGGCGCCTTCGACCGGAACGTCCACTCCGTGGAGGTGCTGGTCGAGTACGGGCCGGCGATCGGGTCCTGGCTGGTCCGCACCAACAGCCGGTACGGCAGGTCACCCGCGCCCGGCGCGGTGCCGCTGATCCAGGTGCTGCTGCTCTGGCCGAGCAGCGTGTCGCCCTGGAACAGCTGGTTGACCTGGGTGGCCGCGTTCATCGCCATGCCGACGTGGTCGTCGCCGCCCCAACCGGGCACGTCCAGGTTGAGGACGTCGCCGGAGCGGGTGGGCAGCTTGAAGTTGTTGTTCAGGTGCGGCCGCTCGATCGGCTGGAAGAACTGCTCCTCGCCCCGGCTGCCGGCCCGGTAGCTCGTCCGGGTGTCGATCTGGTACGTGTCGGAGTCGATGTACGCCTCCTGGCCCCACCCGTACAGCTTGCCGGTCGAGACCCAGTCGGCGCGGACCGGCGCGAGCGGCCGGTTGCTGCTCTGCCCGATGCCCCAGTCCGAGTACGTCGGCCAGTCGAACCGGAACTCGCCGCCCCGGGTCTGCGTCGTCGGGAAGGTGAAGCCCACGTCGATGCGGGCGAGCGTCTTCGGAGTCTCGGTCCGGGTCAGCGTGCGGGGGATCTCGTTGTGGTAGGCCTGCATCAGGTCGTAGACGTAGTCGGCGACCGGCTGCGAAGCCACCTCGATCTTCGTCGCACCACGCTGGATCTGCTGGATCAGCGCCTCGCCCTCGTCCATGCTGAGCAGCGCCACCTCGATCGGGGTGGGGGTGGACCAGTCGACCGAGTAGTCACGCACCTCGCGCCAGGGGTGGTCGTTCACCACCAGCAGCAGCTTCGCACCGGCCGCGGTCGCGGCAGCGGCCTGCTCGGAGTCGCTGACCTCCCAGTTGTGCCGGACCACGACCGCCCTGCCACGGGCGTCCAGCTCGGCGTAGTCGCTCGCCGCGCCGTTGCCGGCGTAGACAGCGGGCAGCGTCCACCGGCCCTTCGGCAGCTGGGTGGTGCCCTGCTGGCGGACCACGTCGTCGAAGTCGACCTTCGCGGTGCCGACGGTGAGCACCGGCTGTTCCTTACGCCAGCGGGCGTTGAGGTAGAAGTCGCCGTGCTCGACGTCGTGGCTGGTCGGCTGGGCCCAGAAGCTGTCGTAGAAGACGCCACCCTCGATGAAGGAGCGCCACCGGCCCTCGCCCTGCGACCGGTAGTAGTCCAGCCGGGAGTACGTGTCGGCGGTCCGCTGCGGCGCCAGCGACTGGACCCGGCGCGCCGCCGCGCCGTCCAGCCGGACCGTGGTGTCCGCGCGCAGGTCGATGTCCGGGTTGCCGAGCAACGCCAGGCCGTTCGAGTTCGGCCCGTGGCTGCCGGCGACGTTGAGGAAGCTCATCGCCGAGTAGACGCCCTCGGGCAGGTACAGCTGCGCCAGGCCGTCCGGGTCGGTCTCGACGAAGTCCGGCCCGTAGCTGCCCGGCCGACCCAGCTCGATCATTCCGGCGGCCGGTTTGCCGGCCCGGTCGGTCATCTTCAGCGTGAGCCGGTGGTACGGGGTGAAGGTGCCGATGCCGATCGCGGTGCGGGTCAGCACGGCCTGGTCCGCACCGGTGGCGACGACCTGCCCGGTGTACCGGCTGCCGGCGGTGGCCCGTGAGGGGTCCGTGGTCAGGGTGACCGTGGCGGCGCCGTGCGCGGGCACGGTCACCCGCTTCGCGGACAGGGTGAACAGGCCGGTCGGGGCGGTCGTGGCGTCAACCGCCAGGTCCAGGGTGATCGGCTGGCCGGTGGTGTTGGTGTACGTCACCGGCTTGCCGCCGGGCGTGGTCGCGGTCTCGCGGCGCACGCTGGTGTGGACGGTGCCGGTCGCCACGATCGGGGCCCGTACCGCCGCGGCGGCGTCGACCCGGCCGGTGCCGGCCTGGTACGCGTCGTACTGCGGGGTGGCCTTGACCGTGCTGACCAGGGCGTCCTTGAGTTGCTGGCCGGTCCAGTCCGGGTGCTTCACCGCGAGCAGGGCGGCGGCGCCGGCCACATGCGGCGCGGCCATCGAGGTGCCGTCCATGCTCTGGTAGGCGCCCTCGCCGGACGCGTACCGCGACCGGGCCGCGAGCACCCCCACGCCGGGCGCGGTCAGCTCCGGCTTGATGGCCTCGTCGCTGATCCGTGGCCCCTGGCTGGAGAAGGAGGCGAGCTGGTCGTCGCCGTCGACCGCGCCGACGGTCAACGCCGCGTCCGCCGCACCCGGGGCGGCGACGGTGCCCGGGGCGCCGGCGTTGCCTGCGGAGACGACGAACAGCGCGCCGGTCTCGGCGCTGAGCGAGTTGACCGACTGGCTGATCGGGTCGGTCCCGTCGCTCGGCTGGTTCGAACCCAGGCTCATGTTGATGACCGTGGCGTCGGCCTCCCGGGCCGCCCACTCCATGCCGGCGAGGATCCAGGAGTCCATCCCGGAACCCTGGTCGCTGAGCACCTTGCCGATGGCGAGTCGGGCGTCCGGGGCGACGCCCCGCTCGCGCCCGCCGGAGGCGGCGCCGGTGCCGGCGATGGTGGAGGCGACGTGGGTGCCGTGCCCGACCCGGTCGGTGATCTCCTCGCCGGGTACGAACACGGCCGACTCGGCGATCCGGTCGGTCAGGTCCGGGTGGGTGGCGTCGATGCCGGTGTCCAGCACGGCCACCCGTACGCCCGCGCCGGTGTCGCCACCGGCCCACACCTGCGGTGCGCCGATCTGCGCGGTGGTGTCGGCGAGGTCGGCCCGGACCCGCCCGTCCAACCAGATCTTGGCGATCCCGCCGCCGAAGCGTCCCGCCGCGTCGGCGCTCGTGGTGCCGGCGGCTGACTTCGCGGCGGGCGACGCGGCGGTGATCGCCGCCCAGAAGTCGGCGGCCCGGTCGCGGTCCTCGGTCAGCGCCGCGCCGTTGATGCTGCTCAGCGTGCGGGTGCGCGTCGCGCCGGTGGGCGCGGTCCTGGCGCGCAGGCCGGCCGCCGCGTCGGTGTACGACACGATCAGCGGCAGGTGGTCCACCGACGCGTCGTCGTACCCGTCGGCGATCAGGCGGGTCACGTTGAACAGCCGCCTGTCCACCGTGTCGGCGGCCAGGTAGGGCAGCACGGACTGCGGGTAGACGTACAGCTCGCTGCCGGACTCCACCACCCGCACCTGCGCCGGGGCGCCACCCGGGCGTCGTACCTCGACGGTGCCGCCGTTCGCGGTCTGGCGGGTGGTGACCACGTCGCCGGTGATCAGGGTGACCGAATGGGTACCGGGCGGGGTGGGCAGGCCGGTCGGTGTCCCGGTGGTCGAGCCCGGGGTGGCGGTCGGCCCAGGCTCGGCGGCCACGGCTGGTGAGCCGCCGACCGCCGCCAGGACCGCGGAGACCGTGGCGGCTAGCCAGGCTCCACGGGTACGCGAGAGGTTCAAGTGATGCCGTCCCTTGTCTCGTCTGCTCGCCAGCCGCCGGCGACGGTGCCGGCAGCGTCCTCGGACGCCGGCCCGGAAGGTGGGACCGTGGGCCAACATGTGTCCGTCGGAGGACCAGACGAGACGCTACGCCTGGAAGATCATTCCGAATAGGAAAACCTTTCGTGGCGCTGGTACTGCACGGTGGTGGTGCCGGAGGCGCGCCCGATCAGCAGCGCCCGGCGAGATGTCGGACCGGCTGGCTAGGGTCCCGCCATGGGCATGTACGGGAGCTGGCTGCGAGTCTCCGCGGGTGAGCTGGCACGGGCCAGGGACGATCTCGACTGGGCCTACGGCCTGGCCAGGCGGATTGGCGACGCCGAAGACGACGATCCGCCGGCTGATCCCCGCTGCTCCGGCACCGACAAGGCCTGGCACGCGCTGCACTTCCTGCTCGACCGGTGCGACTTCCCGATCTCGATCGTCTCCGGCGAGGAGTGGTTCGTGGAGCTGCCCGACGACCGGGAGGCAGCGCTGGAGGTCATCGAGGCGTCGGGGGCCGACTGGGGCTACGGCCCGCCCGGCTACCTGACTGCAGAGCAGGTGGCCGAGGCCGCCGCGGCGCTCGCCGACCTCACCGAGGAGGACCTGATCGGCGGGGTCGACCAGGCGGAGCTGCAGCGGGCCGAGGTCTATCCGGCGGTGTGGGACCGGCCTGGGGAGCTGGCCTGGGTGGCGCACTTCCTGCCCGGCGTGCGCGACTACTTCACCGCCGCGGCCAAGAACGGCGACGCGGTCATCTGCTGGATCGCCTGACCGCGTCCGGCGGCGAGGTGGCCGGCGCGGCGGCGGCCGGCCGGGTGTGACAGCGTGGACGGATGCCCAGCTCCGCACCGGTCGACGTGGACCTCGCCCTGGTCGGTGGCGGCGGCGCCGCCTCCCTCGTGCTGGCCGCATTCGACCGGCACGGCGTGCGTGGTCTGCGGGTCGCCGTCGTCGACCCGGTCCGCCGGCGCGGCCAGGACCGCACCTGGGCGTTCTGGGGCCACCCCGGCAGCGACCTCGACCCGCTGCTCAGCGCGAGCTGGCAGCAGGTCGAGGTGGTCACCCCCGCCGCGCGCCGGGTGCTCGACCTCGCCCCGCTGCGCTACGCGATGCTCCGCTCCGGCCCGGTCTACGAGCAGGCGGCCGAGGCCGAGAAGCGCCTCGGCGTGACCCGGGTTCGCGCTGCCGTGGACGCCGTGCACGACGACGGCGACCGGGTGCTGATCCGCACCGCCGACGAAGGCCCGGTCGTGCGGGCCGGCTGGGCGCTCGACTCCCGGCCGTGCCCGCCGGCGCGTTCCGGCCGCACCAACTGGCTGCAACACTTCCGCGGCTGGTGGCTCGCGGCGGAGACCGCCGTCTTCGACCCCGACCGGGCGGTGCTGATGGACTTCCGCACCCCGCAGCCGGCCCGAGGCGTCTCCTTCGGCTATCTGCTGCCGGTCAGCGACCGGTACGCCCTGGTCGAGTACACCGAGTTCTCACCGGCCCTGCTCACCGGCGCCGGCTACGACGCCGCGCTGGCCGGCTACCGGGACCGGCTCGGGCTCGACCCGGCCCGGCTGACGGTGCGGGAGGTGGAGAACGGGGTGATCCCGATGACCGACGGCCCGTTCGTCGCCCGACCGTCGCCGCGCGTGGTGCGCCTCGGCACCGCCGGCGGCGCGACCCGGCCCTCCACCGGGTTCACCTTCTCCGCCATGTACCGCCAGGCCGACCAGGTGGCCCGCGCCCTGGCCGCCGGCCGTCCGCCGGTGCCCGCGCCCGCGTACCCCGGCCGGCACCGCTGGATGGACGCGGTCGCCCTGCGCGCGCTGGACCGCGGCTCCGTCGGCGGGCCGGAGTTCTTCGACCGGCTCTTCGACCGCAATCCGCCCGAGCGGGTGCTGCGATTCCTCGACGGCACCACCACGCCGGCCGAGGAGTTCGCGGTGATGAGCTCCACCCGGCTGCTGCCGATGGTGGCGGCCACCGCCGGGGACGCGGCGCACCGCCTCCGCGACCGGCTCCGTCCGCGCCGCCCGGCGCCCCCGGTGCCGGCCGCGGTGCGCGACGGCCTGCCCGCGGCCGCGCCGGACGCCGAGCGCTGAACGTGCCGGCCGGGTCAGCACCGGCCGGCGGCACTCCGCTCCTCGTCGATCACCCGGTCGTCCGGTCCGCCGCAACCGCTCGTGGATCAGCTACCGGGTCAGCAGCCGGTCGCGCAGTCGCCCGACGAGGTCGTCGTCCACCCCGAGCCGGTCGACCGCGTAGCCGCGAACGGAGCCGTGCGCGGCCACCAGGTCGGCCAGGAAGAGCCGGATGATCTTCTCCGGCGCCCGGCCGTAGCCGGGCCAGGCCAACGTCCGGCCCGGGTGCAGGGCGTGCCAGTGCGCGATCAGCTGTTCGGTCGCCAGCTCGGTCAGCGCGAAGTCGGCAGCGATCTGGTCGTCGTCGACGCCGAGCAGGGCCAGCAGCAGCGCGGCCAGCAGGCCGGTGCGGTCCTTGCCCGACGCGCAGTGGAACACCAGCGGGCCGTCCGCCGCCGCGATCACCTCCAGCGCCCGGCGCAGCTCCGGCACGCCGTCCGCGGCCACCTCGGCGTAGCGGTCGGCGAGGTAGCGCCACGGGTCCAGCCGGGGGTCGATGGTGGCCTGGTCGTAGGGGCGGTGCTCGACGCTCAGGTTGTGCCAGGCCAACCCGTCCAGCTCCGGCGCCCGGCCGCGGGCCGCGATCTCCCACGGGTAGCGCAGGTCGATCACCGTACGCACGCCCAGCGCGCGGAAGCGCGCCAGGTCCGCGCCGGCGAGCTTGCCCAGCGAGTCCGACCGGTAGATCAGTCCCCAGTGGACCTCGCGACCGTCCCCGGTGCGGTAGCCGCCCAGGTCCCGGAAGTTGTACAGGTGTTCGAAGGCGATGTGCCGCTCCACCGGCCGACCCTAACCGACCCACTCCCGCCGGTATCCTCGGCCGGGTGGACCTTGATGATCTCCCGTTGGCCGAGTTCGGGTTTCCCGGGCCGCTGCGGGACCGGCTGGTCACCGCCATCCTCGCCGGAACGAAGACCTCGACCACCGCGCTGATGCTCGGCTACGACGTCCTGGGCGAGCCGCTGCCGCGGGTGGGCGGACGGTCGGTGGTGGTGGATTCGGCGGGCCGGCCGGTCGCGGTGATCGAGTCGACCGAGGTGCGGGTGCTCCGGCTCGCCGAGGTCGACCTGCGGCACGTCCTGGACGAGGGCGAGGGCGACGAGTCGGTGGCCCAGTGGCGGGCCGGGCACGAGGAGTTCTGGCACGGTCCGGAGGTGCGCGACGAGCTCGGCGACCCCGACTTCACGGTGGACGACGACACCCTGGTGCTGACCCAGCGCTTCCGGGTGGTGGAGGTGGTCGAACCGGCGCCCCGACCGGCCGGGTAGGTTGCCGGCATGGTGGACGCCGGCAGGGTGGTGCGGATCTGGACCGACGGCGCGTGCAGCGGCAACCCGGGCCCGGGTGGCTGGGGCGCGCTGCTGCGCTACGGCGACCACGAGCGGGAACTCTGCGGCGGTGAGGCGACCCCGACCACCAACAACCGGATGGAGCTGATGGCCGCCATCCAGGCGCTGGAGAGCCTCACCCGGCCGGTCGGGGTCGAGCTGACCACCGACAGCACCTACGTGCGCAACGGCATCACCAGTTGGTTGGCGTCGTGGAAGCGCAACGGCTGGCGCACCGCGGCGAAGCAGCCGGTGAAGAACGCGGACCTGTGGCAGCGGCTGGAGGCCGCGTGCGCCCGGCACGAGGTCACCTGGCTCTGGGTCAAGGGGCACAACGGGCACCCGGAGAACGAGCGCGCCGACGCGCTGGCCAACCGCGGCATGACCGAGGCACGCACCGCAGCTGTCGCCGCGCGGTGAGCTGACCGCGCCAGCCGCTCCTCAGCGGGTCGCGTCGGGGTGCCCCGGCATGCTGGAGCCGCCGCCGCTGCTGCCGGACGAACCGCCCGCGACGCCCGACCCGTTGTCCTCGGTGACCAGGTCCGGCCGTACGTCGGTGTCGTCCGGGGCGGGGACCTCGGTGTCCGCCTCGACCTGGACCAGCCTGGCCTGGCCTGCTTCGTCCTCGGCGTGCTCCGGGTCGACCGGCTGCTTACCTTGCCGCGCTCTGTACCCCACGGTCGTCTCCCGTCCGTGCCCTGTCCCGGTCGGCGCTGGCTACCCGGCGGGCAAACCGGCGAAACGTCAGCCCACCGGTCCACTCCGGGCAACCGGACCCGGCGTACGGCTGGGGGCGGGCGTCGGGTCCACCGGGCGGGGCGCCGCAGCGCTCACCCGCAGGGTGCGGCGTCGCAGGAGCGCCGTGGCCAGGGCGAGTACCAGCGCCGCGCCCACCACCAGGAACGCGGCGTCGTTGCCGAGCCGTTCGTTGACCGCGCCGCTGGTCGCCGCGCCGAGGGCGATGCCGAGCTGCCCGGCGGTCAACAGCCAGCCGTACGCCTCGGCCAGGCGCGGCGCGGGGATGGCCCGGGCCAGGATCTCGTCGGTGACCGCCAGCCAGGGCGCGAGCCCGAGCCCGAAGACGGCCAGGGCGAGGGCCATCTGCGGCACGGTGCGCGGCAGCGGCAGCACGAGCGACGTGACGGTCAGTGTGCCGAGAAAGGCCAGATAGGCCCCGCCGGGGCTGCCCGGCCGACCCCGGCGGGCGAGGAGCAGGCCTCCGACCAGGCTGCCGGCGGACCAGACGGCGACCAGCAGCCCGGCCTGGTCGGGCTGCCCGACCGCGGTGGCGAACGCCGGCACGAGCACCCACATCGCGCCGATGCAGGCGGTGTAGCCGAGGTGGGTGCCGAGCAGCGTCGCGACGGTGGCGCGACCCGACCGGAACACCGGCTCCGCCGCGGGGCGGCCGTCCGGGATCGGACGGGGCATCACCAGCGCGGTGCCGACCAGCGCGGCGGTGCCGAGCGCGGCGAAGGCGAGCAGCGCCCCGCCGGGGCCGGTCAGCATCAGGCTCAGGGTCACCGTCAGCGGACCGCCCACGTAGATCAGCTCCTGCCCGACCGCGTTGACCGCGTAGGCGCGGGCCAGGGCGGGTGCGGGGACGAGGACGGCGAGTCGGGCCCGTCCGCTGCCCAGCACGGGCGGGGTGCTGAGCCCGGCCGCGGCGGCCAGGGCCACGAAGGCGGCCGGCTCGGTCACGACCGCGAGGCCGAGCAGGCAGAGCAGGTGACCGAGGCCGGTGACGAGCAGCACCGGCCGGTCGCCGAGCCGGGACAGCAGGCGACCGGTGAGCGGCGCGGTGCTGGCGAGGCCGATCCCGCAGGCCGCGCTGGCCGCCCCGGCGGTGGCGAAGCTTCCGGTGCTGTCGTGGCCGAGCAGCACGATGAGCAGTTGCCGCATCGCGATCGGCAGGTAGGCGAGGTTCATCAGGGTGATGAGGCCGACCGCCCGGCCAGGTACATTCATGACTTATGTATCTACCCGAAGGTGGTGCGACAAACCTGGTCGGCGCGCTGGCCCTGCTGGTCGGGTCCCGGATGCGGGCGGCGGTCACCGGGCCGGCCGGGGCCGGCGGAGTCCTGGCCGAGTCGCTCATCGTGCTGAAGGACCAGCCCGGGGTGACCGCGGAGTGGCTCCGCCAGGTCCTCGGTCTGACCCAGCCGGGGGCCGCCCACCTGGTCCGCCGTCTGCGCGATCAGGGCTGGGTGGAGCGCCGGGCGGGCGCGGACGCGCGCAGCCGGGCGCTGCACCTGACCCCCCAGGGCGCCGACGCGGCCGCGCGCGTCCTGCAAGCCCGCGAGGAGGTGCTGACCGCGCTGCTGGCACCACTGACCGCCGAGCAGCGCGGTCAACTGGCCGAGATCGCCCGGACCCTGCTCCGCGACGAGGTGTCCGACGAACGCACCCTGGCGTACCTGTGCCGGCTCTGCGACCGCGCGCGCTGCCCGGCCTGCCCGGTGTACGCCGGATTGCAGGAGAGCGGGGGCTGACCGGCGTCGTACCGCCCTCACCGGCGGCGGCCGCGCCTAGCCGGCGGGGCCGACCCGGACGGTCGGCGCACCGGGGTCAGCGGCAGCGACGTCCAGTGCGCCGGCCGGGTGAGCCGGGCCGGCAGACCGGTGCGGGCGTCGCCACGGGCGGCGTCGAGCTGGGACTGGTGCAGGAAGAGGCTGCCGGTGAGATCCGCCCCGCGCAGGTCGGCGCCGCGCAGGTCGGCCCCGGTGAGGTCGGCCAGGTGCAGGTCGACCCCGCGCAGGTCGGCCCCGATCAGCAGCGCCCCGCGCAGATTGGCCCGGCGCAGGTCGGCGCCGCGCAGGTCCGCGCCGAAGAGCCGGGCGCCGCGGCGATCGGCGCCACCCTGCCCCCGGGCCGCCGCGCCGGCGCGGGAGAGCAGCACGTTGACCCGCTCGCGATGGGCGGGCACGTCGAGGGCGAGCAACTCCTCGGCGCTGCCCGCGGTGAGCCGCACGGTCTCGTCGCGGGCCCGGTCCAGCTCGCCGCGCAGCGCGGCCGGTGGGTGCAGCGCCAGCGCCTCGGTCAGATACCAGAGCAGCTCGTGCAGCGGGCGCATCACCGTGAACGTGTCGAACATGACGGCCGCGGTCTCCGGTGCCGTCCGCCAGTCCCGCCCGCCGAAGGTCACCTGCGCGACCTGCTGCCCGGCGCCGAAGCAGTCGAAGACCGTGCAGCCGGGAAAGCCCCGGTCGCGCAGCTCGGTGTGGATCCCGCAGCGGTGGTCCGGGCGCAGGTTGGGGCAGGGCTGCCGGGCGGGCTTGTCGATGGCGAAGTCGGCGGAGGCGGCGAAGGCCGGTGCCACGCAGCAGAGCGCGAAGCAGCGGGTGCAGTCGGCGCGCAGGTCGTCCCGGCGCGGTGACGTCGGCGTCGCCGATCGTGGGCTGTCCGACACGCCTACCGTTCTCCCGCCGATTCCAAGGTGTGCCCGGGCCGGGCCCTCGCCATTCTCCGCCGGTCGGCGGTCCGGCGGCCCGGCGGGGTCACCGTCCGTGCGGGTCGGCGCCGGTGGGGGAGCGCGGGTTGGGCGTACGGCCGTCGACGGAGTCCTGCGGCACCAGTCGCACGATGGTCCGCTGGCCGCCGCCCGGTCCGTACTTCTGGTCGAACAGCCGGGCCACCGACGTCGCCGCGGTGCGGTCGCCGTCGGCCGGTTCGGCCAGCGCGAACACCCCCGCCGAGGAGCCGGTGGTACGCGGCGGCAGCTGGGCCCGGACGGTCAGCAGCGGGTTCAACCGGAACTGCCGGCAGTCGATGTAGTGCTGCCCGTCCACCGAGACGTAGGGCACCTGCACCTCGACCGCGTCGAAGCCGTCGTGGCTCAGTGTCACGGCGGCCGACCAGTAGCGCTCCAGCGAGAGGGTGGCCTGCTCGTGCTCCCACAGCTCCTCGAAGCGGGCGTGCACGAAGCCACCCCACGGGCTGTCCATGTCCACCTCGAGCTGGGGGACGTTGAACGAGAGTTTGCCGATCGGGAAGAACGAGATCAGCGCCTGCCCGTCCCACTGGTAGAGCTGGATCGAGGGCGAGGCGTCGTAGATGCGGACCTGCAACCGGGGCCGCAGCCCCTTGTCCTCCCGGTCCAGCTTCTCCTGAAGGGCGGCGAGGTGCCGCAGGTTGGCCCGGATCTGCTTGGGCACGTTCACCCGCTGCCGCTCCAGCTCCTCGGAGCGCTGCTGGGCGGCGGTGCAGTCGGGGTCGAGCAGGAGCAGCTGCACCTGCGCGCCGCTGCGCAGCGCCGCCTCCACCGCCGCCAGGGTCGCCGCCCGGTGCTGCTGCTCCAGCAGGATCGTCCAGGTGTCGAGGATGCGCACCCGCCGGCCGCTGCGGTGCAGTCGGGCCACGAACGCCTGCTGGTCGAAGCTCAGGTGCTCCTGCACCCGGGCCTTGCGGGCCTCTTCGAAGAGCGGGTCGAAGATGACGTACGAGATCGCCGCGAGCACCACGCTGGCGCCCAGGTTGAGCAGCAGGTCGCTGAGGAACCCGGTGCTGCGCCATGCGGCCAGCAGCATGGCGGTGGCCACGCCGAGCAGCGCCCCGCCGACCACGAACGCCCGGCGCTGCCGAGCCGTACGACCCCGTCGCCAACTGCCCGACCGCGGCATCCCGGTCCCCTCCCGGCCTCGACCGGCCCGCCCGGCGGCCCGTGATCACCCCGGCAGACGAGGATACGTGCCCGCTTTGCCGTCCGCTGTCCCGTTCGCGACCCCGGCGTTCACCGATCCGCGCGCCCCCGCCCCTCGTATGGTGACGGTGACCGTGCCGATTGACCACGGAGGGTGAGGTGCATGGACGACGGTGAACGCGAGCAGGCGCTGCTCACCGCGCTGACCACCGAGCACTTCGTGCTGCAGACCTCGCGCAGCGCGACGGTCGCCGAGTCGGTGGGTCGGGCGACCGTCTTCCTGTCCCTGCTGTCCGCCGGGCTGATCGGCCTCGGTTTCGTGTCCAGCACCGCTGCCCTGGTCAAGCCGTATCTCGCCGCGGTGCTGCCGACGCTGGTGATCACCGGAACGCTCACCTTCCTGCGGCTGGTGCAGAACATGGTGGAGAACGAGCTGGATCTCGAGCGGATCCAGCGGATCCGGGCGTACTACCACCGCAAGCTGGCCGCGGAGCACGACTTCTTCGCCGACGCGGTGCTGGGCGAGGGCACCAAGCGGTCGACCTGGTCGGCCGTCGGTAACACGCCCGGCCGGGTGCAACTGCTGCTCACCGCCGCCGCGTTGGTGGGCGCGGTGAACGCGCTGCTGGTGGGGCTCAGCGTGACGCTGCTGCTCGGGCTCGCCGGGCTGTCGTCCGGTCTCGCGATCGGCCTCGGCGCGGTGGTGGCGTTGCTGGCCTTCGCCGCCGAGGTCGTCTACATCAACCGCCAGTCGATCGCCGATCCCGGCCAGTAGCCGTCCTCGGGCCATCGGCCCGCCACCCGGGCACGGCGCCCGCGGCTGCGCGGGCGCCGTGCGGGGCGGGGTCAGAAGGCGAACAGGTCGCCGGTCTCGCGCAGCAGCCCGCAGCGGTTGTCGAACGTCCGGGTGTGCGTCACCGGCCGGTCGCCCCAGAAGCCGAAGGCGCGGACGGTGACCGGCGCGTACTCCAGCGTGCAGAGGGTGTCGGGGTCGAGGGTGAGCGTGGCGAGGTCACCGTCGACGCCGGCGACGGTGCGGCAGGCGGTCGCGGCCGCCGGGTGGTCGCCGCCGCTCGGGCCGCAGAGCAGTACCCGGGTCCGGGGCGTTGCGCTGTGCGGCTGCACGGTCAGCAGCAGCACCGAGGCCGGCTGGTCGAGGTCGGCGGCGTGCGCGGCGCGGGGGTGCGCCGCCGCTTCGGCGGTCAGCCCGCCGGCGGCGAGGAGGGTGGCCGCGACGAGCGCGACGATCCGCTGGGCGAAGGGCATGGTGTGTCCTTCCGTCGGGGCCCCGGGTGTGGGGCCGGTCGGCGGCCCGGCCGTCGTGCGGCGGGCCATCGACCACCCTAAGTAGACACTGTGAACGTCGAGCGTCACCGACTGTTACGTCGGCTCGACCCGTCGCCAGTCGTGCGAGGTCAGCGCCACCGCCTGCGGGCCCATCAGCAGCATGCCGCCGTCGACCGGCCAGGAGGCTCCGGTGACGTAGCTGGCGGCGGGGGAGGCGAGCAGCGCGACCACCGCCGCCACCTCCCGCGCGTCGCCCGGCCGCCCGACCGGTATGCCCGGTCGCTCCTGGTCGAACGGGTCGACGTCCTCCTGCCCGGTCATCGGGGTGGAGATCTCGCCGGGGGCGACCGCGTTGACGGTGATCCCGTCCGGGGCCAACTCCTGCGCCATCACCTTGGTCAGCAGCCCGAGCCCGCCCTTCGCCGCGCAGTACGCGGCCGATCCGACCCGTGGGGCGTGCTCGTGCACGCTGGTGATGTTGATGATCCGCCCGCCCGTCCCGGCGGCCCGCATCCGTCGGGCGGCGCGCTGCCCGCAGAGGAACGGCCCGTCGAGGTCGACCGCGAGCACCTCCCGCCACTGCTCCCAGTCGGTGTCGACGAAGGGCACCGCCGTCCCGATCCCGGCGTTGTTGACCAGGACCCCGAGACCAGCCAGCCGGTCCGCCAACTGGTCGACCACGTCGGCGGCCGCCGGCAGCCGGGTCAGGTCCATCTCGGCCAGCTCGCAGCGCCGTCCGGCGGCGCGCACCTCGCCCGCGGTGCGTTGCGCGCCCGGGGCGTCGCCGTACCAGGTGATGCCGATGTCGAAGCCGGCCTGGGCGAGCGCCACCGCACAGGCCTTGCCGATACCGGAGTCCGCGCCGGTGACGATCGCGGTGCGCGGATAACGCTCGAATCGCTCAGGCATGCCGGCCCGTTACCCGTTCCATGCGAATGCAACCATACGTTGACATCCGTCCATGCGGGGGATTGTCGGCACCGGTTCGCTCTGCGATCGTCCTGCTGGACGCTGCCAGCGACGGTCGCCAATCCGTGGGTGCCGCGCTGCGGCGACGCCTTCATTCCGGGAGGGACCCTCGTGAAGCGCAGACGTCGCCATCTCCTCGTAGGACTAGCGGTCGGCGCCCTCGTGGCGACGACGGGTGCCGCGGGCATCCATCTCACCGGCGCCGAGGTGCCGGCCACAGCGGCGGTGGGTGACGGCGAGATGCCGGGCGCCACCGGCGCCCACCTCGAACGGCTCTGGCAGACGGTGCCGGGCAGCGACGGGATGTCGCCCGAAGGGCCGGGCGGCGCGGCTCAGCAGGAGTTCCTGGAGCGGGCCTACCCGGCGAACGCCATCACGATCGCGCAGACCGACCGGTCCAAGGCCGCCTACGCCGCCGCGGACAAGCGCTTCCGGGGCGCCCAGCGGTGGACCAACGTCGGTCCGAGCGAGGCGCTCTACCCGTTCACCGAGTTCCGCGACGCCTACAACTACGTGCCCAACGAGTACGTGGCCGGCGGCCGGGTCACCTCGATCGACATCAGCCCGGACTGCAACCCGCTGCTCTGCCGGGCGTACGCCACCCCGGCCGGCGGCGGCGTCTGGGGCACCCTCAACGCGCTCGCGGCCCAGCCGAAGTGGTTCTACCTGGGCGGCCCACTCGGCATCAACGCCGCCGGCTCGGTGCGCATCGACCGCAACGACCGGAGAGGCCTGACCATCTACGTCGGCACCGGCGAGGCGAACACCTGCGCCTCCGGCTGCGTGGCGGGCGTGGGCCTCTACAAGTCCACCAACGGGGGCGTGACCTGGCAGGGTCCGCTCGGCAAGGACGTGCTGGCCGGCAAGGGGATCGGCGAGATCACCGTCAAACCCGGCGACCCGAGGACGCTCTACGTCGCCACCACCACCGCGTTGCGCGGCATGTCCAGCTCGTGCTGCACCGGCGTCACCCGCCCGGTGCCGGACGCCGCGAAGTGGGGCCTGTACAAGTCCACCGACGCCGGTAAGAGCTGGAAGTTCATCCACAACGGGTCGGCCGACGCCACCGAGTGCACCGGCAGCGCCGCCGAGTACAACAACACCGCGGCCTGCTCGCCGCGCGGCGTCCGTTACGTCAAGATCGATCCGAGGAACACGAGCGTCCTCTACGCCTCCTCGTACGCCCGGGGGGTGTGGCGCTCCGCCGACGCGGGCGCGACCTGGACGCAGATCAAGGCGTCGCTGAACGCGACGATGCCGCAGACCCGCGCGGCGATCGACGTCACCGCCCTGCCCGGCGGCAAGACCCGGATGTACGTCTACGAGGGCAACACCGGCACCCCCTACTCGCGGCTGTTCCGCAGCGACGACGTGGCCGCCGGGGCTGCGACCTTCACCGACCTGACCAGCGCCAACCCGGCGGACCCGGGCTTCGCCACCTACAACCAGTGCACCGGCCAGTGCTGGTACGACGTGTTCGTGCACACCCCCGCCGGGCACCCGGACATCGTCTACACCGGCGGCTCCTACGTCTACGGCGAGACGATCGCGCACAAGCGCGCGGTGGTCCTCTCCACCGACGCCGGGGTCAGCGGCACCGACATGACCTACGACGGCACCGACGAGTTGCACCCCAACGGCCTGCACCCCGACCAGCACGCGCTGGTCACCAACCCCCGCAACCCGTTCCAGTTCTTCGAGGCCAGCGACGGTGGCCTGATGCGCTCCAGCGGCCAGTTCGTGGACCGCTCCGCCTGGTGTGACAACCCGGACCGCAACCTGACCACCGCGGCGCAGAAGGAGCGCTGCAGGCAGATGCTGTCGAAGATCCCGTCCAAGCTGGAGGGGATCAACAAGGGCATGAACACCCTGCAGTTCATCAGCCTGTCGGTGAGTCCGCACGACCACAACCTGCTCCAGGGCGGCACCCAGGACAACGGCACCTGGGAGAACAAGGGCCAGCGCTCGCGCTGGGTCAACACGATGATCGGTGACGGCGGCGCCTCCGGCTTCGACGTCGGCAAGCCGGAGTTCCGGTTCCACACCTTCTACGACGTGACCCCGGAGGTGAATTTCTCGGGCGGCGACATCGGCAGCTGGATCTCCGTCTACGACGGGGTGTTCGGTCAGGCCGGCAACCTCTTCTACGCCCCGGTGATCACCGATCCCAAGGTCAGCGGCACGATGTTCGCAGGCACCGGCCGATCCGTCTACCGCACCAAGACCTTCGGCCTGGGTGACCGGACGCTGGCCGAGGCCAACCGGATCTGCAACAGCTGGACCGGCACCTTCGAGGCCCAGTGCGGCGACTGGGCGCAGCTCGGGGCGGTCCCGCTGACCGACGCCGCCTGGGGTGACCGGGCCGGCGGCGCCGTCTCGGTGGTCCAGCGGGTCGGCAGCGACTCGTCCACCGCCTGGGCGGCGACCAGCACCGGTCGGGTCTTCGTCACCCGCAACGTCGACGCCGAGCCGGCCGCCGCGGTGACCTGGACCCGGATCGACAACGCCAGCACCCCGAACCGCTTCGTCACCAGCATCCACGTCGACCCGGCCGACCCGGCCCGGGCGTGGATCTCCTACAGCGGGTTCAACTCGAACACCCCGACCACGCTGGGGCACGCGTTCGAGGTGAGGCTGGCCGGCGCCGGCGCGACCTGGGCCGACCGGTCGTACGACTTCGGCGACCAACCGATCACCGACCTGGTCCGCGACGACGTCACCGGTGACCTCTACGCGGCCACCGACTTCGGCGTCCTGCGGCTGGCCAAGGGGGCCACGAGCTGGGTCAAGGCGGGTGGCGGCATGCCGAACGTGGAGGTCGCCGGGCTCACCGTCGTCCCGGGCAAACGGATCCTCTACGCCGCCTCCCACGGCCTCAGCGCCTGGCAGCTCACCCTGAGATAGGTAGGCGAGCATCGACACCACCCGGGTGAGGGGCCGCTCCCGCGGCCCCTCACCGCTGCCCGAGGCGGCCGGACGAGTCTGGCGCACCCTCGGCGCGGTCTTCGTCATCGTGGTCTTCGTGCCACCGCTGCTGCTGCTGGTCTCCGGCTCGTTCACCGAGCCGGGGCTGCCGCCGCCACCGACGCCGCAGCTGATGCCCGACCCGGTCTCCACCACCGGCTACCGACAGGCCGTCGAGATCGGAGGGCTGCTGCGTGCCAGCCTCAACTCGGTGCTGGTCGCGGTCGTCGCCGTACCGCTGAGTGTGCTCGTCGCCTCGCTCGCCGGCTTCGCGCTGGCCCGGCTCGCGCCGCGCACCACCGGGGTCGTCGTGGCGGCGTCGCTGCTCGCGCTGATGGTGCCGGCGACCGCGCTGCTGGTGCCCCGGTTCGCGATCTTCCGGGCCCTCGGGCTCACCGACACCCTGGTGCCGTTGATCGCCCCGGCGTTGCTGGGCACCTCGCCGCTCTACGTCCTGGTCTACTACCTGGCCTTCCGGGCGCTGCCCGCCGATCTCTACGACGCCTGCCTGGTGGCCGACCTCTCGCCGGTGCGCACCTGGTGGCGGATGGCCCTGCCGCTGGTCCGCCCGGTCACCGCCGCGCTCACCGCGCTCACCTTCGTGCTCACCTGGTCGAACTTCCTCGACCCGCTGATCTACGTCTACGACCGTGACCTGTTCACCCTGCCGGTGGCGCTGCGCTCGCTGTCCGTGCTGGACCCGACGAACTTCCCGGTGTTCCTGGCCGGGGCGGTGCTGGCCACGGTCCCGGCGCTGCTGGTGTTCGTGCTGGCCCAGCGCCGCTTCCTTCACCACGACGACCCGACGGGACGGGAACGATGAAGCCCAAGGCGCTGCTCGCCCTGCTGTTGACCGCCGTGCTGCTGGCCGCCGGCTGCGGCTCCGGGTCCGGCTCGTCACCCGGGGGCCCGGTCCGGCTGCTGGTCTTCGGCGCCCCCGAGGAACTGGCCGCCTACCGCACCCTCATCGAGGCGTACGAGAAGACGCGAGCCGGTACCGACGTGCAGCTGATCGAAGCCAGCGACCGCAAGGACCTGCTCGCCCGACTGGCCACCTCGGTGGCCGGCGGCGCGCCACCGGACCTGTTCCTGATGAACTACCGCTTCTACGGCCAGTTCGCGGCCAAGGACGTGGTCGAGCCGCTGGATGACCGGATCGCGGCCTCCGACGCCATCGACCCGGCCGACTACTACCCCGTCGCGATGGACGCCTTCAAGTGGGGCGGCAAGCAGCTCTGCCTGCCGCAGAACGTCTCCAGCCTGGCCGTCTACTACAACCGCACGCTCTTTCAGAAGTACGGCGTGGCCGAACCGAAGGCCGGCTGGACCTGGAACGACCTGGTCGGCACCGCCACCGTGATGACCCGCGACTCCCGCGGCCAGGTGGTCAAGGCCACCGAGAGCGAGGGTGCGGCGCTGCGTCCCGCCGTGCACGGCCTCGGCGTCGAGCCGTCGATCATCCGGCTCGCCCCGTTCGTCTGGTCAGCCGGCGGCGAGATCGTCGACGACCCGGCTCGGCCGACCCGGCTCACCCTGGACAACCCGGCCGCCCGGGAGGCACTGAAGAACCTGGTCGACCTGCGGCTGGCGTACGGGGTGGTGCCGACCGACGAGGAGGTGGAGGCCGAGGACGACGAGTCGCGGTTCGCCAACGGTCGCCTCGCCATGCTGATGAGCTCCCGGCGCTCCACCACCACCTTCCGCTCGATCACCGGCTTCGAGTGGGACGTCGCCCCGCTGCCGGTCTACCGGCAGCAGGTCGGGGTGCTGCACTCGGACGCGTACTGCATGACGCGGGGCGCGCGGAACAAGGAGGCGGCCTGGCGGTTCCTGGAGTTCGCCGTGGCCCGCGAGGGGCAGGAGATCATCGCCGCCACCGGGCGCACCGTGCCGTCGCACATCGCGGTGTCGCAGTCCCCGGCGTTCCTCGGGCCGGCCCAGCCGCCGCGCAGCGCGAAGGTCTTCCTCGACGCGATCCCCACGGTCCGGGCGCTGCCCACCGTCTCCACCTGGCCGGAGATCGAGGACGTCACGTACGGGATCCTGGAGAACGCCGTGCACCGGGGCGACCGCCTCGACGACGTGATCCGGGACCTCGACCAGCAGACGCGGCCCCTCTTCGCCCGGGGCGAGCACGGGTGAGCGGGCCGGGACTGCTCCTGGACGGGGTGAGCGCGGCCTACCGGGGTGCGACGGTGCTGCACGAGGTCGACCTGAGCGTGGCCCGTGGTGAGCTGCTGGTGGTGCTCGGCCCGTCCGGGGCCGGCAAGTCGACCGTGCTGCGGGTGGTGGCCGGCCTGGAGCCGGTCACCGCCGGCCGGGTCCACATCGCCGGTCGGGACGTCACCGCCGCCCGGCCCGGCCTGCGCAACGTGTCGATGGTGTTCCAGTCCTACGCGCTCTTTCCGCATTTGACGGTCGCCGAGAACATCGCCTTCGGCCTGGAGGTGCGGGACACTCCCCGGGCGGTCGCCGGGGAGCGGTCCCGGGCGGCCGCCGAGTCGGTCGGCTGTGCCACCCTGCTCGACCGTCGGCCCGGGCAGCTCTCCGGCGGCGAGCGGCAGCGCGTCGCCCTGGCCCGAGCGCTGGTCCGCGAACCGGACGTCTTCCTGCTCGACGAACCGCTCTCCAACCTGGACCTCGGGCTGCGCGTGGAGATGCGCGCCGAGCTGCGCGCGCTGCACGACCGGCTGGGCGCCACGATGGTGCACGTCACGCACGACCAGACCGAGGCGCTGGTGCTGGCCGACCGGATCGCGGTGCTGCGCGCCGGGCGGATCGAGCAGGTCGGCACGCCGGAGGAGATCTGGCACGCCCCGGCGAGCACCTTCGTGGCCCGCTTCGTCGGCTCCCCGGCGATGAACCTGCTGCCCGCCGGGTCGGTGCTGCCCAGCGGCGACGCGCCCCCGCTGCCTGCCGACGAGGACCTGCAGGTCGGGTTCCGGCCGGAGGCGACCCGGCTCGACGACGTCGAGGGGGCGGCGGCCAGCGTGGACCGGGTCGAGGTGGTCGGCGAGGACGCCTACGCGTACCTCACCCTCGCCGACGGCGGCGCGGTGGTCGCGCGGGTGCCGGCCGCCCGCCGGCCGGCCCGGGGCGCGCCGGTACGCGTCGGCGTGCGCTGGGCCGACGTGCACCTGTTCCACGCCGGCTCGGGACGCCGGTACCGGCCGGCATGAGGCCGGACACCCGCTCCCGCCGGCAGTTGGCGTTGATGCTGGCGCCGTACCTGGTCGGCCTGGTCGGGCTGGTCCTGCTGCCCGCCCTGATCACCCTGGCGCTCGCCTTCACCGAGTACGACCTGCTGCGCCCGCCGACCTGGGTGGGCCTGGCCAACTTCACCGCCCTGCTCGACGACCCGGTGTTCCGGGTCGCGGCGATCAACTCGCTGGTCTTCGCGGTGGTCGCCGTACCGCTGCGGCTGCTCATCGCGCTCGGCCTGGCGCTGCTGCTGTACCGCCGGGCACCCGGCGTCGGCACCGCCCGCACCGCGGCGGTGCTGCCCACCGCCGTACCGGAGATCGCCTACGGGCTGCTCTGGCTCTGGCTGCTCAACCCGCTCTACGGCCCGATCAACCAGCTGCTGCGAACCGGCGGGCAGAACGGGCTGACCGCGCTGGGCCGGACCCCGCCGCAGTGGCTCACCGATCCCACCGACGCCCGGGCGGCGATCATCGGGATGAGCCTGTTCACCGTGGGGGAGACCTTCGTGGTGCTGCTGGCGGCGCGCCGGGCGCTGCCCCGGGACGTGTACGAGATGGCCGCCCTGGAGGACGCCACCGGCTGGGACGTGTTCCGCCGGGTCACCCTTCCGCTGATGGCGCCGGTGCTCGGGCTGCTGGCGGTACGCGACGCCATCCAGAGCCTGCACTTCACCTTCGTGCCGGCGTTCGTGGTGACCGACGGGGGTCCACCCCCGTACGCCACCACCTACCTGTCGCTCTTCGTCTACCGCAACGCGTTCGAGTACCTGCGTTACGGCTACGCGGCGGCGGCCACCCTGCTGATGATCCTGCTGACCGTGGCGGCGGTGCTGGTGCAGTGGCGGCTGATCCGGCGCTACCGTGCCTTCTACCGGCTGTGAGCAACGGTCGCGGTCTGCCCGGGCGGCGGGTCCGCCGCGCCGGTGGCCCGAGCGCCGAGCTCACGGAGGTAGTCGACAAGTTCCGGCGGCTCGTGCACCTCGAACGCGCAGCCGAGCGTCAGCAGGCGCCACGCCAACCACTCCAGGGTGTCGCTGTGGCTGTGCAGCCGGCAGCTGTCCGCGTCGATCGGCTCCAGGTCGGTGGGCGCGTCGCCGAGCCGGCCGGCGACCCGCTCGACCGGTGCGTGCAGGGTCGCCACCGCTCGGTAGACGGGGCTTCGTTCGACCAGCCTGCCGGCCACGTACTCGGCGGCGTCCGGGGCCGGCAGCGTACGGGGCGTGCCGCGTCGCCCGGTCGGCCGCTGCCCGCTGATCCGGTCGACGCGGAAGATCCGCCAGTCGGCACGGTCGTTGTCGTAGCCGACCAGGTACCAACGGCGGCCCGCCGACACCAGCTTGTGCGGCTCGACCAGCCGCTCGCTGTCGGCGCCGTCCTGCCGCCGGTAGTTGAACCGCAGTTGTTCGCGGGCGGTGACGGCGGCGGCCAGCGAGGTCAGGTGCTCGGGCTCCACCGTCGGCTGCTCCCAGGTGAGCAGGGGCACGGTGGCCCCGCCCAGCGCGCCGACCCGGTGGCGCAGCCGGGACGGCAGCACCTGCTCGACCTTCGCCAGCGCCCGTACGGAGGCGTCCTCGATCCCGGCGACCGCGTGCCGGGCCGCGGTACGCAGTCCCACGGCGATCGCCACCGCCTCCTCGTCGTCGAGCAGCAGCGGCGGCATGGCCTTGCCGGCGACGAGGCGGTAGCCGCCGAGCGTGCCCATCGTCGCCTGCACCGGGTAGCCGAGGTCGCGCAGGCGCTCCACGTCCCGCCGGACGGTGCGCAGGCTCACGCCCAGCCGGCCGGCCAGTTCGCTGCCGGGCCACTCGCGTGGGGTCTGCAACAGCGACAGCAGGCTGAGCAAGCGGGCGGCGGTGTGGGACATGGAGCTCAGGATGCCACCGATGTGTGCCAGGAACCGACCTACATCGGTCGTAGCGTGCTCGGCATGCAGCCATTCCGCATCGACATCGCTCAAACGGACCTCGACGACCTGCGCGCCCGGCTCGCCCGGACGCGGTGGCCCCGCCAGTTGCCCGGGGCCGGGTGGAGCCGTGGGGTGCCGCTGGACTACCTGCGCGACCTGGCCGACTACTGGGCGAGCGGTTACGACTGGCGGGTGCACGAGGCCCGGTTGAACGAGTTTCCCCAGTTCGTCACGGAGATCGACGGGCTGGACGTGCATTTCCTGCACGTGCGCTCGGCGGAGCCCGGCGCGCTGCCGTTGATCCTGACGCACGGCTGGCCGAACTCCGTCGTCGAGTTCACCGAGTTGATCGGGCCGCTGACCGACCCGCGGGCCCACGGCGGCGATCCGGCGCACGCCTTCCACGTCGTGGTGCCCTCGGTACCCGGCTTCGGGTTCTCACAGGCGCCGCCCGACACCGGCTGGACGGTCAACCGGGTCGCCCGGATGTGGGTGGAGTTGATGCGCCGCCTCGGCTATGACCGCTACGGCACCCAGGGCGGCGACCTCGGGGCGTACGTGGCGCCGGAGGTGGCCAGGATCGCGCCGGAGCACGTGATCGGCGTGCACGTCGACGGTGGGTTCGGCTTCCCGACCGAGGCCGACGTGCCGGACATGGACGAGCAGGAGCGTGCGGTCTACGCGGAGATGCAGCAGTGGATGAGCGGCGGGGTGGATCACCACTCGCTGTTGCGGGCCGCGCCGCAGACCTTCTCGTACGCCTGGAACGACTCGCCCGTCGGGCTGCTGGCCTGGATGACGCAGAAGTTCAAGGAGTTCACCATCACGGCGCCGACGCCGGAGCGGGCGATCGCCCGGGATCAGATACTGACGAATGTGACGCTCTACTGGCTGACCGCCACCGCCGGTACCTCGTCCTGGTTCATGTACGACAGCACGCACTTCGCCTGGCCGCGGGGGCAGGCGCTGGTGCCCAGCGGCGTCTACAGCGGCGGCCCGCCGCTGTTCCGCCGCCTCGCCGAACGGCACAACAAGATCGTCCACTGGCCGGCGGGGAACCCCGGCGGCCACTTCGTGGCGATGGAGGAGCCCAAGGCGCACGCCGCGGACATCCGGGCCTTCTTCGGGGCCTTGCGGTGACCCGGCTGACCTGGTCACAGGTGTGCGCCCGGCGCCTTGAGCGGCATGCGCTCTCAGCGCCGGCGTCCGCCCCGGTGGGTTCTGAGCCGGGTGCCGACCCGGTCGCCGCCGTGGTGTCCGCCATGTGCGGCGCGCACGCCCAGGTCGCCTCCGCCGCCGAGCTGTCCGTCGGGCTACGCGTCCCGGCCGCCACCCGCACCCACGTGCGCCAGGCGCTCTGGACGGATCGGACGCTGGTCAAGACCCGGGGGCCCCGGGGCACCGTGCACCTGCTCGCGGCAGCGGACCTGCCGATGTGGACCGGCGCGCTGGCCGCGACACCACCCCCGCCGAACGAGCAGGGCCACGGTCTGCTCACCCCCGAGCAGACCGAGCAGGTGCTGGCGGCCATCGCGGACGCGCTGCGCGACGACGAGCTGACCACCGCGGAGCTGACCGAGCAGGTCGTCGCCCGCACCGGTCCCTGGGCCGGGGACCGGGTCATGGAGGCCTTCCAGGACAAGTGGCCGCGTTGGATTGTCGCGATGGCGGCGGCGATGCGGGGCGGTGTCCTGTGCTTCGGCCCGAACCGGGGTCGCCACACCACCTACACCAGCCCGGCGCGTTGGCTGCCCGGCTTCACGCCGATGAGCGGCCCGCAGGCCCTGGCCGAGATCGTCCGGCGCTACCTGTACGCGTACGGGCCGGCCACCCCGGCGCACTTCGCCCAGTGGCTCGCCGTGCCCAAGCCGTGGGCGACGAAGCTCTTCGCGTCGCTCGACCTGGCGTCGGTCACGGTCGAGGGTGTGCAGGCGTGGGTAACGGCCGGCGACACCGACTTCCCCGATGAGCGGTCGTCGGGAGTGCGGCTGCTGCCCTACTTCGACGCGTACGCCGTCGGGTGCCACCCGCGGGAGCTGCTCTTTCCCGGCAAGGCCACCGAGCGGGCCCTCGCCCGTGGCCAGGCCGGCAACTACCCGGTGCTGCTCGTGGACGGGACGGTGAGCGGGGTGTGGCACCAACGGCGCTCCGGTCGCATGATCACCGTGACGGTGGAGCCGTTCGCGGCCCTGAACGCCCGCCGGCGCCGGGCGTTGGACGAGCAGGTCGAGCGGATCGGCGAAATCCTGGAAGGCAGGCCGTCGTTGACCATCGGTACGGTCAACGTCGGTCCACATGCCTGACCGCCGCCCCGGAACCGTCCAGCCGGGGCCAACGTCCAACTCATGGAGGTGTCGTTCGATGCGTCGAGCCGGGCTCCTGCTGACCGCCGTCGGTCTGGTGTGCTGGGTGACCGCCTGCGCGTCGTCCGACCTGCCCGCGGCGGGCCAGCCGCCGGCCGGGTCCACGGCACCGGCCGGGGCCACGCCGCCACCGGCCGCGAGCCCGTCACCGCCGGCCCGGGCGACACCGCCCCCGCCGCCGACCACGGCTCGGCCCGCGCCGAGTCGGTCGGCCACCCCACCGCCGTCCTCGGGCGGGGATGTGCCAGGGGCCCTGCCCTGGGGTGGGCGGACCCTGACCGGCACCGTCGAACGCGCCGGCGAGTGCACGATGCTGCTGGTCGGAGAGGATCGCTGGGCGCTGACCGGTGCGGCGGCGGCCGACCTGCGGCCCGGCGACCGGGTCACCGTGCACGGCAACGTCTCCAACCGATCGGCGGCCTGCGGCGAGCGGGCTCTGCCCCGCGCGGTGGCCGTCAACCGGGTCGAACCGGCCTGACGCCGGATCTCCGCGCGAGCGGCGCCCACCGTCGGCCCGGTGAAAGCTTCGATCGCGGGCGAACCCGCGGCAGGTAGGTGTAGGCGCGGGCCTGCCGGGTAGCCGCCGGGGATGCAGCTGGTGGAGGAGTCGCCGTACCGCTTCCGGATCGACCGGCACGACCCGATGCGGGTGCCGGGCGTGGTCTTCGCGACCCGGGACCTGCTGCCCGACTCGGGCGCGGACAAGTCCCTGGAGCAGGTGGCGAACGTGGCCACCCTGCCCGGCATCGTCGACGCCTCCTACGCCATGCCCGACGTGCACTGGGGCTACGGGTTCCCGATCGGCGGCGTCGCCGCCACCGACGTCGAGCACGGCGGCGTGGTGTCCCCGGGCGGGGTGGGCTTCGACATCTCCTGCGGCGTACGCCTGCTCGCCGCCGACCTGGACCGCGACGAGCTGGGACCCCGGCTGGACGCGCTGATGGACGGGCTGGCCGAGTCGACACCGCGCGGGATGGGCAAGGGCGCGGTCTGGCACCTGTCGGATCGGGCGGAGCTGGACGGCGTGCTGCGCGGCGGCTCGCGGTACGCGGTGCAGCGCGGCTTCGGCGTCGAGCGGGACCTGGAGCGCTGCGAGGACTACGGCGCGGTGGACGACGCCAACCCCGCGCAGGTCAGCGAGCGGGCGGTGGAGCGGGGTGCCCGCCAGGTCGGCAGCCTCGGCTCCGGCAACCACTTCCTGGAGGTGCAGGCCGTCGCGGAGGTCTACGACGACACCGTCGCCGCCGCGTTCGGGCTGCACCCCGGCCAGCTCTGCGTGATGATCCACTGCGGCTCGCGCGGGCTCGGCCACCAGATCTGCACCGACTACGTGCGGGGCATGGAGAAGGTGATGGCCCGCTACGGCATCGAGGTGCCGGACCGGCAGCTGGCCTGCGCGCCGGTCTCGTCCCACGAGGGCCGCGCCTACCTCGGCGCGATGGCCGCGGCGGCCAACTACGCGCGGGCCAACCGGCAGCTGCTGACCGACGCCGCCCGCAAGGTCTTCACCCGCCAGACCGGGCGCGACCTCGACCTGGTGTACGACATCTCACACAACCTCGCGAAGATCGAGAGCCATGACGTCGACGGCGTCCGGCGCACCCTCTGCGTGCACCGCAAGGGCGCCACCCGGGCGCTGGCACCGGGACACGAGGACCTCCCCGCCGACCTGCGCGCGGTGGGGCAGCCGGTGCTGATCCCCGGTTCGATGGGCACCGGCTCGTACGTGCTCACCGGCGTGCCCGGCTCACCCGCCTTCGCCTCCACCTGTCACGGCGCCGGCCGGGTGCAGAGCCGCAAGCAGGCGGTCAAGGCCGAGCGGGGCGCCGATCCGCGCCAGCAACTGGAGGCACAGGACATCGCGGTACGGGGCGCGTCCCGCCGTGGTCTGGCCGAGGAGATGCCGGCGGCGTACAAGGACGTCTCGGCCGTGGTCGAGTCGGCCGAGGGCGCCGGGCTGTGCCGAAAGGTCGCCCGGCTGGTGCCGATCGGCGTGGTCAAGGGCTGATCGGGCAAGGTCAGACGTCCACAGTCACCGCGCACGACCAGCCGGCGCCGTCCGGGCCGAAGCGCAGCTCGTGCAGGGCGACCGCCTTCGGCACCGCGCCGATGAGTTCCACCGCGTCGGTCTGCGTCATCCGCCAGCGCACCAGCAGACCGCCCGCCGGGTCGTCGGCCACCTCGGTGGTGAGCGGCAGCTCGTCCGCCGTCTCCATCCGGTAGATCATTTCATCGAGGACGCTCACCAGCAGGTCCTCGTCGTCCGCGGCGGGCACCTGGTAGTCCCGTTCGGGCCCGGGCCGCGCCCCGGCGGTGTCGGCGAAGGTCTCGACCAGCCCGGTGACCGCCTCGGCCACGCACGCCGCCCGGGTCGGCGCCCACGCCTCGATCCGCACGTCGGCGGTGTGCGGTACGCGCCGGTGCCCGCGCCGCGCTGGCTGCTCCATGCCCCGATCATCCGCCACGGCGGAGTCACCGGGTGGCTGGTCTACGGTCGGCGAATGCGAATCACCAAGTTCACCCACTCCTGCGTCCGGGTGGAGCACGACGGCGGGGTGCTCGTCATCGACCCGGGGACCTGGAGCGAGCCGAGCGCGCTGGCCGGCGCGGACGCCGTGCTGGTCACCCACGAGCACGCCGACCACGTCGACGTGCTGCGGCTGGCCGCCCTCGGCGTGCCGGTGTACGCCCCGCAGGGCGCCCGCCTGTCCGACCTGGCCCCGCTGCCGGTGACGCAGGTCCGGGCGGGGCAGCGGTTCACCGCCGCCGGGTTCCCGGTCACCGCGGTCGGCGGCCGGCACGCGGTCATCCACGATGGCCAGCCGGACTGCGCCAACCTCGGCTACCTGGTCGGCGACGGCCTCTACCACCCGGGTGACGCGCTGCACGTGCCGGACGAGCCGGTGCAGACCCTGCTGATCCCGGGTCAAGGCTCCTGGATGCGGCTCGGTGAGGCGATCGACTTCGCCCGGCGGATCGGCCCGAGCCAGGCGTACACCATCCACGACGCGCAGATCAACGAGCGCGGCCTGGCCAGCGTGACCGGGTGGTTCGAGGAGACCATCCCCGGCTACCGCCACCTCACCCCGGGCGAGACCGCCTGACTCACCCGCGCGGCGACGGGTCGGCCGCCCCGGCCGGGGTGCCCGGCACGTCGTACGCCGGTGCCGGCCCGGTCAGCACCGCGTGCCCGGTCGGCACGGACCAGGTCGCGGCCAACTCCGCCAGCAGTTCGTCGAGCAGGTGGGCGATGTCCGCGGCGGCCGTGGCGTGCAGCGCCTCCGCCACGATCAGCACCCGGGCGGTCTCCGCCCGGACCGCCGACAGGCCGCTCTGCCGGTTGGTCCAGCGCCGCGCGTGCGCCCGTCCCGCCGCGTCGGCGAAGATCACCTCGCCGGGCTCCGGCCGCTCGGTGCCGCCGGCGAAGGTGACGTACTCCTCGTCACCGCGGGCGGGCCGCACCGTCAGGTCACCGCTGATCCGGTCGGTGTCCAGCGCGGCGACCGGGATGCCGTACCCGACCGAGATCGCGTTGCAGAGGTCGACCAGCGGGTGCAGCCGGGGCAGGGCGTCGTCGAGCCGCAGCCGCCGCAGCAGGGCCTCGGCCGCGCACCGGTACTGGGTGGGCTTCAGACCCATCGCGGCGAAGGCGCGCCGCCACGCCTGGATCTCCGGAAACCCGCCCTCCGGGCCGGTGGCCAGTCGGGCCCGCGCGCGAGCGGTGAACTTCTCGACCCGGGCCGACACGTCGACGTGCGGGGTGATGCCGGTGACGGCCACGACCCCGGCGACGAGGTGCGGGTACGCCGCCCGGACCGGCGCGGAATGCTGGAACCGCACGGGATGCTCCTAACGGCCGGAGAGGGCGAGCGAGATGCCGAGTGCGACGAACGTGCCGGCGACGCTGCGGCGCAGCCAGGCGGTGACCCGGGGTCGAGCCAGCACCCGGTCCCGGACCAGGGCGGCGGCCATCCCGTAGCCGCTGAATACCACGAGGGTGAGCAGCATGAACACCGCACCGGCCGCGAGCATGCCCCGGGTGGCGCCGGCGCCGGCCGGGTCGACGAACTGCGGCAGGAACGCGACGAAGAAGAGCGTCGGCTTCGGGTTGAGCAGGTTGATCAGCACCGCCTTGACGATCACCCGCAGCGCCGAGTGTGGCGTCGCGTCGGCCGCCGGGGTGAACGCGCTGCGGTCCCGGATGGTCGACCAGGCCAGGTAGAGCAGGTAGCCGACGCCGACGTAGGTGACCGCCCGGAAGGCGGTGGGGCTGGCCGAGAGCAGGGCGGCCAGCCCGGTGACCGACGCGAGGAGGTGCGGCACGGTGCCCAGCGTGCAGCCGACGGCGGCGACCACGCCGGCCCGGGCGCCTCGGGACAGCCCGGCCGAGATTGTGTAGACCACCCCGGTGCCCGGGGTGACGACCACGACGAGCGTGGTGATCAGGAACGCGATGCTCACGATGACCCTCCGGTGCGACGGCGGCGACACCCTGGCGGGCTCACCCCCTCCCACTCTGATGGCAGGATGGTCCGATGAGCAGAGCCAAACCGTCGCTTCCCGAGAGGTCCATAACTGCCGGGTCGGACTTCCTGCACCTGGACGTCGCCGACGCGCCGCCCGGTGGCCGCGCCGACTGGCTCGCCGCCCGGCTGCGCGCGGCCATCGCCGACGGTCGGATCCCGGTGGGGGAGCGGCTGCCCTCGTCCCGGGTGCTCGCCGGCGACCTCGGCGTCTCCCGGGGCGTGGTCACCGAGGCGTACCAGCGGCTGGTGGAGGAGGGTCGGGTGGCCGGCCGCGGGCGCGCCGGCACCGTGGTCGTCGCCGCCCCGCCGGCCCCGCCCGCACCGCCGCCCGGCCCGGCCGCCGCGCCCGCGCCGGCCACGCTCTTCCCGTCCGCGCCGAGCAGCGACATCTTCGACGCGGTACGCACCGCGCCCGCGCGGATCGATCTGACCCCGGGCGTACCGGATCTGGCCGCCTTTCCCCGCGCGGACTGGCTGCGCGCCGAACGGAGCGTGCTGCGCCACCTCGCCGCGGCCGACTTCGGCTACGGCGATCCGCGCGGGGCGCCCACGCTACGGCGGGCCGTCGCCGGCTGGCTGGCCCGCAACCGGGGCATCGCGGTCGACCCCGCCGATGTGCTCGTCACCGCCGGGGTCTCCCAGGCGCTCGGCCTGCTCGCCCAGGTGCTGCGCCCGCACGGGATCGATCGGGTGGCGGTGGAGGAGCCGGGTTCGCTCGGCGTCCGGCAGCACCTGAACAACTGGGGCCTGGCCACCCCGCCGGTCGCCGTGGACGCCGCCGGCCTGCGGGTCGACGAGCTGGCGGCCAGCGGGGCGGGCGCGGTGATGCTCACTCCGGCCCACCAGTTCCCGACCGGCGTGGTGCTCGACGGCGAGCGCCGCCGGCGGCTCGTCGCCTGGGCACGAGCCGGCGGGCTGATCATCGAGGACGACTACGACGCCGAACACCGCTACGACCGGCCGCCCGTGCCCGCGCTGCGTGCCCTCCTGCCCGACCAGGTCTGCTACGCCGGCAGCGTCTCCAAACTGCTCGCCCCCGCGCTGCGGGTCGGCTGGCTGCTGGTCCCGGCACGCCACCGGGACGCCGTGGTCGCCGCCAAACGCAACGCCGACCTCGGCAACTCGGTGCTGCCGCAGCTGGTGCTCGCCGAACTGATGACCTCCGGTGCGCTGGAGCGCCAGCTGCGGCTGCTCCGCCGCCGGCACGTCCGCCGCCGCGACGCGATGGTCGCCGCGCTGCGGCGTCAACTGCCCGCCGCGACCGTGCACGGCGCGGCGGCCGGGCTGCACCTCATGGTCACCTTCGACGGCGACGTACGGGACACCGAGCTGGCGGCGGCGGCGTTGGCCGGCGGGGTGAAGGTGCAGCCGCTCTCCTGGCACTGCCAGCGGCCCTACCGGCCGGGCCTGGTCCTCGGCTACGCGGCGAACACCCCGACCGACATCGAGGACGGCATCGCCACGATCGCCGCCGCCCTGCGCCGGCTGTCGTCCTGACCGCCCGTCAGGCCGTCGTCATTCGGGTGCTCACTGGCGAAGCTCGTCGAGCAGCGTCTGCACCCGGGACCGGATCTCGTCGCGGACCTCGCGTACGACGTCGATGGGCTGGCCGGCGGGGTCGGTGAGCTGCCAGTCCTCGTAGCGCTTGCCGGGGAAGACGGGGCAGGCGTCCCCGCAGCCCATGGTGACGATGACGTCGCTGGCCTCGGCGGCGTCCCAGCTGAGCCGGGCCGGCGTCTGGTCGGTGATGTCGATGCCGGCCTCCCGCATGGCCTGCACGGCGACCGGGTTGATCTGGTCCGCGGGCTCGGAGCCGGCGGAGCGGACCTCGACGCTGTCGCCGGCGAGGTGGCGTAGCCAGCCGGCGGCCATCTGGGAGCGGCCGGCGTTGTGGACGCAGACGAAGAGAACGGTGGGCTTGTCGCGCATCGTGGTCTTTCCTGTCAGACGATGGTGGGACTGCGGCGTTCGATGAGGATGACGTCGCGCCAGACGCCACGGTGGCGTCCGACCCGCTGCCGGGTGCCGACGGTGCGAAAGCCGCAGGCGGCGTGCAGGGCGAGGCTGGCGGCGTTCTCGGGGAAGACGCCGGACTGGATCGTCCAGATGCCCGCCCGCTCGGTGGAGTCGATCAGAGCGTGCAGCAGGGCTCGTCCGACTCCCCGGCCGCTCGCCTCGGGGTGGACGTAGACCGAGTGCTCGACGACTCCGGCGTAGACACACCGGTCGGACACCGCCGAGCAGGCGATCCAACCGAGCGCGCGGCCGGGCCGATCGACGGCCACCCATCGATGACCGGCCAACCGGCTGGCGGTGAAGCTCGCCCAGCTGGGCGGCTCGGTCTCGAAGGTGGCGTGGCCGGTGGCGATGCCGAGCCGATAGATGTCCAGGACCGCGTCGGCGTGCTGGTCGCCCATGGGCACGACCGTGACGGCGGCCGGGTTGGTTTCCGGGTTCATCGCCGGTTCGCCTCCTCCGGCAACTGGGGCACGACAACCACGCCGGCGGTCTGCTCGGCGTCGGGATACCAGGCGGCGAGCGCGGCGACCGCGACCAGGGCGCCGACGAGCTGGGCGGCGACGAAGCCGGGCACGGACGTCGGGGCGATGCCGGCGAACGTGTCGGTGAACGCTCGCCCGATGGTCACGGCGGGGTTGGCGAACGAGGTCGACGAGGTGAACCAGTAGGCGGCGCCGATGTAGGCGCCGACGGCAGCCGGCGCCGCGGTGCCCCGCCCGCTGCGGGCGAGCGCGAAGATGAGGACGATCAGGCCGGCGGTGGCCACCACCTCGGCCAGCCACAGGTTGCCCCCGGTCCGGTCGGTCCGCGACCAGGCGACGGCCGGTAGCCCGAACATGAGGTCGGCCAGGACGGCGCCGGTGACCGCGCCGCCGATCTGGGCCGGCACGTAGCCGGCAAGCTCGCGGCCGGTCAGGCCGGTCGCGGCACGCCGACCGAGCCACCAGTCCACCGCGGAGACCACCGGGTTGAAGTGCGCGCCGGAGACCGGCCCGAACGTCAGGATCAGCGCGCCCAGGGCCAGCGCGGTGGCGATCGCGTTCTCCAGCAGCTGGAGCCCGACGTCGTTCGGGGAGAGCCGGGCGGCGGCGATCCCGGAGCCGACGACCGCGGCGACCAGCATGGCCGTGCCGGCGAACTCGGCGGACGCGCGCCGCCCCAGGGTGCGGCTCACCGGGCTGCCGGGTCGGCCGGGGCGTCCGCGGGGGAGAGTTCGAGCAGCGCGCCGAGCTGTCGGAACGCCTCCGGCCTGACCTTGTACCAGACCCAGGTGCCCCGGCGGTCGGAGTCGACCAGGCCCGCCTCGCGCAGCACCTTCAGGTGGTGGGAGATGGTCGGCCCGGAGAGGTCGAACGCGGGCGTCAGGTCGCAGACGCAGATCTCCGGGACCGAGGCGATCATCGACATCAGCCGCAGCCGGACCGGGTCGCCGAGGGCCTTGAACATGGGCGCGACCAGCACTGCCTGCTCGGCGTCCATCGGGCGGACCGCGATCGGGGCACAGCAGGCGACCGCTCGCAGGTCCATCACCGCAAGGTCTTGCTTTGACATTCCTCTACCTTGACAGATCTCGAAACAGGCTGCAACAGTGGGCTTGCTTAGATATCCATCTAGGCAAGAGGCGTGGTGATCACCTCGCCCCGCCCGCTGAACCTCTCCTGACCGGAGGAAGCCCCATGTCCCGTGTCCAGCTCGCCCTGCGCGTGTCCGACCTCGAAGGTTCCGTTGCCTTCTACGCCAAGCTCTTCGGCGTCGACCCGGCCAAGCGCCGCCCCGGTTACGCCAACTTCGCCGTCGAGAACCCGCCGCTGAAGCTCGTCCTGCTCGAAGGCGAGCCCGACCATCCCACGGTCATGGACCACCTGGGCGTCGAGGTGTTCGACACCGACGAGGTCAACGCCGCCACCAGGCGGCTCACCGACGCCGGCCTGATCACCCTTGAGGAGAACGACACCGAGTGCTGCTACGCCCTGCAGGACAAGGTCTGGGTACGCGGCCCCGGCAACGAGCCCTGGGAGGTCTACACCGTCAAGGCCGACTCCGGGCAGCTGAACAAGGCCGTGGAAGGGGAGTGCGTCTGCGGCACCCCGGACGGCGAGAAGACGCCGGTGACCAGTGGAGCCACGTCGAGCTGCTGCTGACGCGAGGTGTGCGCGCTGGCCGCGCTCTGGCGGCCAGCGCGCCCAACCGGTCCTGCCGTCAACGAAGGGCGGCGAGCGGAATGAGCACAACCGCGGCCACACCGACCGCCGCGGCGCCGACTGCCCACCACCAGAAGAAGCCGGAGAAGGCCGAGGCCAGCACCAGACCTGTTCCGAGCCCGGCCAGCGCACCGAGGCCGAACAGTGCGCGGGGTGGCAGACGCAGGGTCGGCAGGCGCCACACCACGAGAACTTCCAGCCACGTGCCGCCAAGAGTCAGCGCGACGGCGCCGACGAAGTCCAGGACAGACAGGCCGTGCCCCGCACTGATGGGCACTTTGACCGGTCCTTCAAGGCTGGCCGGGACCACCAACACCAACAACCCGGCCAGCACCAGGAGGACGGCCGAAGCAAACTGTCGGCGCAGGTGCCGGGGGCCCATTGGGTCAGGGTATCCACGCGTCACAACGCCCTGCCTCACCCGCGCGAGCGGTATGCGCCGTTCCTAGACTGCGCACGTGCGCAGGAAGCTCGACGACGCCTGGTCCATCGACCTGACCGGCGCGTGGCAGCGGGAGCGTCCGGTGGCCGGGCTGACCACGTGGCGGGCCCCCGGCCGGAGCCTGCGGGTCGGCGGCGTCGTCTGGCGCTGTGCGAGCGCCGCCGACATCATCGCCTCGATCGACCTCGAACTGCCTGCCGATCCGGCGGGCAAGGTGGGGGAGGGCGGCAGCGGCGGTGTCGGCGCCCGGGCCGCGTGGCTCTACCGCGACACCGGCGACGCGCACTACACCCTCCACGGCTACAACTTCACCGATGGCGAGGGCCTGGAGACCGTGTTCGTCAGCGCCGACACCGCAGACACGGCGTGGGCCTTCGCCGCCTGGCGGTCGGTGACCCATGCGGGTTCGCCACACGCCGGCCGGTGAGGGCTGGCCGGTGAACATTGCCCGATGACGACCCCGACGGCAACCGGATCCGGGTCGGAACCGTCCAGGGGTGAACAAAGCCCGGTCGGGCGGGTGTGAGCTGGCTTACCTCCGGCCCGGGCGGGAATGAGATCGGCCGGTGAGGATTTGCAGCCAGGTGTGATCGCAGCACCGCCCCTTACCGGGGCCCACCCCGACCGACCGGAGGCGGCCCGATGACCGCCACTGCCGAAACGACCGAGGCGGACTCGTCGCCGCGGATGCCCGGCGACCTCATGACCTCCCGCCAGCGGCTGCGACTCGTCCTCGTGCTCGGCTCCCTGATCGCGATCGGGCCGCTGACCATCGACATGTACCTGCCGGCGCTGCCGACCATCGCCGCCGACCTGCACACCACGTCGGCGGCCGTGCAGCTGACGCTCACCGGGACGCTGGCGGGGCTCGCCTTCGGGCAACTGCTCATCGGCCCACTCTCCGACGCGGTGGGGCGGCGCAAGCCGTTGCTCGTCGGCACCGCGCTGCACATCCTGGCGTCGGTGCTCTGCGTCGTCGCGCCGAACATCGGGCTGATCGGGACGCTGCGGGTGCTGCAGGGCCTGGGCGCCGCCGCCGCGTCGGTGGTGGCGATGGCGGTCGTACGCGACCTGTTCAGCGGCGCCGCCTTCGCCAAGCTCTTCTCCCGCCTGATGCTGGTGATGGGTGTGGCGCCGATCCTCGCGCCCACCCTCGGCAGCCAACTGCTGCGCTGGTCGCAGTGGCGGGGCGTCTTCGTGGCCCTCGCCGTGCTCGGCCTGGTGCTGCTCGTCGTCGCGGCCGTCGGGCTTCCCGAGACCCTGCCGGCGGCCCGGCGTCAGCGCGGCGGCGTCGGTGCCACCCTGCGCGTCTACGGCGGGCTGCTGCGCGACCGCATCTTCGTCGGGCTCGTGCTGGTCGCCGGCCTGGCGATGGCCGCGCTCTTCGCGTACGTGTCCGGGTCGTCGTTCGTCTTCCAGGAGCACTACGGACTCGACGAGCAGGAGTTCGGCATCGTCTTCGGCGCCGGCGCCGTCGGTCTGATCACGGCCACCCAGCTCAACGTACGGCTGCTGCGGCGGTACTCGCCGCAGCGGATCCTGGTCAGCGCGCTCGGCGCGGGCACCGTCGCCGGGCTCGCCCTGCTCCTGTTCGCCGCCACCGGAGCGGGTGGCCTGGCGACCGTCCTCGTGTCGCTCTGGGCCGTGCTCGCCGCGGTGGGGCTCGCCCTGCCGAACGCTCCCGCGCTGGCGTTGTCCCGGCACGGCGAGGCGGCGGGCACCGCCGCGGCGCTCCTCGGCGCGGTGCAGTTCGCCGTCGGCGCGCTGGCCGCGCCGCTGGTGGGCGTGCTCGGCACCGGAAGTGTGGCGATGGCCGTGGTGGTGGCCGGCGGCATGGTGGCGTCGATGATCGTCCTGGTCCTGGTGGTCCGGCCCGGCCAGCTCGGCGACATCGAGCCGGGCGCGGTCGCGGTGGCGGCGCACTGACGACGAGAGCCTCCGGTGCCGGTTGGCGACAACCGGCACCGGAGACCTCACGACCCGGCTGGCAGCACCGGATCAGGCGAGCGTCGCGCCGCGGTCAGTGGCAGTTGCCGGTACCGCTGTCGCTGTAGCTCTGCCCCGCCACCGGCACGAACTGCCAGTCGTAGCTGTTGGCGTGCAGGGTGAACTTCAGTACCCCGTACGCCGAGCTGTTGCGGGCCTCGCTGTTGGGCTGGATGGTGCCGAAGCTGTAGTGCCCGGCACCGCCCATCCCGGCGACGAAGCTGCGCAGACCGCGCGCGGCGTCGGCGCCACCGTTCGGGTTCATCGGGCCGAACCGCTCGTAGACGTGGTTGTGACCCCACACGGCGACATCGGCGTTGTAGTCGTAGAGCGCCTGGTAGAGCGGGCGCGTCGAGGTCGACGGCGCGTGGTTGGAGCTGGACGTGAAGAGCGGGTGGTGCCAGTAGGCCAGCGTGCACGGCTTCGTGCTGGCCGCCAGGTCGGACCGCAGCCACTGCTCCTGCGCCGAGCCGGCGGACATGCTGACGTTCGAGTTCAGCGACACCACGTGCCAGTTGCCGAGGTCGAAGGAGTAGTAGCCGCGCCCACTCGGGCCGGCCTGCGTCCCGAAGTAGTTGTAGTAGCCGGTCGCCCCCGACGTGTTGTAGTCGTGGTTGCCCGGCGACGGGCGGGTACGCGCCTTGTGCCGACCCCAGGTGGGGGCGTAGTAGCTGTTAAACTCGGACGCGGTGCCGTTGCTGTAGACGTTGTCGCCGGTGGTGAAGACCGTGCCGGAGATGTTGTCCAGCAGCGCGGCGGTGGCGGTGTCACCGGAGCCGGAGTCGGAGATGTCCCCGGCGCCGACGAGGACCGGGTCGCCTGACGGGGGCGTCGTGGTCCCGGTCGTGACGACCAGCTGCGGCGCGTCTGCACCGCTCTCCCGCGAGTCGTAGTAGGCGCCGTCGGTGCTGGACGAGCTCGCACCGAAGCTGACCGTGCCGTTGCCCTTGACCTGCGACGTCACGTCGACCTCGTACCAGCCGTCGGCGGTGACCGAGCCGATCGAGCCCAGCGTCGCGCCGTCGATCGTCGGCTGGTTGTTCCAGGTCGTGCCGGTCTCCGACCAGGTCGTGTTCGACATCGCCCGGAACGTGCCGCCGTTGTTGCTGCCGTCGTTGCCGCTGATCGTGCGCAGCCGCAGCTTGGCGCTGGTGACCGTGCCGCTGACCCCGCTCACGGTGAAGCGCAGGAACATCCGCCGCACCGGCGAGTTGTCGACCGTGATCTGGCTCGACGTGCCGTAGTTGGTGGACGCGGCATCAGCCTGGACGTAGGTGTCGGCGACCGGCTTGACGGTGACGGTGGCCGCCGAGGCCGAGGTCGCGCCGGTCACGACGACGGCGGCGGTGGCGGCGAGCAGCACCGCGACCGTCCCCAACGTCACCGGCGGACGGGGGAATCGAATACCCATCCAAGAGCCCTTCTCTGGGGGTGTGTAGAGAGCGGATGGAATGTAGGGAGGTCGATGGGCCGGACGGCGACGGTCGGGTGAACACCGAGTCCAAATAGGAGAACAGCTCGGAGTTGCCGAGATGTTCAACTGGCGCACGCCCAAGCGGCACGCGCGGTCCGTTGTGGCCGATTCGGCCAGGACGCACGATGGCTGACCGTCAACCGCGAACCGAAGGGCACGCTTGTGTACCTGTCGACCGTCTCCCGCCCGGCGACGGATCCGCCCGATCCCGGCCCGGCCCGGCCCGGACGGCGGATCGCCCTGGTCAGCGGCAACGTCATCGCCCTGGGCACGGTCAGCCTGATCACCGACGTCTCCGCCGAGATGGTCACCGCGATCCTGCCGCTCTACCTGGTGCTGGGCCTGCAGCTCAGCCCGCTGGCCTTCGGGGTCATCGACGGCGTCTACACCGGTGCGACGGCGCTGCTGCGGGTCGTCGGCGGCTTCGTCGCCGACCGGCTCCGGCGCCGCAAACTGGTCGCCGGCGTCGGCTACGCGCTCTCCGCGGTCGCCAAGCTCGGCCTGCTGCTCGCCGGCCGGTCGGTGCCGGCGATCGGTGCCGTCATCGCGATCGACCGGCTCGGCAAGGGCGTACGCAGCGCGCCGCGAGACGCCCTCATCACCCTGTCGACGCCGCCGGAGTCGCTGGGCCGGGCGTTCGGGGTGCACAGGATGATGGACAGCGTCGGCGCGTTCCTCGGGCCGCTGGTGGCGCTCGCGGTCCTGCTGGCCGTCGGCCAGTCCTACGACGCGGTCTTCGTCGCCAGCTTCTGCATCGCCGCCCTGGCCGTCGTCGTGCTCGTGCTCTTCGTCCGCGAGCGTCCACCGGGCACGGCGACCGACGACAGCGACCAGGTGCGGGTAAGCGTCCGCGAGGCTCTCGGCCTGCTGCGCGAGCGGTCGACCCGCCGGATCGTGCTCGCCGCCGGCCTGCTCGGGCTGGCCACCATCGGCGACGGCTTCGTCTACCTGCTGCTGCAACGCCGGGAGGACCTGGATCTCAGATGGTTCCCGCTGCTGGCGGTCGGGACCAGCCTCGCGTACCTCGTGCTGGCGGCCCCGATCGGCATGCTCGCCGACCGGGTCGGACGGCTGCCGGTGGTGGTGGGCGGATACGCCGCCCTCGGCGCCACGTACCTGCTGCTCGCCGGCCCGGTCGGCGGCTGGCCACTGCTCGCGCTGGCGCTCGGCCTCTACGGCCTCTTCTACGCCGCCACCGACGGCGTGCTCATCGCCCTCGCCGGGCCGGTGCTCCCGGCCCGGCTGCGAACCACGGGCATCGCCCTGGTCCAGACCGGGCAGGCGGTGGCGTACCTCGGCTCCTCGGTCCTGTTCGGGCTGGCCTGGCAGGCGTGGGGGCCGCAGACCGCTATCCAGGTCGCGGCCGCGACCGTCGCGGCCATCCTGCTCGTCACGGTGTTCCTGCTGGCCCCTGGTTTCCGCCTCGTCACCCGGAAGGTGTCCTGATGACCGCGCTGTCGACCCGAGCCAAGCTCGTCGTGGCGACCGCCTCGGCCGTGCTGCTGGGGGCCGTGGCGGCCGGCTACGCCGCCGTCGCCGCCGAACCGACCCCGCCGCCGACCACCGCGGCCGGGGCCGCCGCGGTCACCCTGGAACCGGGCCCGCGCCTGCTCACCGTCACCGACAGGCGCGTCTCCTCGGTCTCCCTGGCCGACCCGTCCGGGCCGCGCACCGTCTCGACCCGGGAGTGTCTGCGGGTGTACGCCGCGGGCGGCATCGGCGTCTGCCTGGGGCCGGAGACCGCCTGGTCGTACCAGCTCGTGGTGCTCGACGCCGCGCTCGGCGCCACGCGCACCTTCGCCATTCCCGGTCTGCCCAACCGGGCCCGCGTGTCGGCCTCCGGCCGGATGGTCTCCTGGACCACGTTCGTCGGTGGCGACTCCTACACCTCCAGCGGCTTCTCCACCCGCACCGGCATCCTCGACACCCGCACCGGCGTCCCGGTGATGTCGCTGGAACACTTCGCCGTCACCCGCGACGGCAGGCCCTACCGCAGCGCCGACGTCAACTACTGGGGCGTCACCTTCGCCGCCGACGACAACCTCTTCTACGCGACCATGTCGACCGGTGGGAAGCGCTACCTGGTGCGGGGTGACTTCGCCGCCCGGACGGTCGAGACGGTGAAGGAGAACGTCGAGTGTCCGTCGCTGTCACCGGACGGCCGGCGGATCGCGTTCAAGGAGGCGATCGACGCCGACCCGGCGAAGGGCTGGCGCCTGTCGGTGCTCGACCTGGCCACGATGCGGGTGACCGCGACCGCCGAGACCGCCAGCGTCGACGACCAGCCGGCGTGGCTCGACGACGCGACGCTGGCGTACACGCTGCGCCAGAGCGACGGCCGGCCGGACGTGTGGGCGGTCCCGGCGGACGCGACAGGCGCGCCGAGGCTGCTGGTGCCCGGTGCCGAGTCCCCGTCGCCACTGATCTGACGGTGGTCCGCGGTCAGGTGTCGTCTCTGGCTCGGGTCAGCGGGAAGGCGGGTTCGGGTAGTTCCGGCACGGCGAGCCGGTCGGCCCGCTCGCGCAGGTGCCCGGCGATCTGGTCACTGGCCAGGGTGAAGCCGGCCGTGAAGCCGGCGTCGAGGGAGATGCCGGTGGCGGCCACGTGGTGATCCGCCTGCTGGCGCAGCTCTCGGGCGAGCGTGTTGCGCCAGCGGATCACCTCCTTGGTCAGGTGCGCCCGCTGAGTCGCCACCCGGCGCTGCGCCTCGGCCAGTTGCTCCTCCATCCGTTCGAGACGGTCCAAAGTCTCGTCGAGACGGTCGAGCTCGGGCAGGTCGGTCACGATCGCCCGCCCGAGGGCGGCGCGGTCCAGGCCCGGACCGGTGGAGTGGAACGGCTCGAGGGCGCCGGTCACCCGCGCCGTCCACTGCTCGTGCCGAGCGTCCCGCTGGCGGGGGAGCGCTGCCACGCTGTCGCGTAGCGCGGCCAGTACCGGGGTGGGCCGGTCGGCCGGCTCTGAGGACGGAGCAACCGCGGCCATGACGCCTCGGCGGGGGTTGCGCTCCGGCGTTCCCTCGAGATCTCTCGCCCGCTGCGCCATCTGCTTGACGAACCCGGCGTACGCGGCCCGGTAGCCGACCTGGTGTTCGCCCTCGCCGGTCACCGGCGCGTGGCCGATGCGCTCCGCCTCGAGCCGGAGCGCGTCGGCGATGGTGGTGTCCGGGTCACCGATCTCCAACGTCGGGTCCGTGGGGCCGTCCAGCACCCTGTCGCGCAGCGTGCGGAGCAGGCTTTCGGCGTGTTGGCAGCGTTGACGGGCGTTCGCCATCAGTTCCAGCTCCGGCACAGCGCGCCAGACTGCCCAGGCCGCGGGTGTCGCGTCGTCGGTCAGCGGCGCGTGCCGCCGAACTATCTCGCCGACGGCCTGAACCGGTTCGGGTGTGTGCGTGGACGTCGCCGACGCCAGTCGCCGCAGCAGGGCCAGCAGCTCGGCCTGGCGCTCCGATCCGGCCGATGACTGGTCCCCGATCAGGCCCAGCAGGCCGGGTGGCCAGGGCGCCGGCAGCTCGCCCCGCGACGGCCGGCGCAGCGGGTGACGCGATCGGCGTCGGAACGGATTCCACCAGCCCATCGAACCAGCTTTGCACCCGGCGGCGATCGTGCGCAATGTGTCCGGTACGGCCTCTTCGGGCGAATCGGCGGGGAACCGGCCCGGGCGGCGTTCGCGTTCGCCGCTCAGCAGCGGTCGCGGGGAGCCAGCCGGGTATCGGCCGGGGCGGCGCGGTCCAGATAGGTCGACTCGGCGAAATCGAGGAAGCGTTGCGCGTCGGCCGCGTTGGAGGCCAGCCCGAAGGAGACGCGTACCGCGCCGCCGGTCGGCAGCCGCAGCGCGTCGAGGTACTGGTCGATGGACTCGACCTGGCGCGGCAGCGTACGACGCAGCGCCTCCGGGGTGATCCCGAACGCGCCCTCGCCCGCCCCCGGGTTGCAGAAGCAGCCGGTACGCAGGGAGAAGCCGGCGGCCGACGACTCCCGCGCGACGAGCCGCTCGTCGACGAGGGCGCCGTCCGGGTGGCGGAGGTTGAACGCCACGGTGCCGCCGCCCTCGCCCGTCGGCGGGCCGTAGACCTGGACCAGCGGTCGGCCGGTGCGGTGCCGCAGCGCGGTCAGCCGCTCCAGCAACCACCCGGTGAGCAGGCCGACCCGGGTGTGTACGAGGTCGACGCCGATCGAGTCGAGCCAGCGCACCCCGAACTCCACGTCGGGGATGCTGAGGAAGTTGAGGGTGCCGTCCTCGAACCCCGACTCGTCGTCCAGCGGCCGGTGCCAGTCGCCCTGCACGCTGACCGCCCGGATCGTGCCGCCGGCGAACCAGGGCCGCCGGAGCCGGGCCAGCGCGTCGCGTCGGGCCAGCAGCGCGCCGACGCCGGTGGGGTAGCCGAAGAGTTTGTACCAGCTGAGGCAGACGAACACAGGCCGTACGACGCTGAGGTCCAGCCGGTTCGTCGGGGCGAAAGCCGCGGCGTCGAGCAGCACGTCGTAGCCGTACCGCTGGGCAAGCTCCACCCAGCCCAGCGGGTGCTGCACGCCGGTGAAGTTGCTCTGCGCGGGGTAGGCGAAGAGCCCCGGACCGGTCGACCGTCGCCACCGTCGGGACCGGCCCGCGGCCAGCGTGGCGAGCAGGTCGGATTCGGCGACCCGCAGCTGCGGCCCGGTCAGCGGCACGTAGCGGACCGGTGCGCCGGCGGCCCGGGCGTACTCCCGGATGCCGTTGACCGAGTTGTGGTTGTCCCAGGTCAGCACCAGCGGGCTGGCCGGCCCGAAGGCGTACGCCTCGCCGACCAGCCGCAGGCGCCACTGGCGTTCGGGGTGAAGATGACCGCGTACTCGGCCGGGTCGGCGCGGAAGAAGTCGAGCACCGCCCGGCGGGCCGACTCGACCAGCGCCCCGGCCGCCGCCGAGGTGGGGTTCTCCGAGTGCGGATTGCCGTACAGGCCCGAGAGCAGCCGCTCGTGGTGGGCGGTGAGCTGCGCCCGCGCGGCCACCCCGGCGCCGGCGTAGTCGAGGTAGACGTGACCGTCCCGGTCGAGGTGCCGGTACTCGGTGGCGCGCAGCTCGTCGATCCGGGCGGTGCTGGCGTACCCGGGGGCCGTGCTCGGGCCGCCGGCCGCGACCGGACGCGCCGGATCGCGGCTCGGGTCAGACCGCACGGCGGGACTCGGCCCGGACCAGCACCGCCCAGGTCGCGCCGAGGAAGAGCAGCACGAACCCGCCGAGGATCAGCCAGTTCACCCAGACCGGGCGGGAGAAGCTGTCGCCGTACGTGGCGAGCAGCGGCGGGCCGAGCGGGGAACCGCCGTCGCGCCAGAGCCGCGGCACGTCGGCGGTGTGGCCGAGTCCCTCGAACGCCCACCGGTTGGACATCGCGTAGCTGAGCCACTGGCCGCCGGTGGCCATCGCCGGCACCGGCAGGATCGCGCCGACGAAGAGGACCTGCGGAAAGCAGAGCATGGGCAGCATGAGCGTCGCCTGGGCGGCGTCGGAGACGGCGGCGGAGCAGAGCAGCCCGAGGGCGAGCGCGGCGGCGGAGGAGAGCAGCAGCGTCGCGTACAGCGCCGCGAAGTCGGCGCCGCCGACCGGCGGCAATCGGTCGCTGCCGCGCAGCACCCCGAGCAGGGCCAGGTCCACCAGGGCCAGCAGCGGAAGCAGCACCGCGACCTTCGCCAGCAGGTACGGCCCGAACCGCACCCCGGCCAGCCGCTCGCGGCGCAGGATCGGCAGCTCCGTGCAGATCTGCAGCAGCCCGTACGTCAGCCCGAAGAAGAACCCGCCGAACGCGATCCAGAACAGGATCATCACGGTCACGTTGGGGCTGGGCCGCGCCGGGTCGAACGCGCCGGGGCGGAAGAGCAGGGCGAACATGCCGAGCACCAGCAGCGGTGAGCCGAGCAGGATCGCCAGGGTGAGCCGGTTGCGGGCGACGATCTCGGTGTTGCGGGCGGTGAGCACCGCCCACTGCCGCCACCGCCCCTGCGACCGCCCCGACCCGGCGACGCCAACGGCCGGCGCGCCGGCCGACCGCTGCGGGTCGCTGCCCCGCCGATCCGGGCCGCTGTCCGGCCGCTCCGGATCGTTGTCCGGCCGATCCGGATCGTTGTCGCGCCGGGCGGCGAAGCGGCCCGGCCAGGTTGCCGGATCGTCGGCCTCGTCGAGCCGCAGGTAGACCTCGGCGAGCGACCGTACGCCGAAGAACTCCCGGGCGGCGGCCGGCGGTCCGGCGAAGGCCAGCCGGCCCGCACGGGTGAGTACGACGACCCGGTCGCACAGCTCCACGTCGGTGACCTGATGGGTGGTGAGCACGACGGTCGCCCCCGCGTCGGCGAGCGTGCGCAGTACCCGCAGCAGATCCACGGCGATCGCCGGATCCAGCCCGGACGTGGGTTCGTCGAGGAAGAAGACGCCCGGCCGGGTCAGCAGCTCCACCGCTATGCTGGCCCGCTTGCGCTCCCCGCCGCTGAGCCGGCCGACCGGCAGGCCGGCCCGGTCGCTCAACCCCAGCTCGCCGAGCACCTCGGCGACCCGCCGGGTCACCTCCGCCGGTGTGGTTCCCGGTGGCAGGCGCAGCCGGGCCGCGTAGCGCAGGGTCCGCTCCAGGGGCAGCTCGCGGTGGATGATGTCGTCCTGCGGTACGAAGCCGATCGCGTCCGCCGGACCGCCGCCGTCGTGCCGCACCGTGCCGGTGGACGCACGCCGGACGCGGGCCAGGGTCTCCAGCAGCGTGGTCTTTCCGGCGCCGCTGGCGCCGAGAATGGCGACGACCTCGCCGGGGTCGATCGTCAGCGAGATGTCGTCCAGAATCCGGCGACCGTCGCGGACGCGCTGGCCCAGGCCGTTCGCCGCGATACGTACGCCGGTGTGTGTGGGTGGCGCGAGCTTCTCGGTCGTCATGCGGGTGCGGCCAATCCCGTCGGTGGGTCGGGTGCTCGACCCGGGCCTGCCGAATATCGCACGACGTGACTGTTACGACGGTGGGTCAAATGTGGCGGGATGTTGACACCACGCCGGCCCGTCGTGGTGGGCGACGGACCGGCGTGGTGCGGACCGGTTACCGCGGGACGAGGGTCAGCTCACCGGTCCGACCCGGACGTTCTGGATGACGCCGACACCGTTGAAGACGTTCAGCCCGAACTGGCCGCTGGAGATGGTGTCGTCCACCGCGTCGATCACCGGGGTGGCCGCGCCGTCGAGGTAGACGCGCAGTCGGGGTCCGTCAGCGACCACCTTCAGGTGGTAGGTACGGCCCAGTTTGACGTCGAGCGGGGCGCTGGCGATGTCGCGACCGGGCCGCCAGAGCTTGACGACCTTCGCCGCCGAGTCGATGTTCGCGGTGTAGTGCCGGGTGGCGTCGCGGTTGGCGCGGAAGGTGAGCGCCGCGGCGATGCCGGAGTCCAGCCGCACGTCGGCCTCGTAGCTGAAGTTCTGGCCGGAGCGGGTGTTCAGGTAGAAGGCGTCGCCGCCGCTGCTGCCCTTCTTGCCGCCCGAGGCGTCGGACCAGACTCCCGAGTCCGCGTACCACTGCCCGCCCAGGTTGTCCACGAGCATGGATTCCCCGCCCCAGATCGACCCGAGGTCGTGGTAGGTCAGCCGTTCCAGGCGGACCTGGCCGTCGACGAAGAGCTCGACGTCGTCCTTGCCGGGCAGGCTGTCGAAGTTGACGTTGAGGCTCTGGTAGACGCGTCCGTCATTGCCGAAGATCTCCAGCTGGCCGCGGTCGACCAGCAGCCGCACCTTCACCCGGTCGCCGATCGGCGACATCGGCACACCGCCGAGTGTCTTCGCCGCGGTGTCGTAGCCGACCTCGTGGTCGTACCAGCCGTTCTCGCCGGTCCCGATCCGGAAGCCGAAGCGGGACTGCTTGCGGTCGGCGACCCGGAACTCGGCCTCGATCTCGTAGGTGTCGGCCTCGATCCCGTCGAGCAGCGCGCCGGCCTGGCCGCTGTTGAGCGTGCGGCCCTGCCACGTCCGGGTGGACGTGCGCAGCCGGTCGATCTCGGCGATCGGGGTGCTGAGCACCCGCGGCGCGCCGTCCACCGTGGTCAGGCGCATCTCCACCGGGAAGGTGAGGTTGCCGGTCCAGGTGGGGCCGGCGTTCTCGCCCTGCCACGCCATCGACACGATCCGGTTGTCCGGCATGTTGCCGAAGGTCAGACCGGCGTAGTAGCTGCCACCGGCATGGGTTCCACCGTGGTTGACCCGCTGCGGAGACGTCCAGTCGGTGCGGAAAGTGGTGCCGTCGAAGGCGCCGACCACGTACTCGCCGCTGGCGTCGCTGAGCACCCACTTCATCTTCGACCGGTTGCCGTCGAGCGGCATCGCCACCATGTCCGGGCACTCGAAGAGCCAGTCGGCCTTGTAGCGCGACGCGAAGGTCCAGTCGAGCAGGTTGTCGGAGGTGTAGAAGTCGACGCCGTTGCCGCCGTGGTCGGACCAGACGACCATGCCCCAGTGCCCGGACGCCTCGTCCCAGAAGACCTTCGGGTCACGGCTGGTGCCCTGCGGCACCGCCACCCGCCGACCGCCGTCGTACGTCTTGAAGGTGTTCCCGCCGTCGTTGGAGTAGAAGACCGTCACGCCGTTGGTGCCGGAGTAGACGATGATCGGATCCTCGTCGCCGGCCTTGAGGCCGCTGACGTTCTTCGCGTCGACGACGCCGCCGCCGGAGAAGAGGTCGCCGGGGTGCACGCCCGGCTCGAGCGCGATCGGCTTCTGCTTCCAGTGCACCAGGTCCGTGCTGGTCGCGTGTCCCCAGTGCATGGTGTCCCACTGCAGGCCGTGCGGGTTGTGCTGGTAGTACAGGTGGTAGACGCCGTCGTAGTAGAGCGGCGCGTTGACGTCGTTGATCCACCCGCCGCGGGCGCTGAAGTGGTACTGCCCCCGGTTGTCCTCCTGGTAGTTGGTGGCGGGGTAGGGGAACTCCGGGTAGTCCTGTTGTGTTCCGGCGGACGCCCCCGGGGCCATCACGCCGGCGAGGCCCACGGCGGCCGCCAGAACCGCCGTCATCGTCATCGCCGCGTACCGAGCTCTCACACGCATACGTCCCAGCTCCCAGTCGGTGGTGGTCAGAACGGAGCAGGTCGGTCCCGGCGCCGGAGTCGCGCCTTGACAACCTTGTCGAGAGAGTCTGGGCGGCCGTTAAATGCGTGTCAATACTTCCATTCAGCATTGTTAAGCCAGCGCGCTCTCACCTGCACCGTCGTCACGACAAGGTTGTCAAAGCCGTGGGCCGGCACCGGGTACGCTGTCACCTCGTGCCGACGACGTAGTCCGAGGCGGGCCGCACGCTGCCGAAACAGAGGGAAGATGAGCCGAAACGGCGATCCGGTCGCCACGCCCTACCGACCGCGGCCGACCCTGCACGACGTCGCCGCCATGGCCGGCGTCAGCATCAAGACCGCCTCCCGCGTGGTCAACGGCGAGAACGGTGTGACGCCGGCCAAAGTCGCGGCGGTCCGCCGAGCGGTCCTTCAGCTGGACTACCGGCCGAACGTCTCGGCCAGCGCGCTACGGCGGGCCAGCGGCCGAACGGCGGCCATCGGCATGGTGCTCGAAGATCTCGCCAACCCGTTCTCCAGCGCCCTGCTGCGCGCGGTCGAGGACGCCGCCAACAGCCGGCAGGTGCTGATCCTCGCCGGAAGCGTCGACGAGGACCAGGAGCGGGAGCGCAGCCTGGTCCGCGCGTTCAGCGAGCGACGGGTGGACGGGCTGATCATCGCGCCGGTCGGCGAGGACCAGGGATATCTGCGCGCCGAGCTGGAGGCCGGCACGCCGCTCGTCTTCGTCGACCGCCTGCCCCAGGGCCTGCCCGCCGACTGCGTCCTCTCCGACAACGAGGGCGGCGCCCGGGCGGCCGTGCACCACCTCGCCGACACCGGCCACCGCCGGATCGCCTACCTCGGCGACCTGCAGATCGTCCCCACCGCGCAGCAGCGGTTCGCCGGATACCAACGCGCGAGCCTCGAGCGCGGCCTGCCGTGGAACCCGGCCCACCACGTGCACGACCTGCACACCATCGACGAGGCGGCAACGGCGACGACCAGGCTGCTGCGCTCCGACGAGCCACCCACGGCGCTCTTCGCCAGTCAGAACCTGGTGACCATCGGCGCCATCACCGCGCTGCAACAGCTCGGCCTCGAGGACACCGTGGCGCTCGTCGGCTTCGACGACTTCCCGATGGCCGACCTGCTCAAACCGCGGGTGAGCGTCATCGCCCAGGACCCGTTCCAGATGGGCCGGGTTGCCGCGCAGCTGCTCTTCCAGCGGCTCGACGGCGACCGCGACGCGCCCCGGCGGATGGTGCTGCCGACGACGACGATCCTGCGCGGTTCCGGCGAGATCCCACCCGCGTCGCCCTAGGCAGTGTTTCGAAGTCGGGTGCGGCGTGTCGGTGGTCGATAGATAGCGAGGTCTCCGGTAGAGGGTTCATCGACCAGGAAGAACCTGAACACCGGAGACCTCGTGGCCACCATGGCGGTGACGAGGCGGCACGACCTGACCGACGCCCAGTGGAGGGTGTTGGAGTCGCTGCTGCCTGCGGGTAAGCGGCCGGGCCGACCGTCGCGGTGGAGCAAGCGGCAGATCATTGACGGCATCCGGTGGCGGGTGCGGGTCGTTGCGCCGTGGCGGGATGTGCCGGCGTGTTACGGCTGCTGGCAGGCGATCTACGCGTTGTTCCGACGTTGGCAGCGGGCTGGGGTCACCCCCACCAACCCCACCGTCAAGCCCCACCCACCAGCACAAACAGGATGGAACTACTCCCGTGAAAGGGGGTGGGTGGGGGGGTGTCTGGTCCTGGTGTTCACGAGAGGGGCAGCTAGCGAGGTGCCGCGAGGATGTCCCGGAGTACGTCCTCGAGCGTGACGCGGGCCAACTCGCGTCTCAAGGTCTCCTCGATGCCCGCGTAGATGCCCTGCATCGCCGGTTGGATGCCGTAGCCGACCACGCACTCCTGGTCCGGGGTGGCGCGGTGCATCGCGAAGAGCGGGCCGGGTTCCACCGCCTCGTACACGTCGAGCAGGGTTATGGACTCCAGCTCGCGTGTCATCGACCAGCCCGCTCCTGCGCCCCGCCGGGACTCCACGAGCCCTGCCCTGCGCAGCTCGCCGAGCAGCCTCCTGATCACCACCGGGTTGGTGTTGGCGCTGGTCGCGATCTGCTCGGAGGTGGCGACCGGGTTGCCCCGGCGCTGGTAGAGGCTGATCCAGGCCAGCGCGTGGGCGGCGATCGTCAGCCTGCTGTTGGCGCTCACGAAGCCTCCTCTCTGCCGTAACGCTCCATGTTACGACCGTCACGTCGTAACAACAAATGTTGCGACTACGTTGTTGTAACTAATAGCGTTACGACTTCCTGGAGGATCAATCAGCGAGGTGGAAAGAATGAACAAGCCGCTAACGGGCAAGATCGCCCTGGTCACCGGGGGGTCCCGCGGGCTGGGAGCCGCGACCGTACGACTGCTGGCCGAGCAGGGCGCGGACGTCGCGTTCACCTATGTCAGCTCTGAGAAGCAGGCGCAGGCCGTCGTCGACGAGGTGCGCGGCAAGGGCGTGAAGGCCGTCGCCTTCAAGTCCGACCAGGCGGACATGAGCCGGGCGTCGGCGCTCATCGACGACGTGGTCGCCTACTTCGGCGGCCTGGACATCCTGGTCAACAACGCGGCGATCTCGCCGGAGCAGGGCCGGACGGTGGACGACCCGGAGGCCGACCACGCGGCGCTGGACCGGATGCATGCCACCAACTACCTCGGCGTGATCGCCATCATCCGGGCCGCCTCCCGAGTGCTGCGCGCGGACGGGCGAATCATCACCGTGAGCTCCGGACTGGGCACCCGGGTCGGCGTCCCCGGTCTTGCCGACTACTCGGCGACCAAGTCGGGAATCGAGAGGTACACCATGGGCGTCGCGCGGGACCTCGGACGCCGGGGCATCACGGCCAACGTCGTGGAAGCCGGACTGATGGAGAGCGGGCTGGAACCGCCGGACCCCGAGACCCTCAAGACCCTGCTCAGCTCACTGTCCCTGCAGCGCATGGGCCACCCCGACGAGATCGCCGCGGCGATCGCCTTCCTGGCGAGCCCCGCCGCGTCGTACGTCACCGGCGCGGTGCTGGACGCTCACGGCGGCTACAACGCCTGAATGACCGGGTGACGGCCTCGGTCGGCGACAACAACGATCCCAAGTGATCCAGTGAGCGACAACTCGGAGGAACACCATAATGACCAGCTCGACCAATGTCACCAAGGCCATGGTGAACCAGTTCATGGAGCGTCTGGCCAAGCAAGACGCGGAGGGCCTCGGCGAACTGTTCGCCGACGAGATCGATTGGAACGTCCCCGGTAGCGAGGAACTGCCGTGGACCGGGCGCCGGTCAAGACGCGAACACGTCCCCGTCTACTTCCGCACAATGTGGAAGGCTTTCGTCGCGGGCCAGACCACCGCGCTCCCGGGCGCGGTGGTCGTCGACGGCGACGATGCCGTCATCCTCGGGACGTTCTCGCACACCGTCGTCTCCACGGGCAAGCGGTTCGAGACGCCGGTCGCACTGCATCTCACCATCTCCGACGGCAAGATCGTGCGTATGCACCTCTACGAGGACACACACACCGTGAGCCAGGCCTTCCAGGCGTGAGCCACGCGATCCCGACGCGAGGCGATAACAACATGCCTCGGCGTCATCGCTTCACCTGAAATCGTTCGCCGTCCGTGGCACCGTGGGCGTCGCGTGGGCCGGTGGCCGTCCGCTACGAAGCCCCCATCCACGTCACCGTGATCAACGAGTGGCTACACGCACTTCGAGACACTGCCTAGGCGCCACCGGGCCGGATGAGGCACATGCCGCCGGGACCGGGCCGGTCCATCGTGGCCAGCGCGTCGGGCGTCTCGGCGAGGTCGATGGTTCTGGTGACCAGCTCGGCGGGACGCAGGACGCCCGCGGCGACCAGCCCGAGCAGCTCCGGGTAGGCGTGCGCGGCCATGCCGTGACTGCCCCGCAGCTCCAACTCGTAGGCGATGACGAGCTCCATCGGCAGCGCCGGGCGGCCCTGGGCGGCGGGGAGCAGCCCGACCTGCACGTGCCGGCCGCGCCGCCGCAGGCTCTCGATGGAGGCGGTGCAGGTGGCGTGACTGCCCAACGCGTCGAGGGAGAGGTGAGCGCCACCACCGGTCGCCTCCCGGACAGCCGCGGCAACCGCGCCCGGCGCCGTGAGGGCGCGGCCGTCCAGGCAGACCGTGGCGCCGAAGCGCCGCGCGAGCGCGAGCGCGCCGGGGGCGACGTCGACCGCGACCACCCGCGCGCCGCACGTCGCCGCGATCATCACCGCGGAGAGCCCGACCCCGCCGCAGCCGTGCACCGCGACCCACTCGCCGGCGGCCACCCGCCCCTGGGCGACCACCGCCCGGAACGCCGTGGCGAAGCGGCAGCCGAGCGCCGCCGCCGCCGGGTAGTCCAACTCGTCGGGGAGCCGGACCAGGTTGACGTCCGCGTTCCGCACCGCCACGTACTCGGCGAACGACCCCCACCCGGTGAAGCCCGGCTGCGTCTGCCGCTCGCACACCTGCTGGTCGCCCGCGAGGCAGGCGGGGCACCGGCCACACGCGCAGACGAAGGGCGCGGTGACCCGGTCTCCGGGCCGCCAGCCGCGTACGTCGGCGCCGACCGCCGTGACTACCCCGGCGAACTCGTGACCCGGGACGTGGGGCGGGCGGATGTCCGGGTCGTGTCCCTGCCAGCCGTGCCAGTCGCTGCGGCACAACCCGGTCGCCTCGACGCGGATGACCGCGCCCCCGGGCGGCGGGACCGGGTCCGCGACGTCGCGGACCTCGGGTCGGACGCCGAACTCGTCGAAGATCACGGCTCGCATGTGCGCGATCCTCACATACGCCACCCGGGTGGGCCTACCCCGTTGGCGACCGGGCCGGGCTTGCACCCCCGCCCGAATGATCCAGCGCTCGACACTGACGATCCGTTTCGCGGCCGGGGTAGTTTCCTCATGTTTCGCGAATTTCCGCCGTTCAGCAGGCATTCGCCCGGTGCTGCCCGGCGCCGCCATGGCTACGGTGTCCCGCATGCGTCACGTCTGGACCATGATCACCGCCATTGTCGTCGCGCCGCTGGCGTGGTTGTTGCTCGCGTACGGGCAGGACCGGACCCTGCAGGCCTTCGCCAACGGGGAGAGCACCGGAGCGCTCGCCACCGGGGCGTTCGTCTGGCCGGCGGTGTGCCTGGCCGCCGCGGGGCTGCTGCTGGGCCTGATCGCCACGCTGCGGGTGTCTCCGCTCGGCGCCGTGCTCACCGGGCTCGTCTACACGGCCAGCTACCTGGCCCTGCTGGTGGACCCGGACGCGGTCCTGGGCCTCTTCCCGAAGAGCCTGTCCCTCGCCGGTCGCAGCGTCGACCCGACGATGCCGCTGCGTACCGGCGGCGCGCTGCTGCTCGGCGCGATGCTACTGGTCGGCATCGCCAGCGTCGGCAGGTGGCGGCAATGGCCCACGCCCGCGGTGGCCGAGGCGGAGCCCGACATCGAGGTCACCCAGCCCGAGGACCGCCCGCTCGGCGTGGAGGGTCTCGGATTCCCAGCCGAACCGACACCGGCTTCGACCGCCGGGCTGGCGCGCGCGTTCGACCGCGCCGGTCGGCCCTGACCACCGCCCCCGGACGCCGACTGGGCTCGCCTCAGGGCTTCCCGTCGTGCGACCGGCCGGGACCGCGCCGGGTACCGCGACGCCAGAAGGGGGCCAGGAGGATCAGGACGACGAGGATCAGGACGGCGCCGAGGCCGAGCCCGACGGGCAGCACCATCGACGCCGACTCCTCGACCGGTTCCGAACGCTCGCCCTTGACCGGCACCACCGGACGGTCGTACTTCTTCTCCTCGGGCGCGACCAGGTGGCCGACCGACGCGCCGGGCCGCAGCGCGAAACCCCAGTTGAGCAGGGCGCTCGCCTCGCCCAGGCTGCCCAACGGCGCGGTCTCCGCGCCGAGCAGCGTCACCGCCAGGCGTCGACCGTCGCGTTCGGCCACCCCGACGTACGTCTGCCGGGCGAGGTCGGTGAAGCCGGTCTTCCCGCCAAGCGTGCCCGGGTAGCGGCCGAGCAGCGTGGTGTCGTGGGTGATCGCGAACCCGGGCGTGCCCGGCTGCGCCGGTATCTGGGCCACCGTGGTGGCGATGTAGCGCCGGAAGTCCTCGCGGGCGAAGGTGGCCCGCGCGATCAGCGCGAGGTCGTAGGCGCTGGTGTACTGACCGGGTCCGTCCAGCCCGGAGGGTGTGGCCGCGTGGGTCTGGTTGGCCCGCAGCCGGTGGGCCTCGTCGTTCATCGCCCGCACGCCGCCCGGCCGCCCGTCGGCTCCGCCGCCGACGCGGGCTAGCACGTTGGCCGCGTCGTTGCCTGACCTGAGCAAGAGCCCCAGCCACAGGCTCTCGACCGAGTAACGGCCGCCGACGCTCACCCCCATCAGCGAGCTGGCCGGATCGAGGTCGCGCAGATCCGCCCGGGACACCTCCACCATCTGGGTCGGGTCGAGGCGGGGCATCAACGCCGCCGCCAGCAGCAGCTTCTGCACGCTGGCCGGCGTCCGGTGCTCGTGCGGCCCGCAGCCACCCAGCACCTCGCCGCTGTTGAGGTCCGCCACCAGCCAGGAGGTGGCGGTCACCGCCGGCGCCATCGGCGCACCCGGCGGAATGGCCAACCCCGCCGTCGCCAGCGCCGGCCCGCCGACCGCCGCCGCCGCGGGGTCGACCGGTGGCGGCGACGGAAGAGCCGGCGGCGGCTCGGGCGCCTTCACGGCCGGGCACCGCAGCTGCGGCGCGGCCGCCGCCCGCGTCGGTGGCCCGACGCCCACCACGGCTGAGGACAGAATGACGCTGAGCGTTGCGGCGGTAACCCTTGAGGTGGTCACGTTAACGAACGGTAATCGTCGGCGCGGCCGGTGCGGCCCGATTACAGAAAGCGCGGCACGGTGACGCATCGGAGTCGCGACTCAGCTCGGTCGACGGCCCCGGGCGCGGACAAACCAGACGTGAAACGCATTGTCGGAAGGTGGCGACGAGTGCGCGCTGAACCGCGGATCCCGGGCGTCCGCACGGGCCGTTTGCCCATTTCACGTACCTGCTGACGCTGTCAGTGAGCCTTTTGACGCCCCCCGCATCGCTTGCTCCAGGTTCGTCGCCGCTGGTGTCGGCGGTAGCGAAGCACCGGGTGCCGCACTCGAATGCCTCGAATTCCTTTTCCCGCGCGGAACGGGCGGTGCGTCAGCGCGGCAAATGACGATCATGTTGAACGGTGCAAGGATCCGGTACTACGCCGCGTTACGAAGGTCTGTCTTGTTGCTGGCGTCAACGGCGGGCTCCGCCGCACTCGGCGCGGGTCTAGGATGCGGGTCATGGATCGGCGTCCGACGATCTACGACGTCGCGCGCGAGGCGGGCGTGGCGGCGTCCACCGTGTCCCGGGCCTACTCACGGCCGGGGCGGGTCAACGCGGACACGGCCCGCAAGGTGTTCCAGGCAGCCGAACAGCTCGGTTACCGGTCCGGCCAGCTCGACGGCCAGCAGCCGGCCGGCCGGCCGCCGCAGAAGGCGATCGGCCTGGTGATCGCCGACGTCACCAACCCGTTCTACGGCGACATCATCAAGGGCGCGTACGAAGCCGCCCGGGAGGCTGGCTACCAGCTGATCCTCACCCACACCAACGAGTCGCCGGAGGTGGAGCGGACGACGATCGAGCACGAACTGGCCCAGGTCGACGGCATCGTCATCGCCAGTTCCCGGATGACCGACTCGGCGCTGCGGATGGTGGCCAAGCAGAAGGCGGTCGTCCTGCTGAACCGCATCATCCCCGAGGCGAACTGCGTGCTGAGCGACGCCGAGCGCGGCATCCACCGGGCCGTGGAGCACCTCGCGGCGCTCGGCCACGACCGGATCACCTACGTCGCCGGGCCGGAGACCAGCTGGTCCGACGGGGTCCGCTGGCGGGCGTTGCGGGAGGCCACGGCCGAGCGGGAGCTCGAGACGAAGCGGATCGGCCCGCACGAGCCCACCGTTCTCGCCGGCTTCGGCGCGGCCCGGCGGCTGGCCGAACTCGACGCGACGGCCGTGCTCGCGTACAACGATCAGCTCGCCATCGGCATCATGAAGGGGCTGCGCAAGCTGGACATCGGCGTACCCGAGGACGTCAGCGTGGTGGGCTTCGACAACATCATCCTCGACGAGCTGGTCGAGCCGCAGCTGACCACCATCGCGTCGCCGCTGTACCGGATGGGCCTCACCGGCGTGCAGAACTGCATCGCGGTCGCGCAGGGCGCCCGGACCAGCGGCCAGCCGCTGGTCCTGCCCGTCCGCCTGGTCGTGCGCCAGTCGACCGCGCGGCGCAGGCGCAGGGGCACCTCCGCGGCGCGCGGGACGACCAGGGTGTCCGGGCCGGCCGCGCAGGCCGCGACGCCGCTCGGGGTCGGGTCGCGGTAGCCCGGGATCAACGCCCGGCAGGTTGATGCCGACCCGGGCGCATCAACCGACCCGCGCGGCCACGGCGTGCTGGGCCCAGTGGTACGAAATGCGGTGCGACTCCAACTTCGACGCCACGCTCGGTTCGTCCACCTCGATCATGAAGTCGCCGTCGTAGTCGTCCGGAATGGCGGCCAGCACGGCGTCGAAGTCGACCACGCCCAGGCCGGGCTCGGCCCAGAGTCGCTTCGTCGCCTGCACCTCGTGGTACGCCATGCCGCTGCGCGCCGACGGGGCGAGCAGGTCGGGGAAGCAGTCCTTGATGTGGATGCCGCCGATGCGGTCCGCGTACCGCGCGATGAACGCCGCGGGGTCGACGCCGGCCCAGGTCAGGTGGCCGGTGTCCGGGCCGAACCCGATCACGTCCGGCCCGAGGTCGTCGAGCAGTCGGATGATCTCGTCCGCGGTCTCGAAGACGCCGCCGACGTGCGAGTGGTGCAGCGGGCGCAGGCCCTCGGTCTGCAGCACCCGGCAGATCGCGCCGCAGTTGTCGATCGCCCGGGCCAACCGGCCCGCGTCGAAGCCGGCGCCGACAGCCGGTTGCGCGATCCGGGCCGGGACCGACATCGACGAGATCATCGTACGGTCGAGACCCAGGGCTGTCTGGGTGGCGGCGAACCGCTTGGCCCGCTCCACCTCCTCGGCCATGTCCACGGTCTCGTCGAAGGCGGAGTTGAACAGGCTGAGTGACGGTGCCAGGCCGTACCCGCCGATCCAGTCCAGGTATTCGGCCGGACCCATGTCCTCGGGCACGTCGGCCTTGACCGCGGTGAAGCCGATCTCCTGGAAGTCGCGGAAGGCCGCGTCGAAGACCTCCCGCGTCTTGCCGGCCCGGCTCCAGTAGGGGATGGGGTTGGCGGCGATCCGGTTCACGAGAGGCTCACCGGCCGTCCGGTCCGGGCCGACTCGTATGCCCCGGTGATGACGGCTATCGACTGGCGGTTGGTCTCCAGGTCGACGCGCAGCTTCTCGGTGCCGTTCAGGGCGCCGAGGAAGTTGAGGTACTGCAACCGGTGCGCGTCGGACAGTTGCCCCGGATCGCTGCCGGCGGTCGGCACGGCCCGGTTCTCCGTCGTACCCATCAGCTTCTCCTCCCGGTCCGCGCCGCGGGCGGTGACCTGGAAGAAGGCGAGCTGGTCGTTGTCGATGACCGCCGAGCCCCGATCGCCGTGCACCTGCATCCGCGCGCTCAGTCCCGGGTACGCCGCGGTGCTCGCGTGCAGCACACCGAGCGCGCCGCTGTCGAAACGCACCACGCCGACCGCGACGTCCTCCACCTCGATCCGCTCGTGTGCCAGCGTGCCGGCGTACGCGAACACCTCGACCGGCCGGCCCAGCGCGGCGACGAGCAGGTCGACCGTGTGCACGCCCTGGTTCATCAGCGCGCCACCGCCGTCCAGCTCCCAGGTGCCCCGCCAGTCGCCGGAGTCGTAGTAGCTCTGCCCGCGCCACCAGTCGATCGAGGCGATGCCAGAGGTGAGCCGGCCGAGCTCGCCCCGGCCGATCGCCGCGAGCGTGGTCTCGGTGGCCGGGTCGAACCGGTGCTGCGAGATCACCGTCACGAGGGTGCCGGCCTTCTGCCGCGCGGCGATGATCTCGTCGGTCTTCGCCACGGTGATCTCGGCCGGCTTCTCCACGATGACGTGCTTGCCGGCGTCGAGAGCCTCGACGGCGACTTCGCCGTGCCGGCCGGTCGGCGTGCAGACCACCACGACGTCGATCTCCTCGGCGGCCAGCGCCGCGCTCAGCGAGCCGTACGGTCGGCCGCCGCGCGACGCGGCGAGCTGCTCCGCGCGCTGCCGCTCGACGTCGGCCACCGCGACCAGCTCCACCCGGTCAGCGAGCTGACTCATCACCAGGCCGTGGTGGTTGCCGATCACGCCGGCGCCCACCAGGGCGAACTTCGTCCGTGTGCTCACGCGTACTCAATCCCCTCGGTTGTCAGAAGGTCCGTGAACGCCTGCCACGCCCGGCGGAACTGCTCGGGCCCGGAGAATCCGCCGGTGGCGTGCCCGGTTGCCAGGTGCGGTTCGAGGGAGAAGAACCCGTCGAAGCCGTCGTGGCGCAGCGCGCGGAGGGTGCGGGCCACCTCCCCGTCACCGTGGCCCGCGGGCACCACCGTGCCGTCCGCCGCCAGGGCATCCTTGATCTGCACGTACTCCAGGTGCTTGCGCAGGATGGCGTACCCGTCGGTGTACGGCCGGACGCCGACCTGGACGAAGTTCGCCGGATCCCAGGCGAGCCGCAGGTGCGGCGAGCCGACCGACCGCACCAGGTCGAGGCACCGCTCCGGGATGTCGCCGTAGATCGCCTTCTCGTTCTCGTGCAGCAGGATCAGGTCGGCGTTCTCGGCGACCCGGGCGAGGGCCCGCATCCGGTCGATCACCTCGGCTCGGTGCTCGGCCGGATCCGCGTCGGGACGCAGGAAGAACGAGAAGATCCGGACGTACGGCGCGTCGAAGAAGCGGGCCACCTCGGCGGCATGACGCATCCGCGCCAGGTGCGGCGGAAAGTCCTCGTCGATGAAGATCTTGCCGATCGGCGAGCCGATGCTGGACACCCTCAGCTCGTGCGCCGCCAGGGTCTCCTTCATCCGGGTGAGCTGCTCTGGTGCGAGGTCCAGGATGTTGACGTCCCAGGCGCTGCGTATTTCGACATACTTCAACCCCAGCCCCGCCGCCACCGCGCACTGCTCGGTGAAGTCGGGGGAGATCTCGTCGGAGAATCCGGACAGCGTCCACATCGGCGGTGGCCCTTCCTTGCTCAGGTGTGCTGTCGATAGACCTGATCGATCAGGCGCAGAGACCTGGTGCCCTCCTCGACGCCGAGCCAGAACGGTGCCGGCTCGGGCAGCTGTCGGTAGAAGTCGGCGATGAGCAGCTCGTGCGACGCGCCCCAGTACGCGCGGCCGCCGGGGCCGGTGCGCCGCTCGGCGAGCACCTCGGTGCGCCCGTCCCGGTAGCTGACCGTCAGGTCCCCGCGGATCAGCAGGGTCGCCCGCTCGGTGACGATCTCGATGCCCACCGGTGCGTCGTGGACGTTGGTCACGGTCGCGAAGAGCACGCTGCGCGCCCCGCCGGCGTGCTCGAGCAGCAGATGCGCGGTGTCCTCGACGTCGATCTCACCGCCGAAGCCGTACCGGCCGGTGTGGCCGCGCACCTCGACCACGTCGCCGAGCAGCCACTCCATCAGGTCCAGCGTGTGGATGGCCTGGTTGATCAGCACCCCGCCGCCGCTGCGCGCGGTCCGGCCGCGCCAGGGTCGGGCGCGGTAGTACTCCCGGTCGCGGTGCCACAGCACCGTGGCCGAGCCGCCGCGCACGGCGCCCAGCTCGCCCGACGCGAGCAGCGTACGAGCGGCCTGGGCGGTCAGGTTGTACCGGTTCTGCAGGCAGACACCGATCTTGACCTCGGGGTGATCCTTGGCGGCGGCGATCAGCCGCTCGGCCTGCGCGACGGTGTGGGCCACCGGCTTCTCCAGCAGCACGTGCACGCCGCGCTCCAGGGCGTCGATCGCGATAGGCACGTGCTGGTCGTGCGGAGTGCAGATGTGCACCACGTCGGGACGCAGGTCGTCGAGCAGATCGCGGTGGTTGACGTACCCCGTCGGGGCCCGGCCCGGCTCGGGGTCGCAGACACCCACGAGCTCGACGCCGAGCCGCTCGATCGCGGCGAGGTGCACCACCGACACGTCGCCGCAACCGATCACCGCCGCGGTCGCCACTACTTCACCCCGCCGGCGGTCAGGCCCCCGACCAGGTAGCGCTGGAAGGCCAGGTACAGCAGCACGACCGGTGCCGCGCAGATCAGCGAGGCCGCCATCATCTGCGAGTACACCGGCAGCGCGCCGCCCTCCTGGGTGGAGCCGAAGATCTGCAGCGCCACCGCCGCGGTCTGCGTCTCGGGCCGGGTCAGCACCGAGGCGAACAGCACGTCGTTCCAGCCGAGCAGGAAGGCGAAGATGCCTGAGACGACGATCGCCGGCAGGCTCAGCGGAAAGACGATGCGCCACAGGATGACCAGGGTCGACGCGCCCTCGGTGCGGGCGGCCTCCTCCAGCTCGCGCGGCATGCCGCGCAGGTAGGTGACCATCACCCAGGTGGAGAACGGCAGGGCGAACGTGAGGTACGCGACGAAGAGGCCCCACCGCGTGCCGATCACCGTGAGGCCGAGGTAGTTGCCGGCCGAGGAGAACAGCACGAACACCGGCAGCAGCATCAGCGTGCCCGGGATGCTCTGCAGGCCCACCAGGCCGCGCAGGATGGTCAGCCGCCCGAAGAAGGCGTAGCGGACCAGCACGTACGCGGTGGTGGTGCCGAGCAGGGCGGAGGCCACCGCGGTGAGCGCGCAGACGACGAGGCTGTTGACGATGCCGGTGGACAGTTCGGCGGTGGTCCAGATCTGGGTGTAGCTCTCGCCGGAGAAGGTGCTCGGCCAGAACTCACCGCCGGCCACGCCCACGTCGGTGTTGAGCGACGCCAGCACGATGTAGAGGATCGGCGCCAGCACCATGGCGCAGAGCAGCACCGTCAGGGTGACCAGCAACGGCCGGGGGAGCAGCCGCTGGGCCTCGGCCGAGGCGGTCATCGTCGGGCTCCTTCCTCGTGCACGTCCAGCCGCACCGCCCGCAGGTAGGCGAACAACGGGATGGCGATCAGGATCAGCGAGACCACGGCCATGGCCGCGCTGAGCCCGAACCGCAGGCTCTGGAAGCTGGTGACGTACACCAGCATCGGCATCACGTTGACGTCGTCCGGCGCGGGCGCGCCGAACAGCACGAACGGCAGCGTGAAGTTGTTGATGTGGTTCAGCGTGGCCAGCAGGCAGGCGAGCAGCACCGGCCCGCGCAGGTAGGGCAGGATGACCCGGCGCAGCTTCGACCACCAGGTCACCCCGTCGACCGCGGACGCCTCGTGCACCTCGATGTCCACCGACTGCAGGGCGGCCAGCGCCATCAGGTAGATGAACGGCCACGCCGCCCAGATCTCCACCAGCACCAGCGTCCAGTACGAGGTCGGCCCGCTGAGCCAGAGCCCGCCCTCCACGCCGGCCTTCGCGAGCGTCGCGTTGACGATCCCGTCCGGTTGGAGCATCGTGCGCCACACCGTGGCGACCACGAACGACGGCAGCACGTACGGGATCAGGAACACCGCCCGCACGATCGCCCGGCCGCGGTAGGGGTTCTGGGTGACCAGCGCGGCGGCGATCCCGATCGGCACGGTGGCGACGGTGGCCAGCACGGCGAACGAGACGCTGATCCAGACCGAGTGCAGCAGGCCGGATCCGACCGACTCGACGTAGTTGTCCAGCCCGATGAACGGTGCCTCGATCCACCGGCGCAGGGTGTACTGGTCGAGGTCGATCGCCGAGATCCACAGCGCCAGGACCAGCGGGATCAGGATGACCAGGACCATCAGCACCCCGCCGGGGGTGAGGAGCCACAGCGGACGCTGTCGCTCCGTCACGCCCCGGCGGCGCCGCTGGGGCGGCGGCTTCGCCGTCCGCACCTCGGGCGTGAGGGTGCTGTCGACAGCCATCTACTTGACCCGGTCCAGTGCCGACTGGGCGGTCTTCTGCGCCGTGGCCAGCCGGCTGTCGATCTGCTGGGGGCTGATCGGGCCGTTGGAGAGGTCCGGGATCGACTGCACCACCGCGTTGGTGAGCGCCAGCTGGATGTCCGCCCAGGCGCCGGTGAACGGGGTGGCCACGGACTTCTGCTGCGCCTGGACGACCACCTGCAACTTCGGGTCCGACAGCAACGTCTGCGCCGCGGCGGCGTTCGCCGGCAGTTGGCCCAGCCGCTGGTAGAGGTCCAGCTGCGCGTCCTGGTCGGTGATCAGCTTGACGAACTGGAACGCCAGGTCCTTGTTCTTGGAGTAGTCCGCCACCAGCAGGTTGTCACCGGAGAGGATGCTCGCGGCCTCCACGCCGTTCGCCGGCCGGGTGGTGGCGCCCGGCGGCACGGTGGGGAGCAGGGCGAACTTCCATTTGCCCTTGACCGCGCCGGCGTCGAGCGCCTTCGCCGCGAGCGCGGAGGTCAGCGCCATGTAGCCGGTCTTGCCCTTGGCGAACTCGCCGATCGCCTGCGAGTTGGACCAGCCGACCGCGGCCGGGTTGACCACCCGGTCGGTGGCGAGCCAGCCGAAGTAGGTCTCATAGGCCTTCTGCACCGCCGGGTCCTGGATCCGCGCCGTCTTTCCGTCCACGAGCGGGTTGCCGGCCTGGATCGACATGCCCCAGATGAACTTCCACGGGTCGAAGTTGTCCTTGTACGCCACGGCCAGCCCGTGCTGGTCTCCCTTGGTCAGCCGCTTGGCGTGCTGGGTCAGCTCGTCCCAGGTGGTCGCCGGCTTGTCGATACCTGCCGCGGTGAGCAGCTCGGTGTTGTAGACCATGACGAACGGCCGGCCCACCCACGGAATGCCGACCTGGTTCTGCTCGTCCGGCCCGGAGATGCCCAGCGACGAGGGGATGAACTTGTCCTTGCCGCCGATCTTCTTCCACTCCTCGTCGCCCAGGGTGACGAAAGCCTTGGTGGAGTACGCGGTCGGGGTGAACGTGGTGCCGACCGCGTAGACGTCCGGGCCGCTGCCGGAGACCACCGAGGTCTGGATCTTGGTCAGCTCGTCGTTGGCGGTGGCGAACGTCTCCCACTTGACCTCGGCGCCGGTCTGCGACTTGAACCTCTGGGCGATCGACTCCTGCCACGCCTGCTGTTCCGCGGGGTACTGGGTGTTCGCCCCGATCAGCACGTTGAGCGTCTTGCCGGAGCCGCTGGACTCGTCGCCGCCTCCGCAGGCAGCGAGCGCGGCGACCAGCGCGGTCGCACCGGCCACCGCCACCGCCGCTCGCATCTTCCGGTATCGCATCTGCTGCTCTCCTAGGGGTGTGCCGGTGCGGAGTGAGCCGCATCACTGTTACCGGATGGTTTCCGCATGCCGACGATCGACGCAACGAGTTGCCAGTTGTTGCCACGCCGACCGAGGCAACAGGTGGCAACCGCTTGCGAACCCCCAGCGGCCCGCCCACGCTCGGGCTCATGGCCGCTCTGACGTTGCATCCCGACCGGTTGTTGCCCATCGACGCGGGAGTGCGCTCAATCGCCCGCCGCCTGTACGAGGCGGTCCGCGACCTCCCGATCGTCTCGCCGCACGGGCACGTCGATCCCCGGATGCTGCGCGACGACACCCCGTTCGCGGATCCCACCAGCCTGTTCCTCCAGCCGGACCACTATGTGACCCGGCTGCTGCACGCCGGCGGTGTGCCGCTTCAGGCGCTCGGGGTGGGGGAGGAGCCGCTGCCCGAGGACCGGGCGCGGGAGGCCTGGCGGTTGCTGTGCGCCCACTGGGATCTGTTCCGCGGCACCCCCGTGCGCTACTGGTTCGACAGCGAACTGGTGGAGATCTTCGGCGTGACCGAGCGGCCGTGCGCGCAGAACGCGGACGCGTTGTACGACCTGATCGCGGGGCAGTTGAGTCAGCCGAGCCATCGTCCGCGAGCCCTGCTGCGCCGCTTCGGCATCGACTTCCTGGCCACCACCGACGACCCGGCCGACGACCTCGCCGCGCACGCGGCGCTGCGCGACGCCCCGGACGTCGACACCACCGTGGCGCCCACCTTCCGCCCCGACAGGTACCTGGAGATCGGCCGGCCGGGGTGGCCGGAGAAGGTCAAGGAACTCGGCGGCGATGTCGGCGACTACGCCGGGTACCTCGCCGCGCTGGAGGAGCGCCGTCGGTACTTCGTCGCGCACGGCGCGGTCTCCGCCGACCACAGCCACGCCGACGCGGGCACCGAGCCGCTGGAGCGGCACGAGGCGAAGCGCATCTACCGTGCGGCCCGCGCCGGCACCGTCTCGCCGGCCGAGGCGACCGCGTTCCGCCGGCACATGACCTTCGAGATGGCGCGCATGTCGTGCGACGACGGCCTGGTCATGACGCTGCACCCGGGCATCCACCGCAACCACCACCCGGCCACCGCGAACCGGTTCGGCCCGGACACCGGGCACGACATACCGACCGCCGTCGAGTTCACCCACGCGCTGCAACCGCTGCTCGCCCGGTTCGGCACCCACCCGGGATTCCACCTGGTGCTGTTCACCGTGGACGCGGAGGTCTACAACCGGGAGATCGCGCCGCTCGCCGGCTTCTACCCGGCGGTGTACGCCGGAGCTCCGTGGTGGTTCCTGGACAACCCGTCCGAGATCCGCTGCTACCAGGCGGCGGTCACCGAGATCGCGGGGTTCTCCCGGCTGTCCGGGTTCATCGACGACACCCGCGCGTTCTGCTCCATCCCGGCCCGGCACGACATGTCCCGCCGCCTCGACGCGGGGTTCCTCGCCGGGCTGGTCGCGGCACACCGGCTGGACGAGGACGAGGCCCTCGACACGCTCGCCGCCCTGGTCAGCGACCAGCCGCGCAAGGTCTTCAAGCTGTGAGGCCGCACCGGGCCACCAGACCGCCGGTCCGCATCGTCCACCTCGGGCTGGGCGGTTTCTTCCGGGCGCACCAGGCCTGGTACACCGGGGCCGCCCCGGACTCGGCACGATGGGGCATCGCCGCGTTCACCGGCCGGTCGCGGGCGCTGGCCGACCAGCTGACCGAGCAGGACGGGCTCTACACGCTCGTGGTTCGCGGGCCGGACCGCGACGAGATGGCCGTGCAGACCGCGGTCTCGGCCGCGCATCCCGGCACCGACCTGCAGTCGTGGTGCGCGTACCTGGCCGAGCCGGACGTCGCGGTCGTCACGCTGACCGTCACCGAGGCGGCGTACCGGCGGCACCGCGACGGCGGCCTGGACCTCGACGCTCCCGACGTCCGGGCCGACGTCAGCGCGCTACGTCACGGTGCTGAGGTGACCACTGTGCCCGGCCGTCTCGTCGCCGGTCTGGCCGCCCGGCGTATCGCCGGTGCCGGTCCTCTCGCCGTGGTCTCCTGCGACAACCTGCCGGGGAACGGCGAGGCCACCGCCCGGGTGGTGCACGACCTCGCCGCATCGGCCGAACCGGGGCTGGCCGGGTGGATCGCCGAGAACGTCTCCTTCGTGACCACCATGGTGGACCGGATCACGCCCCGGACCACGCCGGAGGACGTGCGCGTGGTGGCCGAGCTGACCGGGCACGAGGACGCCGTGCCGGTGGTCACCGAGCCGTTCTCCGAATGGGTGCTCGGCGGCGACTTCCCGGCTGGCCGTCCGACGTGGGAAGCGGCAGGCGCTCGGTTCGCCGACGACATCACCCCCTACGAGACGCGCAAGCTGCTGCTGCTCAACGGCGGGCACAGCCTGCTGGCGTACGCCGGCAGCGCGCGCGGGCACGACACCATCGCGGCCGCGGTCGCCGACCCGGTCTGCCACGGTTGGCTGGACCAGTGGTGGGACGAGGCCGCGCGGCACGTGCCGCTGCCCGCCGTCGAGCTGGCCGACTACCGGACGACCCTGCTTCAGCGCTTCGCGAACCCGCGGATCCGGCACACGCTGGCGCAGATCGCCGCGGACGGCTCGCAGAAGTTGCCGATCCGGCTGCTGCCGGTGCTGCGCGGCGAGCGGACCGCCGGCCGGATGCCCACCGGGGGCGCGCGGATGCTGGCCGCCTGGATTCAGCACCTGCGCGGGGCCAGCGCGCCGGTGAACGACGCCGGCGCCGGCCCGTACCAGCAACGAGCGGGGTCGGCGCGAGACGTGCTGGCGCTGCTCGCGCCGGACCTGGCCGGCGACACGGACCTCATCCACGCGATCGACGAGGCGGGCGCACATCTACCGTTGCGCCCGTGAACCGTTTGGCCGCCGGACGCGGATAACAGGTGATGCTTCCCGACTCCGCGAAAGGCCCTACATGAAACACCTGCGGCGAGCAAAGGATGTCGATGTCGGTGCGGTGGCGGACGCAGCGATCATCGCGCGGTCCGTGCAGGAACCGGAGATCTTCTCGGCGATCTTCGACCGGCACGCGCCGCACATCCATCGCTACCTCGCCCGGCGTCTCGGCGTGCCGGCCGCGGACGACCTGGTCGCCGAGACGTTCCTCGCGGCGTTCCGTCGTCGGGATCGATTCGACGTCACCCATCCGAACGCCCGGCCGTGGCTGTACGGGATCGCTACCAACATCGTCGGCCAGCACCGGCGGAACGAGGAGCGGGAGTACCGACTGCGGCAGGCGTACGTCCCCCTGACGAGCGAGGCGTCACACGCCGACCGGGTCGCCACCGCGGTGACGGCGCAATCGCTACGCCGACTCCTCCTCGACGCGTTGGCCCTGCTCTCCGACGGAGACCGCGACGTGTTGCTGCTGATCGCCTGGGAGGAGTTGACGTACGACGAGGTCGCCGCCGCCCTGGCGATCCCGGTCGGCACCGTGCGATCACGACTCAACCGAGCCCGCCGGTTGCTCCGTGAGCAGTTGGGCGGCGAACCGGCCAGCACGATCGAGGAGGCACTGAGCAATGGATGAGATGCGACTGCTCCAGCAGGTCGGCGACGAGACCGGGCTGCCGACGGCCGAGCGGTTGGTGCCGGCCCGTACGCGGCTGACGACCGTGATGACCGCGATGGCCGCGCCGTCTCCCGCACTCACGACCTCGACCGTCCCCCCGACGCCTCCTCGTTCGCGGCGACCGGTCTGGCGACTCGTGCTCACCGGGGTGGCGGCGGCGGGCGTGGCGGCGTCGCTGGCTTCGGTTCTGGTGCTTGCGCCGGACCCGCTCGGTGGCAGCACGCCGGCCGCCCGGGCGGATGCCGCCCAGGTTCTCCGGAACGCGGCGGCCGCCGCGCTGGAAGTGCCCGACGTCAGTCCCCGGCCGGGCCAGTTCGTCTATTCACGCAGCCAGGAGGGTCCGGGAATCCGGGAGAGTTGGCAGTCGGTGGACGGAACCCGGGACGGTCTGGTCATCGAGACCTCTGCCGCCGGCCGCACGGAAATGGTCGTGCCCGGCTGCCGGAACGGGCGAGCCGCGGTGGTCAAGGGCGACCAGGTGGTGCCGGGCAGGACCGAGCGGTGCATCCCCGCACCCGCCTACCGCGCCGACATGCCCACCGACGCCGCCGCCATGCGGGCCTTCCTGACCGAGCATCGCAGCGGTGAACCAGGCGACGCCAATGCCGCCGGCAAGGACGTCCTCTACTACCTCACCGACAGCTACCTGCGCCCTCGATCCCGTGCGGCGCTCTACGAGGCGGCGGCGACGACGCCGGACCTGCAGGCTGTGGAGCAGGTCAAGGATGGCGCGGGCCGATCAGGCATCGGGATCACCTGGCCGTCGACGGGCGGCCCGGGCCAGGTCGTGCTCGTCTTCCACCCCGAGACCTACGCCTTCCTCGGCGTGGGCGGGTCGGCGGGGTCGTCGGCCGTGCTGGCCCTCGCCGTCGTCGACCGGGTCGGTCAGACACCCTGAGTTTCCGCTGACCGGGCGGGCGCCTCGGCGGGCCCGCCCGGTGGCCGCCCGCTCGGTGCCGAGCCGAGCGGCGGTCGTGCTAGGACTTCCACCCGGGATCGCGGCCGGTGAGCCCCAGGACCCGGTCGAACAGGGGAGCGTCGGCGGGCAGGGCGACCGACGGCCCGAAGAGGCCGGGGGTGCCGTCGCTGCTCGCCTGCTGCGACACCAGGCCGTGGACCGTCTCGACGGTACGGTCGTCGACGTCGTATCGCTGCCCGGTCGAGCTGGCGAGATCCCATCCGTGGATGACCAGCTCGTTGAGCGCGACGACACCCATGATCCCGGCCGGCAGCACCACCCCGGCGACCGCGACGTCGCCCGTCCACGCGGCCGGCTCACGCCATGCGGCAACCAGCTCGTCGAGCTGTGCCGGCAGCCGGGTGCGCCACCTCGGGTCGTGCTCCGCTGCGGCGGGGTCGCCCGGGCCATCCGGCGCGGGGTCGGGGCCCTTCTCGGCGGCTGTCCGGAACGCGAGCGTCAGCCCCATGAGGTGGTGAAGCAGGTCGGCGACCGTCCATTTCCCGCACGGGGTGGGGCGGCTGAGTTGGTCGTCGGTCACCCCGCCCAGCAGCGCGGCCAGCGCGCGGGCCGCCGGCTCGAAGTCAACCGTGTCCTTACTGTCGATCATCGGTCTCTCCTCAATCGTGGACACGTCCGCACGCTACGCGCCGGGACCGACAGGACAGCTCGCATCGCGCAGCGCCACTGCGGTGCGGTGGTCCGGCTGGGTTGCCGGACTCAGTCTCTCCACGGGTACGGGTTGAGGGGCTCAACGTCCCGAAGCCACGCCGGACGTATTCCCGGGGAGTCGGCTGTCGCGCCCCATTCGCACGCCGGGCCGGCCTCCTGATCGATCTCCAGCCCCGAGTCGTCCGGAGCGGTCGCGAACAGCTCCAGATCCTCGGCGTAGCGGACCAGCAGCTGCCGCCACGACGGGGCCAGGACGTGCCAGGTGGTTCCCTCGGGATCAACCCGAACCACCTGGCCCGGCGTGCCCCCCGGTGGCGGATCGAGGTCGAGGAACCAGTGCACGTCGCCGTTCATCGTGCCCACGAACACCCGGTCGGCTCCGTTCAGAGTCGGCCGCACCGGTCCGCTCACCTGGATCATGTTCCGGTCGACCAGGTAAGCCCAGACCCGAGGATCGTCGAAGACCGGGTCGGGGTCGAACGTCGTGCGCCACATCCGCGTCGCCTCGACGATCTCGTCGGTGTCGTAGAGGTAATCCAGCGGCACCGGGCTGGGCCAACCCCACTTCGTGCCGCCGTGAACGCGCAGACTGGCGCGGACATCCGGCGGCAGCACCACCGCCAAGGCGGTCTCCACCGCATCGATCGCCTGCGCCTCGGCCGGCGCCCCGAGCTGCCCCAGCGAAGCCGGCAGGACACGGCCCAGGCTGGCCTCGATCCGCGCCCAGGCGTCGGCCACGTCCTCGTCCGCATGCGTACCCGCGTCGGTCACGACGCGGATCTTAGGACTCACTGCCCAACCGGCGCAGGCCCAACCACCGCGCTGTCGGCGACGGGGGACGCCGCTGAGCGGTGGGGACCGACGCGCTAGTCCGCGACGTGAACGACGATCTTCCCGCGGTGTTTGCCCGTCTCGAGCGCCTCATAACCCGAGCGGGTCTCCGTGAGGGGCAGCACGCGGTCCACCACCGGCTTCAGCCGGCCGTTGTCGACGAGTTCGGCGATCGAACGCAACGCGTTCTGGTCGGGCGCGACGATGAAGTACACCCCGCGGGCGTCGTGCCGGGCTGCCTCCTGCTGGTCGGGAGGCGTGGCGGGGCTGACCAGGATGCCGCCCGCCTTCAGGACCGACCAGGACCGTGACTGCGTCACGCCGCCGACGAGATCGATGACGACGTCCACGTCGCGGACGTGATCCTCGAAGCGGTCATGCGCGTAGTCGATGGCCTGCTCGGCGCCCAGGCCTTTGACGAATTCCAGGTCGGCCGCCGCTGCCGTGGCGCTCACCCGAGCACCGAGACCGGCCGCGATCTGCACCACCTGGCTCCCCACGCCACCGGCGCCGCCCTGCACCAGCACGTGTTGGCCGGGCTGCAGATCGGCGTGGTTGACCAACGCCTGCCAGGCGGTCAGCGCGGACAGCGGAAGCGCCGCGGCATGGTCGTGGTCGACGGTGGCGGGTTTGGCTGCCACGACGGCCGCGGGCAGGGTGACGTACTCGGCGGCGGCGCCATCGCGGGTGAAGGGGATCAACCCGTAGACAGCCTCCCCTTCGGTGGGGCTCTGCACCTCCGCCCGGGATGCCGCGACGACTCCGGAGAACTCGTGCGACGGGATGATCGGCGTACGTTCGGGCCCCGAGCCGTCGGAGCTGTGCGTCCAGGTTTCCGGCCAGGTGAGTTCGTGCGGGGTCATCGAAGCCGCCTTGACGGCCACCAGCACCTCACCGGGCCCCGGCTCGGGCCGCGGAACCTGCTCGTACACGAGCTGTTCCGGACCGCCCCTGGTGTGAGCTCGCACGGCGTACATCGTGCTCATCCGACGACGTCTCCTTTCCGACCCGCATCCGGGTCGGCCCACGTGCGGCGCCCCAGGCGGAGCCGGCTCCAGGTTGACACCCCGCATTATCTGGGTGGTGAGCAGCCGGACGCCGGACTTCCGCGATCCCGGCGGTCTCAGCCCTCGGTGTCGTGGCCGATCGCCGGCAGGCTCGCCACGCCACGGCCCAGCGCGGTCCTGAATTCCCGGTAGAGGTCCGCACCGAGCGCGTCGGAGAGGTGCTGCTCGATCAGGTCGACCAGGCCGTCGGAGACCTCCATGAACTCGAGACCACGGTCCGTCGGGATGATGAGCTTTGCCCGGCGGTCGGCCGGGTCCGGTGCGCGCCGCACGTAGCCGAGCCGCTCCAGCTCGTCGAGGATCGCGCCCATCGTCTGCTTGTTCCGCCCGGCGAGCCGGGCCAGTTCGCCGGGCCGGGTGCCCTCGGCGTCCAGGTAGGCGAGGACCGCGCCGTGGCGGGGCCTGACGTCTCCGAACCCGTGCTCGGCCGCGCGCGTGAAGATCTCGCGCTGGACCCGTGCGGAGAGCTGGACGGCCAGAATCCCGAGGTCGGGGTCCTGTTCCTTACGTGTGCTGCGTCTCATAAACTAGTCCAATCATTGGACGGTCCATTATCTGAACTATATCGTCGTCGGCGCGCCACAGCGGCCGAATCGCGGCCCGCCTGACGGGAGGACAGCCATGACCATTCTGATTACCGGAACGACCGGAACGGTGTCCGGGGAGGTGCTGCGGGAGCTTGCCGGCAAGCAGCCGGTGCGGGCCCTCGTTCGCGACAAGTCGCGCGCACCTGACGTCGACGGCGTCGACTACGTCGTCGGTGACCTGGACCGTCCCGCCACGCTGCCAGCAGCGTTCGACGGAGTGACGAAGCTGTGGCTGCTGACCGCGATGGGCCCGCTCGCGCCGAGTCAGAGCATGAACGCGCTGTGGGCGGCTCGCCACGCCGGCGTGCGGCACGTCGTCCGGCTCTCCGCGATCGGCGCGGCGCACGACGCTCCCACCCGCAACGGCCGGCTGCACGCGCTCTCCGACGCCGAACTGCAGCACTCGGGCATCGGGTGGACGATCCTGCGGCCGAGCAACTTCATGCAGAACCTGTTCGGAACCCTGGCCGGGGACCAGCTCTACGGGGTCTTCGGCGAGGGGCGGGTCGGTGTCGTCGACGTACGGGACATCGCCGCGGTCGCGGCCGAGATCCTCGCCGCGCCCCAGCGACACGAGGGCAGGATCTACACGCCCACCGGTCCGGAGAGCATCTCGCTGCATCAGGTGGCGGAGGAGTTCACCCGTACGCTCGGACGCCCGGTGCGGTACGTGCCGCAGAGCCCGGAACAGACCCGCGACGGCCTGCTTCAGGCCGGGCTCGACGAGTGGACGGCGGAGGCGCTCACCGAATACCGGGTCGCCTACGGCTCCGGGTGGGGCGACTTCACCAACGACCATGTCGCCAGCGTCACCGGCCGGTCGCCGCGGAGCATCGCCGAGTTCGTCCGCGACCACCGCGAGCGCTTCGCCGCCGCCTGATCCGGGCCACGGCCCCGAGTTGCCGCCTCCCCGGAAGCGGGCCCGGCGTGGCCTGTGCGCAGGCTGCCGTCGGGCCCGCTGGGGGCCGCGTCCATCTCGCCAACCGTCAGGCGGTGCCGGGCTCGGGCACCGCACAGCCGTCCGGGGTGCAGATGCGGTCGGCTCCGGAGACGACGGGCAGCGGCTGGGGCGTGGGGTGAGCTTCGGCCCATGCCTTCGTGATCGCGGCGAGCAGGTCTTCGGTGCCGATGGCGCCGGGGACGGCGAAGCGGCGGTCGAAGACGAGGAAGGGCGCGCCGCGGGCGCCGAGGCGCTCGGCCTCGCGCTGGTCGGCGGCGACGCGGGCCCGATAGCGGCGGCTACGCAGAGCCTCGGCGGAACCGGCCGGGTCCAGGCCCACCTCGGCGGCGAAGTCGAGGACCTCCTCGGTGGTCCACAGTTTGCGGGCCTGCCCGAAGTGCGCGCGGAACATGGCCGTCCAGATCTCGTTGCCACGGCCCTGGTCGGTGGCGTAGGCGAGCAGTTCGTGAGCCAGGTCGGTCGGGCCCAGCGTGCGATCGACCGCGTGATAGGGCGTCAGGCCCTCCGCCTCGGCGGCTCGCTCGATCGGGCGCAGGACGCGGTCCACGGTCGACGCGGGGGCGCCAGCCATCGCGATCAGCTCGATCTGGCTGACGCCCTCGCGCGGCAGGTCCGGGTGTAGCTGGAACGACCGGTGGATCACCTGCACCTGCTCGCCGTGCCCGAACCGGTTCAGGGCCTGGTGCAGGCGGTGGTCCATCAGCCCGCAGTACGGGCAGACGACGTCCGACCAGAACTCGATCTTCATGGGGTCCTCTCTCATTTCTTACTCGCTGTTCGTAACCCCATCGTGCATTAGAATCGGAGTGCCACAAAAGGCACATTCATGTGCGTAGCGACCGACTGGCGGAGAGGCGGCGAGCATGAGCGCGGAGGATCTTCGACGGAGACGGGCCAACGTCCGGGCGAACGTCCGGGCCGTGCCCGGGCCCTGTGCGCACTGGAACGACGAGGACGCCGATTTCATCCGCGAGGTCCTGGATCTTGTCGGCGACAAGTGGAGCGTATTGATCATCGGTACGCTCGCCGACCGCCCCATCCGCTACTCGGACCTGGCCGACGCGATCCCCGGCATCTCCCAGCGGATGCTCACGCTGACCTTGAAGCACCTGCAGCGCACCGGACTCGTCACGCGAACCTCCTACCCGGAGGTCCCGCCCCGCGTCGAGTACGCCCTCACCGAACTCGGCACCTCGCTCCTGTCCACCGTCCTGGCGCTGGCCGCCTGGTCAGCCGAGCATCACACCGAAATCCGCCGCCATCAGACCGAATATGACGGCACCAGCACAACGGAGAAGCATCGTCCTGCGTGGGAGCCTGACGATGCCGGCGTGGGTCGGTGAGCGGGCCCGGCCGCCGGGGGACGTCGACTGTCCGGAGCTGGGCGATCGACGGTTCACTCCCGTCGTGCGCCGACCCCGGACCGTGGCTGATCAGGGTCACCGGGGCGGTGCAGGTGCTCCTCGAGGAGTGAGTGTCACATACCTACCGCTTCCGGATGCCGTCCGTCGTGGCTAGAACGTGCGTAGCCATTGGCGGAGACGGTCGAGAGGCTCGCGCGCCTCAAGCGGCGGGACGGCTCGGCGCAGTTCCTCGTCGGTGGCGGGGCGGGCATCCAGCGCGGCCTGCCGCAGCAGCGTGCGGTCGGCCCGCAGCCCGCCCATGATCCGCACGTTCATCTCATCGCGCCGCATGACATACCCGTGGCCGTCCTCATTGCGGACGTAGGTGAGCCCGCCGCCGTCCGGAGTGCACTCGGTGGTGCGGAAGCAGATGTCGTCGCTGCCCGCGTAGCTCACGTCCAGCGAGATGGAGACGCTCTGCGCGCCGTTGCCGGTCTGGTCGGCGGGCGCGTAGAGCATGCCGGGCGGGATCCCGGTGACCTGCCCGACGTATCCGGGCACCGTAGCGGCGTAGTACCCGCCGGTCTGCGCCTGGCCACCGCCGAGCTCTTCGGCGGTGGCCAGGCGCAGGCTCAGCGCCGCGGCCCGCAACAGGTCATGGTCGACCGCCGGGGTCCCGACCACCGTGACGTACCGGCGGCCGACGGTCACCTGGTATCCGTGCTGGATCTCGTTGTGCCGGTAGACCAGACCGTCCTTCTCGACCGTGCAGGACCCCCAGGTCAGTCGCGAGTCCTGGGCGGTCGGTTGCGCACACATCTGCTCGCCCGGGCTGAGCCGGTCGTACGCGTTGATGCTGATGTACCGGTCCGGCGGAACAGCCTCCGGGTTCTCGGGGCGGAAGCGCGAGCCGCCCAGCCGGTTGCCGTAGTCGCGATCGTCCGTGGGCAGGTAGCCGGGGATGGCGACCGCGTAGGCGGTCTCCCGGTGAACGCCGGCGACGACCAGCCGTCGCTCGAACTCGTCCGGCGACTCCTGGCGCAGCACCGCCACGGTGGCGCCGGCCAGCACCACGCTCAGGCCGAGCGCGGTGGCGCTGAACTGCCAGCCGCGTAGGAACAGCCCGGCCACCAGGGCGAACGGAACGCCGCCGAGAAGGAACCTCAACAGCGGGTTGCTGCTCACCCCGAGCCCGGCGACGTCGGTGACGGCCCACCCGGCGGCCCACCCGACCGTGCCCAGACCCGTGACGAGCAGCGCCCAGAGCACTCGACGACCGCCGGTCGCCCCCAGGACCGACACGTCACGGGTGGCTGCGATCACCATGATCAGGTACGCCAGGACGGCCACCCCGGCCACGAGGGCCATGACGGCTATCAGGCCCGCCGCACCGGCGAGCGCCGCGACCAGCAGCGCCTGCCACATCATCGGCAGTGCGACCGCCCCCACCGCCCAGACCGCGCCGAGCTGGATCGCGACAACCACCGGCTTCGACGCCTTCAACTGGAGCACCCTCCAATCCTGCCCAGCCGGCCGTGATCGCATAGCCCGCCGCGTACCCGGTCTCGACTGAGTACGGGTACTCAGCGAGCCGCCAGGACCGTCAGGCAGCCGGCCGTACGAATCCGGTCACCATGGCGGCGAGCCCTTCGGCGAACCAGCGGTCGTAGTATTCGGTGGCCTCCGGCGTGTCGACCGCGGTGGCTGAGGTCCCCGGTGGTGTGCCTACCTGGGCGAGGGCGTGGCCGAGCACGAAGACGGCCACCGACTGGACCGCCGTCAGCGCGTGCGGTCGGGGTACGCCTTCCGTGTCGGCTCGGTCGAGGACGACCTGGATGAGCGCGAGTCCGGTGTGGACGTCCATCGGATGGGTTGCCAGCAGGGGTACCGCGCGAGGGTGATTGAGCAGCATCTGACGGTAGGCGGTGGCGAAGGCGGTGAGGCTCTCGGCCCAGGACCGGCCCGGGTCGAGATCGGTGATCGCCTCGGTCGCCAGATGGTTGACGACGGCGGCGAGGACGGCTTCCCGGTTGGGCAGGTGACGGTAGAGCGACATCGCCGCGACTCCCAGCTCGGCGCCGAGGCGACGCATGGTCAGCGCCTCCAGGCCATCGGCGTCGATCACCGCGAGAGCCGCGGAGACGATGTCGTCGCGGCTCAGCTGTGGCGGGCGACCGCTGCTGCGGCGGGCCGGCCGGGGTTCTCCTGTCGTGGCCATCTCCTCATCGTGACAAGAACGGTGGCGGTCAGCATCGCCAGGGTGAGCAGCCCGATGACGGCGTGTTGCAGATCGACGACGACGTCATGGCCGGCGGTGGGCCAGAACCGCAGAGTCCGGGCGTAGTACTCCTGGAATTCCACCCGCTGGCCGGGGTCGGCGCTGCCGAAGTACGGGATCCACCAGCTGGTTACGTGCCCGACGAGGCAGAGCGCGCTCAGCGCGACCGCCGCGATGCGGGACCAGTGCCGATCAAGCGCGACACCCGCCGCGATCAGCAGCGGGAAGGGGTAGTTCGCGACGGCCGCGATCGCGCGATCCCCGGCGGGGATGGCGGCGAGGTCGTTGAGCGGAAACATCGGCACCCAGTCGGTGAGCGCGAGCCAGGCGAGCCAGGCGAGTGGAGCAGCGAGGGCAAGCTTCTTCATCGGACCTCCCGAGTTTGCGTACGACGTAAGCTTACGATGTAAGCAAATTAGGCCGGGGGGGCCGGCAAGTCAAGACGTACGGGGGCGCGACGTCAATCCCGCGCCGAAGCCGGCTGACTCCCTGGAGTTGGGGAACGCAACAAGTTAGACAAGCCGGGTGAGCAGGACGCGGCCGCCCTCGTACACCCCGCCGTCGATGGCGACAACCCGGCCGTCGGCGTAGCGCAGCGCAGCGCGGGACATCCTGCGGCGCTACGCCGAAATACTTGGTGAGCGTGCTGTGCCCGTGCACAAGCACATCGCCACCGAGCGCGCGCAGCATCGCCGACACCGCATCGTCCGGCCGCGCCGACCCTACCCGCCGAGCTGCGAACCCGGTTAACGTTCTTGGTCGGCGCACCAGGCCACGCCGGAGAGGTAGTCCCTCCGGCGCTGCGGCTCGAACTTCTCGATCGCGTACCGCAGCATGACCCGCGGCATGACCCGGTACCGTCGGGCGAGGAACTCCTCCTCCGCCGCCCGGTCACGATTGCCGACCTCACGCAACATCCAACCCACCGCCTTGTGGACGAGGTCGTGCGGGTCGTGCAGGAGCCGTTCGCTGAGGCGGAAGGTCCAGTGGAAGTCGCCGGCTCTGATGAAGGCGAAGGTCGCCATGATGGCGATGCGCCGGTCCCAGACCAGGTCCGACCCGGCCAACCGGTCCAGTACGCTCCGGTCCTTGTCGATCAGCCAGGGGCCGACGATGTACGGCGCGGACGAGTCGACCAGATCCCAGTTGTTGATGCGGTCGGTGTTGGCCAGCAGGACCTCGAATATCTGGCCCCGTTGCTTCTCGTCCCCCTTGGCGAACTTTCGCACCAGGATGAACAGAGACGTCAGCCGCTCCTCGTGCACGCCGCTGGTCAGCAGCTTCGCCGTGTCGGCCAGGGAGAGGTCACGCCAGTGCCGGGTGGCCACTTTGCGCTGTTCCGGCACGGAGACTCCGATGGCCCGGTCGCCCTCGCCGTACCCGCCGGGAAACATCTGCAGAAACCGGCTCAGTCCCTGCGCGCGACGCGGATCGGCGAGGCTGGCGAGTTCCTGACGGACGTCGGCGGTCGTGGCCATGACTCTGCAACCTACCGCGACCCCAGGCTCGTGACCGCGAACTCCCAGACGGGCCGTGCGCGGGGGAGTGGGCAGGTGGACGCTGTCCACTAGGCTCTGCGCGTGTTCACCCTCGTCGAGAAGCTGGCGGAGATCTTCGCCAACTACGGTGCACGCCTGCTGGATCGCCGCAGGACGGGGCGAGACTCGGACGTGGCCCGCCACCTGCTCGGCGTCGTGCTGCTGTTGCAGGACCTGTGTCTGCGTGGCGACAGGGTGCTGACCCTGGCAGGGCAGTTCGGCGACGGCGCCGCCGACGCGGCGACGGAGGCCGAATTCGGCCAGGTGATGGCCGAGCAGGTCGAGTCGGTCGGGAAGCTGCGCCAGGCGATCGATGACTCGCGCATGCTGCTCAACACCGTCGACGCGGGTCTGTACCTCGAGCTGGCGCCCTTCCTGGACGTCAAGTCGGGTCTGCTGACCCGCTGGGAGCAGCAGCGACGGACGAGCACGTTCTCGACCACCACACTGTTCTTCCTACCGTCGGCGGCGGTGGACCGGGTGGCGGGCGTGGGGAAGGAGGGCGACACCCTCGCCGTGCTGTCGTCGGACCGGGCCGACTACGTCATGATCCTGGCCGAGACGCTGCGCGAGACGCGTACGGGCGAGGTGCGGGACATCCGCCGGGTCAACCCGGAGCAGGCACAGCGGCTGCGCAGCGACATCGACGGCGCCCGGGCCGAGCTGGCCCGTGCGCGCGAGCTGTGTGCGCAGGTGGCGTCGTCGGTGGAGCAGACCGTCGGTGCCGACGCGATGGCCAATCTGCGCCGGTCATTGCTGCGCGGTGCTGAGAAAGCCCGGCGTGCGCAGTGACGATCTCCAGCCAGCCTGTCGACGCCGGCGGCCTCAGGTGAGGTCGCGGGTGACCTGGTAGAGCTCCGGGTCACGCGGGTAGACGCCGACCCGGGCCAGGGCGTACGCCCCGATGCCGGTGGCGCGCAGGGTGACCCGCCGGAGGCCGAGCAGCGCAGCCAACTGCTCGGTGTTGAACATCAGGCGCTGGAACAGGCCATTGCCCACCCGGTCGGGAATCCGGATCTCGTCGATGGCAAGGTCGCGATCGGCGAGGACGAACGAGGTCTGCAGGAACGCCCGACGGCCGTCGCTCAACGGGATCCACAGGTCGATGTTGCCACCGCCGTCGGGGTAGAGGGCCACGTCGGCGGTCGCGTCGGGCACGCCGCGGGTGAGGGTGGCGTGGAAGGTCGCCGGCGTGATCGGCACCCAGCGCCGCCACGCCGCGACGAACTCGTCGTTCAGGCCCACCACGCTCAGGCCGGGCTCCAGACGCTGAAAGTCGACCACCTCGACGCGGGCCGCGTCGGGGCGCTCGTCGCGAACCGCGCTCAGGGTGGAGGGCAGATCCGGCAGCTGCGTCGCCTCGGCCAGCAGGCCGTCCCACAGTGGGTCCGGGCGCCACGGCGGCAGGAAGACATCGTCACCGGCCTCCCGCCAAGCCCGGTCCCACCAGCCCACCGCGGCCACCGGCCGCAGCCCGAAGCGGGCCGCGCCCAGAATGAAACAGCGCACGAGCAGGAACGTGCCCGCGAGCCTGTCGTAGTCGATGTGCCCTGACTGCGCCCGACGGCCCTGCGCCTCGGCCTCGCGGAGCATCTCCGTGTAGGCGACGAGCGGCGGCATCTCGGCGACGGAGTACCGCATCCGGGTGTCCAGCACCGTGTCCGGGCTGACGGGCTGGAACACCACGTCGGTCCCGGTGATGATCAGCGGCCACACCTCCGCACCAGCGCCGACCGCGAATTCGAGCGCCGGTGCGCCGTCGGGTGCGTAGATCGGTCTGACCCGCCGCACGTCGTCGGCGACGAAGTGGACGCTGTCGCCGAGCGCGGGTACGTGGACCGTCATCCGGTTCTGCAACGCAGTCGCTCGTACCTCGGGAACGATCGTCAATGCGGCGGAAATCTCGTCGGGGGTCACGCCGAGTCATCGTACGTTTTCCGGGCGGCGACGGGGAGCCGGTGATGAGTCACCCTGCTTGGTGGACCTGCGGCGCGGGCCCCTCAAGAGGGGTCCGTCCGGGGGCGCGTATCCCGTCCAGCAGGATCGTGACGACTCGACGCCACCCGTCCGGCCCCGCGTCGACGCCGAGGCAGTGGTCGGTGTCCAGCGGCGCGCGGGAGCAGATCAGGACGTCCTCCCAGGTCACGTCCGCCCGCAGGTGGCCCGCCGCGCGCGCCCGCTCGGTCAGTCGGGCGACGGCATCCTGCAGTGCGGCGGTCCGCTGCGCGAGCTCGGGCGTCGGTGGCCTCTCGCACGCTGCGGTGACCTCGGCCAGGCCGCGGCTGTCCCGGTGGGCTCCGGCCAGCTCCATCACGAACTCTGCCAGCCCGTCCCATGCGTCCGCGCGCTCAAGGCAGACCTGAGCGGTCTCGCACAGCTCGTCGTAGAGGCCGAGCACCACGTTGTCGAGCAGCGCCTCCTTGGTGCCGAAGCGCCGGTACAACGTTCCTACGCCCACGCCCGCCGCCGTCGCGATGTCCAGGGCTGAGACGTCGAGCCCGCGGGAGGCGATCGCCTCCCGCGTCGCGACGATCAGCTGGCGTCGGTTACGCCGGGGGGGGGGGGGGGCGCCCCCCCCCCGGGGGGGGGGGGGGCCCCGCCGCACGTAACCAAAAACGGACG
>NZ_JBITFP010000004.1:412101-463930 GCF_044456245.1 Micromonospora sp. NPDC051006
GGGGGCGCCCCCCCCCCCCGCGCGGGACGGGGGGGGGGGGGGGGGGCCGGGGGGCCCCCCCCCCCCCCCCCCGACGCCGGGTCCAGGTCAGGCATCGCCAGAACGTACCACAAAGCGGACGGAATTCGTCCGATTGCGGTGGGCGCGACCGACAGCCCAGCAAGGTCCGGTGCACCTGACGCGTCGGCGGAGTGGTTCGCTGCTGTCGGCGTCAGGCTTTGAAGGTCTGCTTGGCGACTCCCATGGCGGACACGGCCCTCGGCCATCCGGTGTAGAAGGCCAGATGGGTGATGGCCTCGACGATCTCGGTCTCGGTGAGGCCGTTCTGTCTGCCGAGGTTGAGGTGGTACGGCAACTGCTCGCTGTTGCCGCCGGCGACCAGGGCGGCGATCGTGATCAGACTGCGGTCGCGGGGAGCGAGCTCGGCGCGTTCCCAGACGTCGCCGAAGAGGACGTCGTCGGTGAGCGACACCAGCTTCGGCGCGAAGCTGCCGAGATTCTGCCGGGCGGTTGATGGTTGCGCGGGTTCGGACATGGTGGTGTGCCTCCTTGCCTGGGCTCAGGGCCCGCTGCTGGCCGTCGTCCTCGTCGGTGCCGTGCTGGCCCCACTCGGTCTCCGGCCGTCCCGGCTCTCGGCGAGGCCGTCCCAGGCCGCGAGCGGTGGGTGCTCCATCACTCCACCTTTCAGCAGAAACGCCCTGCGCGGGGTGTGTCGGGCTCTGCTGGGTAAGGAACAACGGGACCCGGTCAACGGACCCAGGATGGGGACCGCTGTCGGTTTCGACGGTTACTCGCCGGATGGTGGTATTTCCCACGCCCTGTCCGGGTACGCCCGGGAGGGTGACCGGCGGTGTCCCGGCCGCCCGTCAAGGTGAGAGGAAGAACCTGATGCGTGGTGCTGTTCTGCACGCCCCCGGCGACGTCCGGGTGGAGGAGCGCGAGGATCCGCGGATCCTCCTGTCGACCGACGCGATCATCCGCGTCTCCGCCGCCTGCGTCTGCGGTTCCGACCTGTGGCCCTACCGGGGCGTCGAGGCGGTGAACGGGCCGTCGCCGATGGGCCACGAGTACGTCGGCGTCGTCGAGGAGGTCGGCGGCGAGGTCAGGAACATCAAACCGGGCCAGTTCGTCGTCGGATCCTTCTTCGCCTCCGACAACACCTGCGCCATCTGCCGCGCGGGCTACCAGAGCTCCTGCGTGCACCGCGAGCCCATCGGCGGACTCGGCGCCCAGGCCGAGTACCTTCGCATTCCCCTGGCTGACGGCACGCTGGTCGCCACCCCGGACATCCCCTCGGATGATCTGATTCCGGACCTGCTGGCGGCCTCCGACGTGCTCGGCACCGGCTGGTTCGGTGCGGTGGCGGCCGAGGTCGCACCGGGCAGGACCGTCGCTGTCGTCGGTGACGGCGCCGTCGGCCTCCTCGCAGTGCTGGCGGCGAAGCAGTTCGGCGCGGAGCGCGTCATCGCGGTCAGCCGACACGAGTCCCGCCAGAAACTCGCGATCCACTACGGTGCGACCGACATCGTCACCGAGCGCGGCGACGAGGGCGTGGCCCGGATCAAGGACCTCACCGAGGGGCTCGGCGCGCACTCGGTCATCGAGGCGGTCGGCACCCAGGAGTCGATGATGCAGGCGATCCGCTCGACCCGTGCCGGGGGTCACGTCGGCTACGTCGGTGTCGCCCACGGGGTCCAGCTACCCGGCGAGGAGTTGTTCTTCTCCCACGTGCATCTGCACGGTGGCCCCGCCCCGGTGCGCCGTTTCCTGCCCGAGCTGATCAACCTGATCTGGAACCGGCAGATCGACCCGGGCCGGGTCTTCGACCTCACGCTGCCGCTTGAGCAGGCCGCCGACGGCTACCGGGCGATGGACGAGCGTCGCGCCGTCAAGACTCTCCTCAAGCCCTGACGCACGGCGCCGCCCCTGAGGGTGTGGCCGATCCAGCAGCCACCCGCTGACTACGCCTCAGCCGGCCCGGTAGCGGGTGGCGAGTTCGGGGCTCTGTCCGCCGAATGCGGCGAGGTCGGCCTGGAAGACCGCGTCCAGGAGCCCGGCGTCCTCCACGCCCGGGGCGACGACGACCTCGCCCAGTTCGAGACCGCGCAGGCTGGCCGTGACCACGTCGTCGGCGCTCATCCGCGGGACCACGCTCATGTCGAGACCCTGCCGCTCGTGGAACTCGGTGGCCACCACGCCGGGGCACACGACCTGGACCTTGACGCCCGTGCCGGCCAGTTCGGCGCTCAACGTCTGGGACATCGCGACGAGGTGGGCCAGGGTGCCGGCGTAGACGGCCCGGCGGGGCATCATCGAACTCGGTGCCGGACCGCTGAAGGCGATCATGCCGGCCACGTTGATGATGGCGCCGTCGCCTCGCTGCTGCATGCCGGCGACGGCGGCGCGGGTGAGCATCGTCGGGGCGACGACCTTGACGTGTACGAGTTCCCTGGCCTTGTCGGCGGGAAGCTCCGCGAGCGGCATGTAGTGCGACACGCCGGCGTTGTTCACCAGCATCGTCAGCGGCTGCGACGCGCAGACCTCGGCGATCGCGTCCACCCCGGCATCGGTGGACAGGTCGGCAGCCACCGTCCGCACGTTGGCCCCGCGGTGGGAGGCGACGAACTCGTCCAGGCGGTCCTTTCGCCGGCCCGCGATCACCAGGTCGTAGCCGTCAGCGGCCAGCCGCTCGGCGAAGGCCTGGCCGATGCCGGAGGTGGCGCCGGTGACGAGTGCGAGCTTGGTCATGGTGCTTGTTCCTTCCAGTTCGTGGGCGTATCACGCCGGGCACCGGTCTGAGCCCCGGTGGCGCCTCAGGGCGTGCTGGCCGGGAACTCCTCCAGCCCGACCACCGACAGCAGCGCGAGCTTCTCCGCCGCGTCCGTGTTCGCGGGCGTCAACACCAGCAGCACCTGCCCCTGGTCCGGCGTCGTCAGCGTTTCGCAGTCCATAAGTAGCTGTCCCACCCGCGGGTGCACGACGGTCTTCCGGTCCGCGCGCCGCACGCTGACCTCGTGCTCGTCCCACCGCCGCCGGAACTCCGCGCTGGCCGCTCGCAGCCGGGAAACCAGCCCGGTCACCTCGGGGTCACCCTGGCGCCGGCCGGCAGCGGCGCGCAGGTCGGCGACGATGACGCGGGAGTGGTGCTCGTGCTCCTCCGGCGGGTGGATCCGGCGCGCTTCGGGGTCGGTGAACCACCGGTACACGTGATATCGCCGGTCCCCTCGGAAGCCGCTCGGATCGCCGAAGATCAGCATGCCCGCCCGGTTCTGCGCGAGCGTCTCGCCGAGGTCGGAGAGGACGCTGGCCGGCGTCGTGCCGAGCAGGTCCAGCATGCGTACCAGGCCGGCACGGGCGAAGCGCGCCGGCCCGTCGCCCGGCGGCGGCTGGTGCCCGGCCAGGTGGAAGAGGTGCGCCCGCTCGTCGTCGGTGAGCCGCAGCGCGCGGGCGAGCGCGCCGAGCAGCTGCGGCGACGGCTGTGCGCTGCGTCCCTGCTCCAGGCGGACGACATAGTCCGTCGACATGCCGGCGAGCAGGGCGACTTCTTCCCGCCGAAGGCCCGCGGTGCGGCGGCGGGGGCCGGCGGCCACCCCGACGTCCCCGGGACGGATGGCCTGCCGCCGGCGGCGCAGGAAGTCGGCGAGTTCGGCGCGCTGCATGACCCCATCGTCTCTCCGGGGCGGGGCCGCCATCCAGAGATCGCCGCTCCTACGACAAGCGCTCCGTTTCCGTGGCGGCGTCCGGCGACGGATGGTGGAGGAGATCGAACGAAGGAGAACGGACATGCAGACCCGAACCCTCGGCCGCACCGGACCGACCACCTCCGCCCTCGGCCTCGGCGCCATGGGCATGTCGGACCTTTACGGGCCGTCCGACCGCACGGAGAGCATCGCGACGGTCCACGCCGCGCTCGACGCGGGGATAACGCTGATCGACACAGGCGACTTCTACGGCATGGGCCACAACGAGCTGCTGCTCGGCGAGGCGCTGCGCGGCCGCCCCCGCGACAGCTACCAGCTCAGCGTCAAGTTCGGCGGGCTGCGCGGGCCGGATATGTCGTGGGGCGGCCACGACAGCCGGCCGGTGGCGGTGCGCAACTTCCTGGCGTACTCGCTGACCCGGCTCGGCACCGACTACATCGACATCTACCGCCCGGCCCGCCTCGACCCGGACGTGCCGATCGAGGAGACCGTGGGCGCGATCGCCGAGCTGGTCAAGGCCGGGTACGTCCGGCACATCGGCCTGTCCGAGGTCGGCCCGGACACGATCCGCCGGGCGCACGCCGTGCACCCGATCGCCGACCTGCAGATCGAGTACTCGTTGATCTCCCGGGCCGTCGAAGGGGAGATCCTGCCGGTCCTGCGGGAGCTCGGCATCGGGCTGACCGCTTACGGTGTGCTCTCCCGCGGCCTGATCTCCGGGCACTGGGCCCCGGGCCGGGGCACCGGCCCCGGCGATTTCCGCTCGCACAGCCCTCGCTTCCACGGCGACAACCTCGAGCACAATCTCGGCCTGGTGCAGACCCTGGGCGGGATCGCCGCCGAGAAGGGCTGCTCGGTCGCGCAGTTGGCCATCGCCTGGGTGGCCGCTCGGGGCGAGGACATCGTGCCGCTGGTCGGCGCGCGTACCCGGGAACGCCTCGCCGAGGCCCTGGGCGCGGCGGACGTCACCCTGACCGCCGACGACCTGGCCGTCATCGAGCGGGCCGTTCCGGTCGGTGCCGCTCGCGGGGACCGCTATCCGACGGTGATGATGGGCTCTCTGGGCGCCGGCAACTGACGCCGGGCGCTCATATCCGCCCTGCTCACGCGTGGTGGGCGGCCACGTGCCGGCTGCCCACCAGCGGCGACACCGCCTTGTGCGACCACCGACCCGTATCGTCGGGCCATAATCACCTGCGTCGTTCATTACACCATCGACCCCGCGGAGATCGAGGCGTTCGAGCGCTTCGCCCACGAGTGGATGCGGCTGGTGGCCAAGCACGGTGGTGTGCACCACGGCTACTTCCTGCCTGCCGAGGGAGCCAGCGACCAGGCCGAAGCGCTGTTCAGCTTCGAGAGCGTCTCTGGTTTCCTGTTTGATCCTCATGATCCGGGCATCTCGCCTGTGCCGTTGTCCCGTGGGTGATGGGGGTGGCGTGCACGTGGCGGTGGAAGCCGCGGCCGAGGACTGCCCCGCGGACCTGGTGGGGGTGTCGCGGGGTGGTGGAAACCGTGTGCGGCACCTGGCGGACCGGCCCTGAGGGGTTGGTTGCCTGGGGTGTCCGTCCCGCCGGACGCTTGCCGGCAGACCCCGGTGGGGGGTGTGTCGGGGCGGGAACCTGCCGTCGCAAGGGCAGCAGGGGTGAAGTCTTGGCACCTGTAGGTCGGGTCTGCTTGGGGGTGGGTGCCGTTTTGCGTCGCTCCCGCGCCGGCCCGGTCGCGGCGGGGGCGGGTCGACGCGCCGGGCGTCGCACGGGTGTGTCGGTGGCTGTGCGGATCGCGGCGCGGCCGTTGCGGTCGCGGCGGGTTTTGGTCTGGTTGGTCAGGCCTCGGGCGGTGATGCGTTGCGAGGCGGCGTGGTCGCGGTCGAGTGTCAGGCCGCACGTGCAGGTGGCCCACCGATATCCGGCCACGTTCCGGTCCGGCGCGTTGACGTGCCTGAGCGCGGCACCGCAGCGGGGGCAGCCCGACGAGGTGCCGCGCGCGGGAACGGTCACGACGGTGATACCTCGTTTCGCGGCGAGGTGGGCGATGGCGGTGAACACGGTGCCGCGGACCGCGCCGGACAGGCGCCGGTTGAGGCTGCGGGAGCGGCCACGGGTCTCGAGGGTGGCGAGGTCCTCGACATAGATCACGCTGGCCTGGTGCGCGGTGGCGTGGTCGAGCAGCCACCGCGCCGCCGACCACGCAAGCGCCTTGTTGAGATGCCGGATCCGGGCACACACCGCCTCATGCTCGACCTCCAGCCGGGCGAGCTTGCCCGTCAAAGCCGGATCGGCGTGGGCGGGGCGGCCGTCGGCCAGCCGGGTCAGGTGCTCGACCTTGGTGCGGAGGTGTTCGCGGTGGCGGCGTAGTCGCACCAGTTTCGCCGACACGCCGGTCGCGTCGAACCGCAACGGCCGCCCGTCCACCACGACGCCGTCCTGGTCGAGGTCGGCCACGGTGGCGGTCAGCAGGGTGTTCACACCCCAGTCGACACCCAGCGCACGCCTGTGGCCGTGCAACGGTGGCGGGGTGTGGGGGGTCTGCCAGGGCAGGTCGACCCGGACTTCGCCGTCGCGGGGCCGCAGCGTCGGGCTGCACACCTTCACCCCCGCGGGCACAGTGGGCGGCAGGACCACCTCGACGGCATGCCACACCCAGTCACGGTAGGAGGCCGGCGACGCGCACACCGGAAGCTGCGACCACACCCGCACCCTGCGGTCGTCGATGCGGTCGACGACGACCTGTTGCCGGTCCGCCGCGGCCAGGCTCACCTGCCGCGCCACAACCGGCGGACCCTCCACCTCACACAACCCCGCCGGCAACCGCCCACACCCATCGAGGTATGCGCGGATCTGCCGGGTGCGGTTACGGATCGTCGCGCTATCGGCGCCTTCGGGCAGCGCCGCCCGCAACGCCGACCACTCCTCACTGGTGCGAGCCGACGGGTCTGCCGGCCAGGTGGCCAGCAGCGCGGCAACCACCGCGCGACGGTGACATCCCAGACGCAGAGCCCGGGCCGCTTCCTCCTCGGCGATGCGGCGAACCCGGTCGGACACCACCACACCCGCCGGCGCCACCGCACCCCAGCCGAGCCGCCGCAACGCCATCCACCCACTGGCCGGCAGACGCCTCCCATCAGGCCCGACCCCGCCAGCAAGCACCGCAAGATCGGCATCTGACCAATGTGCGGCGATCACCCGATCGGCCATGCACCGCACCAGGTCCGCCAGCCACCCCACCCGGCCGGCCAGCACCCGGCCCGCCACCGGCGATTGAACTCCGGGCGCGTCGGGCTTACCGCCGCACACCGCCCGATACGCGGTGCACGTCGCAGTCGACGTCAACACCGAACCCGCCACAACCCCACGCCCCACCCACACCCACCAACAATCGACGCCTCACCATACGGGACCGAACCCCCCAGACCCGGCCAGCGAACACGACCGCCAACGACCGGACAGCCCACGTAGGATCGCTTAGCCAAACAGTCAGCAGTGGCACACCCTGGCAGCCTACGAGCGTTACCGCGCACGTTTCGGCAATGACCCGGAGTTCGTCGCGGCTGACAGCATCCGCGACGACTCGGGCTGCGTCGTGCGGTACGAGCGCACCTTCATGCGTCCGCTCCTGCCGTCTTGAGCAGCCACTTTCTGTAGCACGTGCGCCCCGGGACCTGACCGCGTGGGACGTCGGCCTCCGCGTCCAGCCCGTTGCGAGGCGTGCCTCATCCGGGGGTCGTCACACTTTGCCGGACGGGCCGAGGTGCGCGCGCAGCGCCACGGCGACCTCGCCTGCGGCGGCGAGTTGGTCCGGCGTGAGCGCGTCGACGAAGAGTTCGCGGATGGCGCGCAGATGCGGGTAGGTGGCGCCTCGGAACGCCTCGGCGCCGGTCGGGGTGAGCACGACCTCGGCGCCCCGGTTGTCGGCGGCGCACTCCTCCCGGCGGATGAGTCCGCGCCGCTCCATCCGGCCGAGGTGATGGGAGAGCCGGCTGCGTTGCCAGCCGATGCCGGCCGCGAGCTCGGAGGAGCGCATCCCCGACCCCTCGGCCTCGCTGAGGGCGAGCAGGACCGCGTAGTCACCGGGAGACAGCGCCGACTCGGTCTGCAGCCGTGAGCTGAGCTGGGACCTGAGTGCGTCCGCCGTCTCGATGAAGTCGCGCCAGATCCGCAGCTGCTCCGCGGTCGGCAGCTGGCGTCCGCTGCGCCGCTGGGGTGTGTTCTCCGTCATCCGTCCTCCAATTGACGTGTCAATCATATCGTGGAAATAATTGACGAGTCAATCAACGTTGCGATCCCCGAGTGGCGGTCCGCCGGGGACCGGAGCAGGAGGAGACCATGACGACCGAAGGCTTCGAGCTGGGCCTCAACACATTCGGGGAAGTGGCCACCGACGGCGACCGCGTCATGGGCGATGCCGAGACGGTACGGCTGATCGTCGAGGAGGCCCGGTTGGCCGAGTCGGTCGGGCTCGACGTGTTCAGCGTCGGCGAGCACTACCGCGAGGGCTTCAACGACTCGGCGACGCCCGTGCTGCTCTCGGCGATCGCGACGGCCACCGAGCGGATCCGGCTCGGCACCTCGGTCACGGTGCTCAGCACGAACGACCCGGTCCGGCTCTACCACGAGTTCTCGACCCTCGACGCGGTGTCGAACGGTCGCGCGCAGCTCATCCTCGGGCGGGCCTCGGCGACCGAGTCGTTTCCGCTGTTCGGCTACGACCTGGCCGACTACGAGCAGCTGTTCGAGGAGAAGCTCGACCTGTTTCTGCGGCTGCAGCGAGAGGAGTCGGTGACCTGGTCGGGCACCTTCCGCAGCCCGCTGACCGAGCAGCGTCCGCACCCACGGATGCGCCCGGGTGGCATCCCGACCTGGATCGGCGTGGGCGGCAGCCCGAACTCGGTGATCCGCGCCGCCCGCTACGGACTTCCGCTCATGCTCGCGATCATCGGCGGCCGTCCGCAACGGTTCGCCGGACACGTCGACCTCTACCACCGCGCGCTCGAACAGCACGGGCACGCCCCGAAGTCCGTCGGACAGCACTCACTCGGCCTGGTCGCCGACACCGACGAGGAGGCCGTCGAGACCTGGTGGCGCTACTGGCAGCCGGTCGTCACGCAGCTCGCCCGGGAACGCGGCTTCTACCGGCCGACCCGGGAACGTTACGCGGCCGAAGTCGACTCCGGGGCACTCTTCGTCGGGTCGCCCGAGACGGTGGCCCAGAAGATCGCCACGATGGCCCGCGACCTGCGGCTCAGCCGCTTCGACCTCAAGTACGACGTCATGCACCTGCCCCGCCAGGCCCGGGCCCGCTCCATCGAGCTGCTCGGCCGAGAGGTCGCCCCGCGGGTGCGGGAACTACTCAGCAAGGAGCCCACCCATGTCTGACCTCCTGTTCGGCCTCGACACCTTCGGCGACGTGCCGCAGGACGACTCCGGTACGCCGGTCTCCTACGCCGCCGCGATCCGGCAGGTCGTCGACGAGGCGGTGTTGGCCGACGAGCTCGGCGTCGACGCCCTCGCCGTCGGCGAGCACCATCGGCCGGAGTACTCGGTGTCGACCCCGGAGACAGTTCTTGCCGGCATCGCCACGCGTACCTCGCGCATCCGGCTCGGCTCCGGGGTGACCGTGCTGAGCTCGGACGACCCGGTCCGGGTGTTCCAGCGCTTCGCCACGGTCGACGCGTTGTCGAACGGCCGGGCCGAAGTCATCCTCGGCCGTGGCTCGTTCACCGAGTCCTTCCCCCTCTTCGGATACGACCTCAGCGACTACGGCACGCTGTTCGAGGAGAAGCTCGACCTCTTCGTCAAGCTGCTCGACGAGCAGCCGGTCACCTGGAGCGGCACCCTGCGCGCCCCGCTGGTCGACGCCGACGTCTTCCCGAAGACCGAGTCGGGCCGCCTGACCACCTGGGTGGGCGTCGGCGGTTCGCCGCAGTCGGTGGTCCGCACCGCGCGCCACGGCCTGCCGCTCATGCTCGCCATCATCGGCGGCGCGCCCACGCGTTTCGCGCCCTACATCGACCTGTACCGGCGTGCCGCGGAGCAGTTCGGCACGACGGCGTATCCGGTCGGGATGCACTCGCCGGGCTTCATCGCCGACACCGACGAGGAGGCCAAGGAGGTGTTCTGGCCGCACTACCGGGTCATCCGGGACCGGATCGGCGCCCTGCGCGGCTGGCCGCCGATCCGCCGAGCCGAGTTCGACGCCGACATCGAGCACGGCTCCCTCTACATCGGCTCGCCGGAGACCGTCGCCCGCAAGATCGCCCGCACCGTCAGCGCCCTCGGTGTCGGCCGGTTCGACCTCATCTACACCGCGGGCGCCCAGCCGGTATCCGCCCGACTGCGGGCCGTCGAGCTCTACGGCACGAAGGTGATCCCCATGGTTCGCGACATCCTCGCCAACTGAACGATCGGAACAGACATGAACGACACCACCCAGAGCGGCGGCCAGACCATCGGCATCCTCGGTGCCGGCAAGCTGGGCACCGTTCTCGCCAGGCTCGCGCTGGCCGCCGGATACCGGGTGCTCATCGCCGGCTCCGGAGACACTGCCAAGATCGCGCTCACCGTCGAGGTGCTCACTCCCGGTGCGGTCGCCACCACCGCCGCCGACGCCGCGGCCCGCGCCGACATCGTCATCCTCGCCCTGCCGCTGGGCAGGTACCGCACCATCCCGGCCGACGCGCTACGCGGCAAGCTGGTCGTCGACGCCATGAACTACTGGTGGGAGGTCGACGGCATCCGGGACGACCTCACCGATCCGCGCACCTCCTCGAGCGAGACCGTCCAGGCGTTCCTTTCCGGCGCCCGGGTCGTCAAGGCGTTCAACCACGTGGGCTACCACGACATCGAGGACAAGGCCCGGCCCGCCGGCGATGGCGCACGCACCGCGGTCGCGATCGCCGGCGACGACCCCGCCGACCTCACCGCCGTCGCCTCCCTCGTGGACGCGCTCGGCTTCGACCCGGTCATCGCCGGCGCCCTCGCCGAAGGCGTCCGCTTCGAGCCGGGCACCGAACTCTTCGGCGCCGACGAGAACGCCGACGAGGTCCGGGCCAGACTCGACCGCTTTCCGGAATCGGAGCGTGGGCGCATCGTCGCCCGGGCGCGGGCCGGCACGCCGGGGCCGACGACGGACGGCTCGGACACCGAGACGGTGGCAAGCCCGTCCTGAGTGACGCCGAGTCCGGCGGGTCGTCGCCAGCCCTGACCCGACCGGCCGGACTAGCCGCGGCGCAGGACGCGGGTGGTGCCGGCGGCGATGGTGGTGACCAGGATCCAACCGCAGGCGATAAGCCCGTACGCGAGCCACACGGTCGTCCCGACCGGTTCGAAGGCTGTCTCCTGGTGCAGGTCGACGAGCGGCAACAGAAGGTCCAGTGTGTAGACGGGAGCGCGGAAGTGCAGCGGGCTCGCCGGGTCCAACGGCACCGGCTGCTGGGTGGTGAACGCCACGGTGCCCACGAGGAAGAGCGCCAGCAGCCACATGGCGGCCAGGGCGGGTCGGTAGCCGTAGCCGACCGTGACGTCCTGCAGGTAACCCCAGAGCTGGATCGGTCGCGACTGCAGGGCCCGTCGGCGCCGCTGCCCACGCAACAGCACCGTCCGGGCGCTGTCTTCCTCGCCCCGACGCCGGTACATCGCCGCCAACTGTTCGTAGGCCTGGGGCGCGTACCCGTCGTCGTCGCGGTCGAGCCAGCCCAGTCGCTGCCGCACGTCAGCCGTCGACACGATCGTGTCGTAGCTGAATCCGTCGAGGCGCAGCTTCGTCGGCCAGCCGAGCGGTTCGTCGTCGCGGAGCACACCGACCCGCGCGTGCCGTAGGTCGACCGGACGCTCGATCGGTTCGCCGGTGGCGAGCACCAGTTCGGTGGTCTGCAGTTGCCGGCAGTTGAGCCCGACGCCTGTGCTGGCGTGCAGCCGGGCGTGTTCGAAGCAGACCTGCTTGTCGACGCGGGCGAAGGAGATGTTGATGCGCCCCTGGGCGCTGAACCCGTCGCAGCAGCTGAGGGTGCCGCCGACCACCATGCCGACCGCCGCCACGGCTCGGCCGTCGGGGTTGGTGATCGTGGCGCCGTGCAGCCGCACCGAACCGCGGATGTCGGCGCTGTTGAGCTGGACCTCGCCCTCGCAGCGCAGGCGCAGGCCCCGGATGTCGTGGCCGACGGAGAGGAGGCTGCCCTCCACCGCCGGCGCTCCGGCGATCTGTGCCCCGTCCAGTACGAGCGCGCCGTCGATCCGGGCGGCCACGAGGCGGACACCGCCCACAGACCGGACCCCGGCCAACCGGAGGTTGCCCTCGATGGACGCCTTCTCAGCCCAGAGGCCGCGGAGTCTGGAGCCGGCCAGGTCCAGTTCCCGCGTCCGGGCACCGACCAGTTCGACGCGTTCTCCGAACGTGCACCGACTCAGGCGGACGGCGTAAGGGATCTCGGCGTACGACAGGTCCAGCGTGCCGGAGATCTCGGCGCCGACCAGGGTCAGGGCAGCCAACTGTCCCGCCTCCGGTGGCATCGCGCCGAGCAGCAGCGCGCGGATGACGGACGCTCGAACCACCCGGTCCTCGGCGCTGGTCAGATCCACCAGGGCCCGTCGGGGGAAGGCCTGCCACACCGCCTGCTCCGCGGCGCTCAGCTCGAAGTCCATCCCGCCATGGTGACCGCGCGCCGCAACGTCGTTTCGGTCGCTGACGGTGCGGGGGCACGCGCGTCATCGCGCTCTCTCAGGCCCGGTGCGGTCGGGGGAGTGCGTAGTGCCGCAGGGTCACCGGGCTGCCGTCCGGGGCGGTCCAGTCGGCGGTGCTGGTGCGGGTGTGGCGCCAACCGGTGCGTTCGTAGAGCGCGACGGCGGTCGAGCCCGGGCGGTCGACGACCTCCAGCAGCAGCTCGCGGTCGCGGTCGGTGGCCCAGCGCCGGGCCCGTCGCAGCAGCGCGCCGGCGACGCCGTGCCCGCGCACGGCGGGCGCGACGAACAGCCGGCCGACCTCGGCGGGGGCCGACTGCGGCCGCGGAGGCGCGGCGGCACCGTGTACGGCGATGTGGCCCACCGGACCCCCGCCGACCTCGGCGACCCACGCGTGCTGGAGGTCGGGCGGGCTCAACCATCGCTGCGGATCGGTGGGCCAGTTCAGCGGGTAGCCGTCGAGGCGGTGCACCTCGGCGAGCAGGTCGGCGCATCGTCGCAGGTCGGCTGGGGTTCGGTCCCGGATCGTCACCGTGTCCACGCCGATCATCATTCCGGCCGGCGGACCGGCGGACGACAGACGGGCTCCGACCACAACCTAACGGTTGTGCAAACGAAAGGTTGTGGATAGGGTCGGGGCATGCCTGTTGTCGAGGACGAACTGAGCCTGGTCTTCGCCGCGCTCGCCGACCCCACCCGGCGGGCGATCCTGGAGCGCCTGGCCGGCGGAGCGGCCTCGGTCAACCAGCTCGCGGAGCCGTTCGCGATGAGCCAGCAGGCGGTCTCCAAGCACCTGAAGGTGCTGGAGCGGGCCGGTCTGATCTCGCGCGGGCGGGCCGCGCAGTCCCGCCCGTGTGTGCTGGAGCCGGAACACCTGGAGGTCGCCGCCGACTGGATGGCCCGGCACCGCCAGATGTGGGCCGACCGGCACGACCGCCTCGCGGAGCACCTGGCCGCGCTGCGCGCCGACCCGCGCCACCACGAGGAGACGACACCATGAACGAGACCGGCGAAGTGACCTACCGGCGGGTGCACCACGGCTCCCCGGAGCTGCTCTTCGACTGCATGACCCGGCCGGAGCACCTGACCCACTTCTGGGGCCCGGCCGGCACCAGCACCCCGCTCGACGGCATCCTCGTCGAGCTGCGCCCCGGCGGGGCCTTCGAGACCACGATGGTCAACGACGCCGACGGCAGCACCTACCGGATGCGGGCCGTCTACGCCGAGATCCAGCGACCGGAGCGGCTGGTCTGGATCGAGTCCGACGTCGAGGGTGGCATGCGCACCGAGGTCACCTTCGTCGCCCTGGGCGACGGGCGGACCGAAGTGATCACCCACCAGACCAACGTGCCCGCCGCCTACCTGAGCGCCGAGGCGCAGGCCGGCTTCAGCACCAGCCTCGACCGGTTCGCCGCCTACCTGGCCAGCCTCGACGTCGAGCCCACCCAACCCGAGTGAGGAGCAGCTCGATGCCCGTGGTCACCTCCGCCGACGGCACCGCCATCGGCTACGAACGCACCGGCGACGGTCCAGCCGTCGTCCTCGTCGACGGCGCCCTGTGTTCCCGCGCGGGCGGCCCGATGCGGCCGCTCGCCGCCGCGCTGGCCACCCGGTTCACCGTGCACACCTACGACCGGCGCGGCCGCGGCGAGAGCGGGGACACCCCGCCCTACGCGGTGCTCCGGGAGGTCGAGGACCTCCAGGCCGTCATCGCGGCGGCCGGCGGCCAGGCGTACCTCTGCGGCATCTCCTCCGGCGCCGCGCTCGCCCTGGCCACCGCCGCCGCCGGACCCGGGATCACCCGGCTCGCGCTCTACGAGCCGCCGTTCCTCGCCGAGGCCGACGGCGAGAACGCCAGCCGGCTGAAGGAGTACGCCCAGCACCTGCACGAGCTGCTCGCCGCGGGTCGCAACGGCGACGCGGTCGCCCTGTTCATGACGCACGTCGGGGTCCCGCCGCAGGTGATCGCCGGCATGCGGGCCCAGCCGCACTGGGCCGCGTTCGAGGCGATCGCCCCGACGCTCGGCTACGACGACGCCGTCCTCGGCGACGGCCACGTGCCGCGCGACCTCGCGGCGAGGATCACCGTCCCCACCCTGGTCCTCGCCGGCGACGCGAGCCCACAGCTCCTCCAGCGGGCCGCCGAGGCCACCGCCGGGGCGCTGCCCACCGCCGCGTACCGCACCCTCGACGGGCAGACGCACGACGTCTCACCCGACGCCCTCGCCCCGGCGCTGACCGCCTTCTTCACCGCTGACAGGCCGTAGCGGCCGACAGATCCTCACGGGCCTTCCGTGACGTGCGGGCCTGCTCAGGCCTCTACTGCGGTCTGCGCGGTCGCCGGCTCGTCGGGTGCCAGCCGGGTGTCGGCCGCCGCCTGCCCCTCGGCGTCGCCAACCTCCTCACAGATGGCCGCCGCGTCCACCCAGTGGCGATGCGCCTCGTCCGGATCGTCCAGGGCGGCCGCCGCGTCGCCCAGGTAGAGCAGGGTCCGGCCCAGCCCCGCGCTCGGCCGGCCGCCCTCGCGCAGCCGGCGGCTCTCGGCGAGCATCTCGTAGGCCTGCCGCGCCTGCGTCGGGCTGGTGGCCAGCAGGGTGGCGCCGGCGTTGAGCAGGGCGGCCGCCCTGCTCGTCGGATCGCTCACCGACTCGTACTCGCGTAGCGCGGCCCGCCACGCCTGCGCCGCGTCGAGGTGTTCGCCGACGCTGGCGTGCACCAGCACCAGATTGGTCAGCGCCGCGGCGTAGCCCCGGGCGTCGCCGAGCGAGCGGAACGTGTTCGCCGCCCGCACCAGGTGGTGGTGGGCGCTGTCCAGCTCGCCCCGGGCCAGCCGGGCCGCGCCCAACCCCAGGTCGGTCAGCGCGTGCCCGGCCCGGTCGGCGCCGGAGCGGTGCCGCCGGGACAGCTCCAGGTGCTCCACCGCGTCGTCGAGTTGGCCGAGGTCGAGCAGGGCCAGGCCGAGGTTCATCCGCGCCTGCGCGGTGCCGCGCCGGCCGCGTTCGGCCACCGCCAGGGTCAGCGCGGCGGCGGCGCCCTGCGGGTCGTGCCGGCGCCGGCGCAGCACGCCCAGCTCGTTGTGCGCCCAGCCGGCGATCTCCGGCCGGTCGTCGGCGGTCGGGGTGGCGAGCACCGTGCGGCACACCTGCTCCCACTCCTGCAGCCGTTCGGCGTGCGCCAGCCACCCGCACAGCGCCACGGCCAGCCGGAACCACCAGCGACGTACCCGCCGGGGCAGGGTCTCCGCGGCGCCGGCCGGCACCCGCACCACCGCCAGCAGCAGCTCCTGGTGCAGGTCGAACCAGCCGTAGGGGTCGTCGTCCAGCGGCAGCGACCACTCCCGGTCAGGCGGTGACCCGATCGCGGCGAGGTTGGCCGCGTGCCGCTCGGCCTGGCGGGCCAGGTGCCGGGTGAGCCGGGCCTGGGCGGCGACCCGCCGGCGGGCCGGCTCGGCGTCGCGCAGATGCAGCCGGGCGTAGCCGGCGAGCAGCGGCCGGATCTCGTAGCGGTCGCCGGGCGCGCCGACCACGAACGCCGCCGCGGCAAGCTCGTCGAGGAGCGCCGCCACCCGGTCGGGCCGCCGACGGGCCAGCGCCGCGATGGTCGGCCGGTCCACCGGGGCCGGGCTGAGCGACATCAACCGGTGCAGCCGCCGCGCCTCGACCGACAGCGCCCGGTAGGCGGTGTCGCGCTCGGTGACCAACCGGGCCGCGGGGGAGACGCTGACCCGCTGGTGCGGGGGTGTCTCGACCGCTCGGCGCAGCGCGTCGAGCACGTCGGCGGGGCGCCAGCCGTGCTGGGCGGTGCGGTAGCCCAGCGCGCGGACCGTCCGCGGCTGCCGCCCGCAGAGGTCCACGATGGACCGTACCGCCGGGTCGGCGCGCGGATCGGCCCGGCGGACCCGGGCGGCCGGCGCGGCCTGCCCGGCGGCGGCGAAGAGTTCGACCGCCTCGGTCGGGCCGGGCTCGGCGATCCAGTGCGCCACCACGCCCTCGAGACCGGTCAACGCGGGGCCGCCGGCGAGCAGCAGCCGGCAGGTGCGCGCGGTCGGCGGCAGCAGCGGCCGCACCTGCGCGGGTGTGTCCACGTTGTCCAGCACCAGCAGGATCTTGCGACCGTCGAGCTGCCGGCGCAGCGCGTCGGCGGCCTCGGCGAGCGCGTCCGCCCGGCCGGACGTCGGCGGCGGGGTGCCCAGGATCCGGGCCAGCGCGGTGAGCACCTGCCGCGCCGAACGGGGCCGGCCGGCGCGGCGCAGGTCGAGGTAGTACTGCCCGTCCGGGAAGTTCTCCCGGCACAGGTTGGCCGCCTGCACCGCGCAGGCCGAGGTGCCCACCCCACGCCGGCCCAGCACGGCCACCGCGTGCTCCCGGGCCAGCAGCGCGACGATCGACTCCACGTGCTCACCCCGACCCGTGAAGCCGGCCGGGTAGGGCAGCGTCGGGGCGCCGGTGGTCGGCTCGGCGACGATCTCCGTCGGCTCGGCGGCGACCTGCCGGCCGGCCCGCCGCCGGCGCATCTCGAACACCAACCAGCCGATCGCGCCGCTGACCGCCACCGCGATGCTCGCCGGCCCGAGCACGCTGCTGGCCAGCTCGGAGAGCAGGTTGCTGGCCAGGTTCGCGGCCACCCCGCTGACCAGCGTGCCGACCGCGACCAGCACCGGCCAACGGGGCGGACGGCCGGCGCCGGTCGGGCCGGTCACCGGACGCCCCCCGCGACCAGGCCGGCGACGAGATGCCGGCGGGCGAGCACCACCAGCAGCACCGGCAGCACCGAGGCGATCACCGAGCCGGTGGCGAGCGCGCCGCTGTTGGCCACGAAGCCGCGGGTCTGCCCGGCCAGGAAGAGCCCCAGCGGCGCCGCGTCGGGGCCGCTGAACAGCAGCCCGACCACCAGGTCGTTCCAGACCTGCACGAACTCCAGCACGGAGACAGCGACGATCGCCGGCCGGTTGTGGCGGGCCAGCCGGCGCAGCGTGCCCCACCAGTGCCGCCCGCCCAGCCGCGCGCCACGGACCTGCTCCGCCGGCAGGTCGGCGAAGGCGTTGCGCAGCACCAGCACCGCGAACGGCACGCCGAGCGCCAGGTGCACCAGCGCCAGCCCGCGGGCGGTGCCGGAGGAGAGCACCACCCCGAGCACCTCGTTGACCGGCCCCGCGATCACCTGCACCGGGACGATGCTGGCGGCCATCAGCAGCAGGCCGGTCGCCTGCGCCGCCGGCCCGGTCAGCCAGGCCAGCGGGTATGCGGCGAGCAGCGCGACGACCAGCACGGCGGCGGTGACCACGGTGGCCAGCAGCAGCGTGAACGTCAGCGCCCGCCACAGCTCCGAGCCGCCGAGCACGTCGCGGTAGGAGTCCAGGCTGAGCGGTGCCGACCACCAGCCCTCGGCCGCCGCGTCGACCGGGCTGTGCAGCGACGTCGCGACCAGCACCCCGAGCGGGATCAGCCAGGCCACCGCCGCGCCCGCGGCGATCAGCCGGAACAGCCGCGGCGGCGGGGCGGTCGCCGGCTCCGCCTCCTCCGGCTCCGGCTCGGCGGGTCGCGGCGGCGGCCACGCCTGCCGGACGAAGAGCGCCGCCACCAGCATGCCCGCGGCCACCGCCACCAGCCAGACCACGCCGAGTGCCGCCCCCTCGCCGGTGGTGGTGCCGCCGGAGGTCTGCCAGACCCGCAGGGCCAGCACCGCCGCCTCGTCGCGTACCGAGCCGGGCGCCATCACCAGGATCAGGTCGAAGGTCCGGCTGGTGCCGACCGCCACCAGGGCGAAGACCACCGCGAAGGTACGCAGCAGCAGCGGTCGCCACTGGGCGTCCCAGAGCACGTGCCGGCGGCTGCCGCCGTAGGCGCGTACCGCGTCGGCGAGGCTCGGCGGCACCCGGTCCAGCGCGGCGCGGAACACCAGCACGGCCAGCCCCACCCAGGCCCAGATGAAGGCCGACATCAGCGCCACGGTGACCAGGCCCGGGCCGAGCAGCTGCGGGGCGTCCTCGGCGGAGCGCCCGGTCAACCGCGCGGCGAGCAGGGTGGCCAGCCCACGGGTCGGGTCCGGGTCGTACATCAGGCGGAAGGTGACCCCGGTGACCACCAGGGGCAGCGCGATCGGCACGACCAGGATCAGCCGGACCAGGCCGCCCTCCTGGGAGCGGCGGGACGCGGCGGCGAGCAGGTAGCCCAGCCCGGTCACCACGGCGGGCACCAGCAGCGCCCAGAGCACCGTGCGACCGACCACCGCGGCGGTGTCCGGCGCGTCCAGCGCGGCCCGGAAGTGCGCCGCGCCCACCCACCGGCCGTCGGTGGTGACGCTGGCGTGCACGGTGCGCAGCACCGGCCAGAGCACCAGCCCACCGAGGAGCAGCGCGGCGGGCAGCAGCAGCGCCGACGTGGCGCCCGCCGCCGGGTAGGCACGACCGCGCCGCGGCGGCCCGACGTCGTCGAGGACGGCCAGCTCGCCGAGGACCGGTGCCCTGGTCACCGGCCACCGCCCGCGCTGCGGGCCGCGGCGGCGAGCTGGCCGGTGGCCCGGCGGACCGCCTCGGCGGCCGGCACCCCGCTGGTCACGTCGGCGAAGAAATCCTGCATCATCCGCCAGATGCCGACGCCGTCGGAGCCGGTGAACGGCCCGGGAAGCCGGTCGGAGAGGTCGAACCGTGGGGTGTCGGCGGTGCGCATCTCGGCGGCCAGCCGGCGGCGGACCGGATCGGCGTAGCCGTCCAGCGGGACGGTGATGTTCGGTGACAGGTAGCCGCCGGCGCGCAGCCAGGGCCGGAACGCGGCGGCGTCGGTCAGCCAGCGCACCAGTTCCACCCCGGCGTCGGCGCCGGCGAAGGCCACCGCGACGTCGCCGCCCACGATGAGCGGGCCGCCGCCGGGCTGGGCGCCGGGGAACCGGAACGTCGACGGCCCGGCCGAGTCGCGCTGGAACCGGTGGACCACGTCGTCGACGAAGTCACCCTCGAAGACCATCGCCGCCCGGCGCGCGCGCACCACCTGGATCACGGACTCCTCGTACTGGGTGAGCAGGGCGCGGCGGGCGCCACCGGGAAAGGCGCCGTCGACGCTCCAGATCTCGGCGAGCCGGTCGAGGGTGTCGCGCACCGGCGCGCCCTGCCAGTCGGCGTCCGGGCCGGCGAGGGCGTCGTAGCCGTCGGGCGCCACGTCCGCCAGCACGTTCTCGAACCAGTCGGTGAGCACCCAGCCGTCGGCCGCGCCGATCGCCAGCGGCGCCGGGCCGAGGCCGCGCCGGGCCCGCGCACCGAGGCGGCGGGTCAGCGCCACCAGCTCGTCCCAACTGGTCGGTGGTTGGGCCAGCACCGAGGGCAGGTGCCAGAAGAGGGACTTGTGTGCCGCCTTCACCCAGACGCCGACCCGCTGGCCGCCGACGGTGAGCAGGTCGCCCAGGTCGCCGGGGACGGCGTAGCCCGCGGCCGGGGTCAGCGGGCTCAACCAGCCCCGCTCGGCGTACTCGGTGACCAGGCCGGGCCGGGGCAGGATCGCCACGTCGGGACTGGTGCCGGCGAGGTGCCGGGCGCGCAGGAACGCGTCGATGTCGTTGCCGGCGCTGACCACCTGCACCGGCGCGGGATAGCCGGCCACCACCTCGCGGAACCGCTCCAGCTCGGTGCCGCTCCAGACCACTGCCACCTGCACCGCCCGCTCCCCGCCGGAGCAGCCGGTGGCGGCCGTGGCGGTGCCGGCGACCGCAGCGCGCAGCAGCGTGCGGCGGCGCAGCCCGCCCCTCATCGCCCCACCGCCTCGGTGACCAGCTCGACCCGATCGGGGACCTCCTCGAGGGTGGCCGGGTCGGCGGTGCAGACCAGCACGGCGACCCCGGGTGCGTCCGGAGGTGAGAGCCGGGGTACGAGATCGCTCAGCCGGCCACCACCGGCCATCCCGGCGGGCAGGTCGACCACCAGCACCTCGGGCAGACAGGCGGCGGCGCGGGCCAGCGCGACCCGGAACCGCTGGGCGTCGGAGAGCAGGTGCGGCAGCAGGGCGAGGGTCGGCGCCAGCTCCAACCGCTCGATGACGGTCGCCGCCCAGTCGTCGGCCACCTCGCGTACCCGTTCCCGCTTGCGCTGGCCGTACTCGATGTTGCGGCGCACGGTCAGCTGCGGCAGCAGCGCGCCGCCGGCCGGGACGTAGCCGATCTGGCGGCGCGGCGGCGGCAGGGCGGTCACGTCCCGTTCGCCGACCAGGATCCGCCCGGCGAGGGGTGCGGCGAGCCCGGCCAGCACCCGGGCGACCGCGGTGCCGACCCGGGGCGGCGCCACCAGGGCCGCCGTGCGCCCGGCGGGTATCTCGACGGTGACCGGCCCGGTGCCGGGGACGGCGACCAGTGCGCGCAGCCGTAACGTGACCCTCACCTCCGGTGACCTCGTCGACCCGTCCCAGGGTGGCACATCACGCCGACAATCGATGTCCCCGGCACGGCTCCACAATGGAGAAGCGGCTCAGTCGGCGTGGTAGAGGCGGGCCAGCGCCGCCGCCGTGGCCGCCAGCCGGTCCCGCAGCGCCGTCGGTGCGAGCACCTGCACCTCGGCGCCGAGGCGCAGCAGGTCGCCGTGCGCGTGAGTGAGTGACTCGATCGGCAGCGCGGCGGTGACCCAGCCGGCCTCGTCCGGTGGCCCGGCGCTGCTCTCCACGGCTGCCACCACCACGTCGCTGGCCACCTCCCGCAGCCGGGCCCGGCCGGCCGGGGAGAGCCGTACGGTCGCCTCGTCGCGGTGCAGCCGGGCCCGGAACTGCTGCACATGCCCCCGCCACCAGCTCGACAGGTCGAAGTCGGCCGGCCGGTCGAACCCCTCGTCCAGGGTGGTCAGCGCGAGGATCTGGTTGACCCGGTAGGTGGCCGGCTCGTCCCGCCCCGGTCGGCCCGCCACCACGTACCAACGGCCGCCCTTGAGCACCAGTCCGTACGGGTCGAGCACGCGGGTGACCTCCCCGGCCCAGCTGCGGTAGCGGACCTCGATCCGGCGCTGCCGCCACACCGCGTCGGCCGCGGGCGACAGGTGCGCCGAGGCGTCGCCGTCGGCGAACCAGCCGGCGGTGTCCAGATGGAACCGCTGTTGGAGCAGCGCGGCCCGCTCGCGCAGCGGCGGTGGCAGCGCGGCGTGCAGCTTGAGCTGGAGCGCGGCCACCACCGCGCCGTCGCCCAACTCGTCGGCCGGGCCGGGCAGGCCGGCCAGGAAGAGCCGGTCCGCCTCCTCGGTGGTCAGCCCGGTCAGCCGGGTCCGCCACCCGTCGAGCAGCTGGTAGCCGCCGGCGTGCCCGGCCTCGCCGTAGAGCGGGATGCCGCTGGCGTGCAGCGACTCCACGTCCCGGTAGATGGTCCGGGTGGACACCTCCAGCCGCTCGGCGAGCTGGGTGGCCGTCATCCGGCCGTGCGCCTGGAGCAGCAGCAGGACGGAGAGGAGTCGACTGGCCCGCATTCTGCTGACAGTAGTTGTCAGGGAAGTGCCGCTACCGTCTCGGCATGGCATTTCGCGACAAGCACCTGCGGACGCCGGGGCCGACCACGGTCGCCGGGCGACAGCTCAAGCGCTACCACATCGACCAGCCGGAGCGCCCGATCGAGCCGGAGGTGGAGAAGGCGGCGTACGACGTGCTGCCGAGCCTGCTCCCGGAGCCCGACGGCACCCCGCCGGCCGGCTGGGTGGTGTTGCACCGGGGCGCGGACACCGGCGCCTACCTGCTGGCGTACAGCTGGACCTGGGACAACGCGGTCGAGGTGGGCGTCGCGGTGGCCGGCCAGCCGGCGCTGGACTGCCCCGACGAGGACCCGACCCACTTCGTCCCGCTGAACAGGCCGGGGGTGGGCTGCGTCTGGGAGCTGAGCGTGCTGGAGCACGAGCGGGCCGCCTGGGTCCGGCACGTGCTCGCGCCGGAGCGGCCGGACGTCGAGGCGTACCTCGTCGACGCCCACGCCGAAGGGCCGGTGGGCCGCTGATGGGCGACTTCGACTTCCTCGTCGGTACCTGGAACATCGCCAACCGGCGGCTGAAGAAGCGGCACGTCGGCAGCGACGAGTGGGACGAGTTCCCGAGCGTGAAGGTGGCTCGTAGCTTCTTCGACGGCGCGGGCAGCTTCGACGAGATCACCTTCCCGACCAAGGACTTCTCCGGCGCGACCGTGCGGACCTTCAACGCGGCCCGCGGCGAGTGGTCCATCTACTGGATGAACAGCGCCAACGGGGTGGTGGAGATGCCGCCGCTGGTCGGCCGTTTCGTCGACGGGGTCGGCACCTTCTACGCCGACGACGTCGACGAGGGCCGCCCGATCCGCTGCCGGTTCATCTGGTCGGGGATCACCGCGACCTCGGCCCGCTGGGAGCAGGCGTTCTCCACCGACGGCGGAGACACCTGGGAGACCAACTGGATCATGGAGTTCACCCGCGCCTCCGCCGACTAGCCGCCGGTGGAGCCCGGGGGAGTGGTGGTGCGGTAGATCGTGGACAGCCAGACGTCGAGCAGCACGTCCACCACGTCGGGCTCGGCCACGGCGGGTGAGTCGGCGGCGAACGTCGCGTACATGACCCGCTCGTTCATCGAGGTCAGCGCGATCGCCAGGTCCCGGGCGGGTGATCCGCCCGGGGCTGCGCCGCGCCGCCGCTCGGCCTCGATGGCCGTCTCGGCGCTGCGCACCCAGCGCTCCAGCACCGCCGCCCAGAGTTGGCGTACCTCGGCGTTGGTGCCCCGCACCTGGGCGCAGGCCAGGGTGACCGCCTTGTGTGCGCGGAACGTGTCGTGGAACCGGCTGATCAGCTCCCGCCAGCGGGCCCGGGGGTCCTCGGCGAGCCGGTCCAGCACGTCGCCGGCGGCGGCGTCAGCCTCCTCGGTGACCCGGTCCAGCAGGGTGAGCAGCACCGCGTCCTTGGAGGCGAAGTAGAAGTAGAAGGTGGGGCGCGAGATGCCGGCGCCGCGGGCCAGGTCGTCGATGGAGATGTCCGCGAACGCCCGCCGTTCCAGCAACCGCTCCGCGGTGGCCAGAATCGCCAGCTCGCGGTGGTCACCGGCGGACCGGGCGGCCCGCCGCCCGCGCGGAGTCGCGGCTGCGGCGGCGGCACGCACGCTCGTCATGACCACCGATCCTACCGGGCCTCAACACCCTGTCGAGAAACTCGACAGGGTGTTGACTGGCCTCGACGGCGGTGGATAAGGTCCGGTCCACCGCCACCCACCGGGAGGTGCCATGGCCTCCGACCACGTCGACGTGATCATCGTCGGCGCCGGGCTGTCCGGCGTCGGCGCCGCGTGCCACCTGCGGCGCAGCTGCCCCGCCAAGACGTACGCCGTGCTGGAGGCCCGGGACGCCATCGGCGGCACCTGGGACCTGTTTCGCTATCCCGGCGTGCGGTCCGACTCGGACATGTTCACCCTCGGCTACTCCTTCAAGCCCTGGACCGACCCGAAGGCGATCGCCGACGGCGACGCGATCCGCGCCTACGTCCAGCAGACCGCCCGCGAGTACGACGTGCAGCGCCACATCCGCTTCCGGCACCGGGTGCTGCGCGCCGAGTGGGACAGCGCCACGGCCCGCTGGACGGTGCACGCCCACCGCGACGACACCGCCGAAACCGTCGAGCTGACCTGCGCCTTCCTCTATGTCTGCGCCGGCTACTACCGCTACGACGCCGGCTACACCCCGGACTTCCCGGGCGTCGAGCGGTACGCCGGGCGGCTGGTGCACCCGCAGCACTGGCCGGCCGACCTCGACCACACCGGCAAGCGGGTGGTGGTCATCGGCAGTGGCGCCACCGCCGTCACCCTGGTGCCCGCCATGGCCGAGCGGGCCGCCCACGTGACGATGCTGCAGCGCTCACCCACGTACATCCTGCCGCTGCCCGCGCGCGACGCGCTCGCCGACGCGCTGCGCCGCTGGCTGCCGGCGAAGGCCGCGTACCCGGTGGTGCGGTGGAAGAACGTCCTGCTCGCCACCGCCAACTTCCAGCTCAGCCGGCGCGCGCCCGGGCTGATGAAGCGGCTGCTGCGCCGAGCCGCTCGGGGCCGGCTGCCGGTCGGCTACGACCTCGACCGACACTTCTCGCCCCGCTACGACCCGTGGGACCAGCGGCTCTGCATCGTGCCCGACGGCGACCTCTTCGCCGCCGTGCAGGACGGCCGGGCCTCGGTGGTCACCGACACCATCGACACGTTCACCGAGCACGGCGTCCGACTGGCCTCCGGCGAGGAGCTGCCCGCCGACGTCGTGGTGACCGCGACCGGCCTCAACCTGCTCGCCCTCGGCGGGATGACGCTCACCGTGGACGGCGCCGAGGTCGACCTGGCCGGCACGGTGGCCTACAAGGGGATGATGCTCTCCGGTGTGCCGAACCTGGCCATGACCATCGGCTACACCAACGCCTCCTGGACGTTGAAGGCCGACCTGGTCGCCACCTACGTCTGCCGGCTGCTGCGCCACCTCGACCGCACCGGGCAGCAGATCGTCACCCCGTTGCCGCCGCCCGGCGACGACCGGGTGCCGCTGATCGACCTCCGCGCGGGCTACGTCCTGCGTAGCCTGGACGCGTTGCCCAAGCAGGGAGCCGCGGCGCCATGGCGGCTCCACCAGAACTACCCCCGCGACGTGCTGCTGATGCGGCACGGCCGGCTTGCCGACGCCGGCGTGCGGTTCTCCCGGGCCGGCGTCGTCGGCCGGCCTGCCACGCCGGAGCGGCCCACCGGCACCCCGGTAGGCTGACCGTCCTTCGTGGACGATGCGGCCGTTGCCTGAACCGAGCAGCAGAGGAGCAACCCGTGCGTACCTTCGACTTCGCCGACGGCACGGCCGTGGTCACCGGCGCCGCCAGCGGGATCGGCGAGGCGCTGGCACACGCGCTGGCCCGCCGCGGCAGCCACCTGGTCCTGCTCGACCGGGACGCCGAGCGGCTCGACGCGGTGGTCGCCGCGCTGCGCGCCGGCCACCCCGACCGACAGCTCAGCACCTACCTGGTCGACCTGGCCGACCCGGCCGCGACCGCGCGGGTGGCGGCGGAGATCCGGCAGCGGCACCCGCGGATCCGGCTGCTGATCAACAACGCCGGGGTGGCCCTCGGTGGCCGGTTCGACCAGGTCACCTTCGAGGAGTTCAGCTGGGTGGTCGAGATCAACTTCCGGGCGGTCGCACAGCTGACCCACGCGCTGCTGCCCGCGCTCAAGGAGGAGACCGGCGCGCACCTGGTCAACATCTCCAGCCTCTTCGGCCTGATCGCGCCCGCCGGGCAGAGCGCCTACTCGGCGAGCAAGTTCGCCGTCCGGGGCCTCACCGAGGCGCTCCGCCCCGAGCTGGCCGAGCACGGGATCGGGGTCACCTCGGTGCACCCCGGCGGGATCAACACCCGGATCGCGGCCAACGCCCGGGTCGGCAGCGGCGTCGACCGCGACGAGTACGAGCAGGGCCGGCGGCAGTTCGAGAAGCTGCTGACCATCGCGCCCGCCAGAGCCGCCGAGGTGATCCTGCGAGGGGTGGCCCGCCGCCGCGGCCGGGTGCTGATCGGCTGGTCGGCGAAGCTGCCGGATCTGCTCGCCCGGGTGGCGCCCGCCTCGTACCACCGGGTCCTGGCCCTCGGACTGCACCGGGGCGAGCCGGCCTCGCGTGCCGCGACGCCGACGCCGTTCGAGCGCGAGCGGCCCGCCGCGACGTCGCCACCTGCGCTCGTCCCGCCCGCCTCGCCACCGCCGGTCGCGCACCGGCCGGTGGGCGCCGTGCCCGCACCACGGGCCGCCGAGGTGTCGGCGACCGAGACCGCCGGGGAGCCGGCATGAGCGCGGCGCAGGGCCCCCGGCACGTCACCGTCGACGGACGCCGGGTGCGCCACCGCATCGACGGCGACGGCCCGCCAGTCCTGCTGCTGCACGGTGTCGGCCGCACCCTGCGGGACTTCACCGACCAGCACGAGCGCCTCGCCGAGCGGTTCCGGGTGCACAGCGTCGACCTGCCCGGCTACGGCGGGTCGCTGCCGATGGCCGAGCCGCACACCCTGCCGGCGCTGGCCCGCTTCGTCGGCCGCTACCTCGACGTGGTCGGCGTCGACCGCCCCGCACACCTGGTCGGCAACTCCCTCGGCGGTGCGGTCGCCATGCGCCTCGCCGTCACCGAGCCGGCCCGGGTGGCCAGCCTCGCGCTGGTCAACAGCGCCGGCTTCGGTCAGGAGGTGACCCTCGCGCTGCGGCTGCTCGCGCTGCGCCCGTTGGGCCGGATGATGCTGCGCCCCAGCCGGGCCGCCGCCCGCCGGGTCGAACGAGCGCTCTTCCACGACCCGGCGTTCGCCACCGCCGAGCGCGTCGCGTACGCCCTGGAGGTGGCCCGCCAGCCGTACACCGCGCGGGTGATGCTCGAGACCGTCCGGAGCCTGGGTGGCTTCCGCGGCGTCCGCCCGCAGTGGCGAAAGGAGCTGCTGACCCAGCTGGCCGCCCTGGCGGTGCCGACGCTGGTGGTCTGGGGCGACCGGGACCTGATCCTGCCGGCGGCCCACCTCGAGGCCGCCCGGACCCGGCTGCCCCGGGCCCAGACCCACCTGTTCCGCGACTGCGGGCACATGCCGCAGATCGAGCGGGCCGAGGAGCTGCACAAGCTGCTGCTCGACTTCTGGGCGACGCCCGCCAGCTCCGACGCCGGCGCGGCAGTCGTCACCGCGACGATCGAGGACCCCCGCGCCGCCGAGCGCCGCCGCCCGGCGCCGGAGGCCGGCTGAGCGTCAGGGCGGGGTGCTGCCCCGCTTCTCCTCCTGCGCCAGCACCGCCTCGCGGTGCTCCGGGTCGTCGCGGCGGGTCAGCTCGGCGGCGAGCCGCGGATCGCCGACCAGCCGCTCCCGGTTGCGGTAGAGGAAGGTCTCGAAGCCGCCGGTGTACGGGCAGGCGAGATCCCCGAGCGCCCGCTCGGGGACGTACCGGCAGCCGGTGCAGTAGTCGCTGATCTCGTCGATGTCACTGCCGTCCACCGCGTACGGACGGGTTTCCACCCGGGGCAGGTCGGCGTACTGGCTCATGCCGACCACGGTCGCGTTCATCACCCAGTCGGTGCCGTCGAGGAACGAGCGCCGGAACCAGTCGGCCAGCTCGGTGGGGCACCAGCCGCGTTGCAGCGCGTAGTTGCCGAGCACCAGCAGCCGGGGAACGTGGTGGGTCCACGCGCCGTCGCGGACCGCGGCCAGCACGTCGGCGAGGCAGCGCGCCTCGACCGCGTCCGCGTCCAGTTCGGCGAACCACTCCGGTAGCGCCTCGGTCGCGGCCGGCCCGCCGGCCCCCCGCGGTCCGAGGTACCAGTAGAGCTGCCACAGGAACTCGCGCCAGCCGAGCAGTCCCCGGATGAACGGCTCCACCGCCGCGCGCGGGGCCGCGCCGTCGCGCCAGGCCTGCTCGGCCGCCCGCACCGCCGGCGCCGGGTCGAGCAGACCGAGGTTGAACGACGAGGAGAGCGCGCTGTGCGCCAGCAGCGGGTCGTGGACGCTCATCACGTCGGCGTACCGGTCGTACTCCGGCAGGCGGTGCGCCAGGAAGTGGGTTAGCCGGGCCTCGGCCTCCGCGTGCGTGGCCGGATGCCGCCGGGGGCCGTCGCGGCCCACGAACCGGACCCCGTCGGCCGCCCAGCGGTCCAGGTCGCGGCGCACCTGGGCGTCGATCTCGTCCTCGACGACCGGCGGGGGCGGTGGCAGCGGCTGCGCGGCGGCGGAGCGGGGCCGCCGCCGCGCCGGGGCGCCGCCGGCGGAAGTGGCGAGCACCCCGTGTCGGCGCAGCGCGTGCCGGTAGAAGTCGACCATCCGCAGGGGGACGCGCCGGCGCTGGTCGGCCCAGGCCGCGAAGTCCGCCTGGCTGGTGACGAACCCGCGTGGCGGCAGGACCGCCAGGCCGGGCACCGAACGGGCGAAGCGCAGGCCGGCCCGGGAGTGCGGATGGCAGACCTCCACCGGCCCGGTGAGCTGGTCGAGCGCCTCCCGGAAAGTGCCGGTGCGCAGCAGCACGGCCCGGTCACCCAGCTCGGCCGCGCGGTGGCGCAGTGCGGAGAGGATCAGGTGGGCCTTCTGCCGGTGCATGGGCCGCCGGCGGAACAGCTCCCGCGCCTCGATGAGCAGCACCGGCTGGTCGGAATCGTCGAGGAAGTGCGGGCCGAGTTGATCGGCCAACAGCCATCGGCGGGGAGACATGGTCCAATTCTGCCCACTGCGGGGCGGTCGCGCGCGGTAGGCGGCCGAGCCCGGAGCGTCGAGGTCAGGCCTCGTCCGGGTCCGCCGCGTCCCGGCTCGCGTCGTCCGCCGCCGGTGTGTTGCCCAACCGCCGAACCAGCACGGTGACCGTCACCAGGGCGAACAACAGCGCCGCCACCACCTGCACCGGCGCCGGACCGAGCGGCGCGACCAGCACCAACGCGGCGGTCACCGGGAACACCGCGACGACCGGCCCGCGCTGCTGCCGGCGTACGTGCAACGCCCAGACGACGACCAGGTACACCGCGACCGGCACGGCGACGGCGTACCCGACGGTGGTCTGCGAGACGTGCGACATCTGCCGCTCGTGGTCGACCGCCACCGCCAGGCCCGCCCCGGCCGCGGCGACCGACGCGAAGATCAGGTAGTGGCCGTAACCCCAGGTGAGCGAGTCGCGCAGCCGGGTCGACAACTCGACCGGCCGGTCGAAGTAGACCCACCAGAGCGCGAACACGATCACCACACCGGCCGCGGCCAGGGCCCAGAGGCGGTGCGATCCGGCGTCCAACCCGTCCTGGATCGCGATCGAGACGGCCAGCACTGTCTCGCCGAGCACGATCAGGGTGAACAGGCCGTACCGTTCGACGATGTGCCGCGGATGCCAGGGGGTCATCCCGGGCCGCTCGGCGAAGACCGGGACCAGCAGGTCGGCCAGGGCCAGCAGCACGAAGGACGCCAGCCGCCAGTCCTCGGGCAGGGCGAGCCGCAGCAGCCAACCGACCTGCACCACGCTGACCCCGACCGCGTACCGGATCGCGGCCCCGCGGTGCATCGGGTCGCTGGCCGCCGCGCGGGTCCAGTGCACCACCGCGGCCAGCCGCATCACCACGTACCCGTAGGTGATGGTGGTGAAGTCGCCCTCGGTGAAGGCGCGTGGCACCCCCGCCGCGATGATCAGGGCGCCGACGATCTGCACGAGGGTGGTCAGCCGGTAGACGTCGTCGTCGGTGTCGTACGCGGAGGCGAACCAGGTGAAGTTCATCCACGACCACCAGATCGCGAAGAACACCATCAGATAGCTCGTCACCGCGTGGCCGACGTGATTCTCCGACACGTCGTGGTGCAGGCTTCCGGCCGCCTGCGCCACGGCCACCACGAAGCAGAGGTCGAAGAAGAGCTCCAACGGGGTGGCGGCGCGGTGCGGCTCGTCCCGCTGCCGCGCGGTCATCCGGCGATACCACGGGCGCACGGCTCGGGTCTGGGTCAACAGGTGCTCCTCGGGCGGACAGCCGGGTCGCCCACACGATAGCCAGCCGGCTCGGCGGCCCCGACTCCGATCACCGGTCGAGCCGGTCCGACGTGTTCTGCGACGCGGCGCTCCGGTGGCCGACGCCACGTTCCGGCGACCACGGCCACGGTGGCCGGCACCGCGGTCGCATCATAGATACATGACGCATCCCTCCGCGCCGGCCAGGTCGACCGCCGCCGCCGCGCCATCGGCTGCCGAGCGCGCCTACCGCCACCTCAAGCGGTCGATCCTGGAGCAGGTCTACCCGGGCGGGCTGCTGGTCAGCGAGGGGGAGATCGCCGAGGCGACCGGAGTCTCCCGTACGCCGGTGCGCGAGGCGCTGCTCCGGCTGGAGACCGAAGGGCTGGTCAAGCTCTACCCGAAGCGGGGCGCCCTGATCCGGCCGGTCTCCGCCCGGGAGATCACCGACGTGATCGAGGCTCGCCGGCTGGTCGAGCGGCACGCCGCCGAGCGGGTCTGGCCGCGCCGGGCCGAGCTGAAAGCCGACCTCGGTCGCTGGCTGGCCGAGATGCGCGCGGCGCACGCCGCCGGTGACGTGACCGCACTGATGGCCGCTGACCGGGCCTTCCACGCCACCGTGGTGGACGCCGCCGGCAACGAGATCCTCGCCGAGCTGTACCAGCGGCTGCGCGACCGGCAGCTGCGCATGGGTGAGACCAGCGTCCGCCTCTCTCCCGGCTGGGCCGACGTGGCGCTGACCGAGCACGCCGCACAGCTCGCCGCGCTCGACGAGGACGATCCCGGGCGCTGGATCGAGGCCGTGGTCGCGCACATCGACAACTCGGCGACCGTGCTGCGGACGCTGCGGTGAGCGTGCGCACCACCCCGCCCGTCACCGCCCGCCGCTCCGCCGCGCTCGTCTGGGGCGTCGCGCTGAGCGCGTACGTGGCCGCGGTCTTCCACCGCAGCTCGCTCGGGGTCACCGGGGTCGACGCCGCGCACCGGTTCGACATCAACGCCGCCGCGCTCGCCACCTTCTCCGTCGCCCAGCTGGCCGTGTACGCGGCGATGCAGATACCGGTCGGGGTGCTGATCGACCGCTTCGGCTCGCGCCGACTGCTGGTCGCCGGCGGCCTGCTCATGGTCGCCGGCCAGCTCTGCTTCGCCCTCGCCACCGACGTGCGGCTGGCCGTGGCGGCGCGGATCCTGGTCGGGCTCGGCGACGCGATGACCTTCATCAGCGTGCTGCGGATCGTGGCGTTCTGGTTCCCCGGCCGGATCAACCCGCTCATCGTGCAGCTCACCGGCACGCTCGGCCAGCTCGGCGCGGTCCTCGGCACCGTACCGCTGGTGGCCCTGCTGCATCACGTCGGCTGGACACCGGCGTTTCTGGTCGCCGCGGCGCTCGGCGCGACGGTCGTGCTCCTGGTGCTCGTCGCCGTGCGCGACACCCCGCACCGGGAGACCCTGGCCGGGCCGCCGCCCCGATTCGCCGACGTGCGCCGGGAGCTGGCCACCGCCTGGACGCAGCCGGGCACCCGGCTGGGGCTCTGGACGCACTTCGTCACCCAGTTCTCCGGTGCGGTCTTCGCGCTGCTCTGGGGCTTCCCGTTCCTGGTCCAGGGCCAGGGGCTGCGACCGACCTCGGCGGCGTACCTGCTCACCCTGATGACCGTGGCCGGGCTGCTGGTCGGCCCGGTCCTCGCGCACCTCTGCGCCCGGCACCCGTTCCGCCGCTCGGTGCTGGTCTTTGCCGTGGTCGCGGCCACCGCCGCGGTCTGGGCCATGGTGCTCGCCTGGCCCGGCCCGGCCCCGCGGTGGCTGCTGGTGCTGCTGGTACTGGTGCTCGCCGTCAACGGCCCGGCGTCGATCATCGGCTTCGACTACGCCCGTACGTTCAACCCGGCGAGCCGGATCGGCAGCGCCACCGGCATCGTCAACGTCGGTGGCTTCGTCGCCTCGATCGCGTTGGTGCTCGCCGTGGGCGTGGTGCTCGACCTGTCGACCCCGGCCGGGCACGGCGCACCCGATCTGAACGCGTTCCGCTGGGCCTTCGCCGTGCAGTACGCGCTCTGGACGCTCGGCGCGATCCAGGTGCTCCGCTACCGCAACGCGGCCCGTCGGCAGCTCGCCGCCGGCACCCCGAGCCGCTCCACCCACCCGGCCGACCTGGCCCGAGCGGCCGCGGCGGGCACGCCGGTGGTGGCGTCGACGGACACGTCAGCGGTGGCGACGGCGGACACGTCAGCGGTGCCGACGGCGGGCGTGTCAGTGGTGGCGGCGGTGGTGCCGGAGGTGGTGCCGGCGGTGGGTGAGGCTGTCCAGCACCAACGTGAGCCCGGCACCGACCAGCCAGACGTCCTTGGCGATCGGCACGCCCTGCTGGGTCGGCCGCAGGCTGCCCGGCTCACGCAGGCCGGGTGTCTTGAGGTAGAGCTGCATCAGCCCGGCGCCGAAGGCGGTCAGCCCGAGCCCCACCAGCGCTGACGGGACGAACGGGACGACCAGTGCGGCGCCCAGCGCGACCTCGCTGTACGAGAGCAGCTTGGCGAAGCGGTTCGGGTCGAGCTGTCGCAGCTGCGGGATGGCCCCGGTAGCCATGCCGTGCATCCCCTGCGCGGCCTCGCCCTCCAGGTTCCGCTTGCTCAGCCCCGAGTTGAGGAAGAAGGCGCCGACGGTCACCCGCAGCGGTACGTGCGCCAGATTCATGATCACTCCTGCTGTGCGGCCAGATCGTGCCCCCGCCTACCCGCCGGCGGGCGGGATAACCCGCCGCCGCGCCGACTGTGCCGCTCCGGTCGATCACGGTAGGTTCGCCGGAAGGTCGACCGCCGACGCGGCCGGGCGCGCTCGGCGCACCGGGCCGCGCGAGCATCCGGCCACCACCCCAGAGACAGGAGGGCAACCGTGAGCCAGGAGGTCCGGGGAGTCATCTCCCGCAGCAAGGGCGCACCGGTCGAGGTCACCACGATCGTCGTGCCCGACCCGGGGCCGGGTGAGGCGATCGTCCGGATCCAGTCGTGCGGGGTCTGCCACACCGACCTGCACTACCGCGAAGGCGGCATCAACGACGACTACCCGTTCCTGCTGGGGCACGAGGCCGCCGGCATCGTCGAAGAGGTCGGCGACGGTGTCACCGGCGTCGTGCCCGGCGACTTCGTCATCCTCAACTGGCGCGCGGTCTGCGGCGTCTGCCGGGCCTGCCGGCGCGGTCGCCCCTGGTACTGCTTCGCCACCCACAACGCCGCGCAGAAGATGACCCTCACCGACGGCACCGAGCTGGCGCCGGCGCTGGGCATCGGCGCCTTCGCCGAGAAGACGCTGGTGCACGCGGGCCAGTGCACCAAGGTGGACCCGGCCGCCCGGCCCGCGGCGGTGGGGCTGCTCGGCTGCGGGGTCATGGCCGGGCTCGGCGCGGCGATGAACACCGGCGGGGTGACCCGGGGCGACTCGGTCGCGGTGATCGGCTGCGGCGGCGTCGGTGACGCCGCGGTCGCCGGCGCGGCGCTGGCCGGCGCGACGACGATCGTCGCGGTGGACACCGACTCCCGCAAGCTGGACTGGGCCCGCAAATTCGGCGCCACGCACACCGTCAACGCCTCGGAGGACGACCCAGTCGAGGCGATCCGCGCGGCCACCGGCGGCTTCGGCGCCGACGTGGTGATCGACGCGGTGGGCCGCCCGGAGACCTGGAAGCAGGCGTTCTACGCCCGCGACCTGGCCGGCACCGTCGTGCTGGTCGGGGTGCCCACGCCGGAGATGACCCTCGAGGTGCCGCTGCTCGATGTGTTCGGCCGCGGTGGCGCGCTCAAGTCCAGCTGGTACGGCGACTGTCTGCCCAGCCGCGACTTCCCGATGCTGACCGAGCTCTACCTGCAGGGCCGCCTCGACCTCGACGCGTTCGTCACCGAGGAGATCGCGCTCGACCAGGTCGAGCAGGCGTTCACGCGGATGCACCACGGCGACGTGCTCCGTTCGGTGGTGGTCTTCCCGTGACGGTCCGGATCGACCACGCCGTCACCTCCGGTACCTTCTCCCTCGACGGGCAGACCTTCGAGGTGGACAACAACGTCTGGGTGGTCGGCGACGACGCCGAGTGCGTCGTCCTGGACGCGCCGCACGACGTGGACGCGATCCTGCGGGTGGTGGGGCAGCGGCGGGTCTCGGCGATCCTCGCCACCCACGCCCACGACGACCACGTCCGGGTCGCCCCGGCGCTGGCACGGGCCACCGGCGCGCCCGTCCTGCTGCATCCGGACGACCAGGTGCTCTGGGACCTGGTGCACCCGGACGTGTCGCCGGACGGGGAACTGCGCGACGGGACGACCGTCGAGGTGGCCGGCGCGGCGCTGCGGGTGCTGCACACCCCGGGGCACAGCCCCGGCGCGTGCAGCTTCCACGTGCCGGCGCTGGGCGCGGTGTTCACCGGTGACACGCTCTTCGCCGGCGGCCCGGGCGCCACCGGCCGCTCCTACAGCGACTTCGACACCATCGTCGAGTCGATCCGCACCCGGCTGCTCACCCTGCCGCCGGAGACGGTGGTACACACCGGGCACGGCGACGACACCACCATCGGCGCCGAGGCGCCGCACCTCGACGAGTGGATCGCCCGCGGTCACTGACCCTGTTCCCGGCCGGCCCACGGGCCGGCCGGGCCGTCGGTCGACGTTCGTGCGGGCCGCCGGCTCGTGCGGTTCGCCGGCGTGCGGTTCGCCGGCTCGCGCGGTTCGCCGGTCAGCGTTCGTGCGGGCCGCCGAGCACCGGCTTGACGTCCAGCACCGGCGTCCCGTCCAGCGCCTCCAGGTCGGCCACCCTGATCCGCAGGCCGTCGACCGACAGCAGCCGTACCCGGTGCAGGCCGATCGGGTTAGGCCGGTGCGGCGACCGGGTGGCGAACACCCCGGTCTCCGGGCGCGACGCGTCACCACGCGGGTGCACCGTCAGGACGTCGCGGCTGGCCCGGTCGAACCAGGTCAGCACCAGCACGTCGGTGCCCGGTCGCAGATCCCGTACGGCCGGCGCGAACTCCGGCTCGAAGACCAGCCACGCGTCCGGAGCGCCCTCGTCGCCCTGCTTCGGTGCCCTCGCCGCGTCGGTCAGCGGCGACTCGACCCGGCCGACCGGCCGCAGCAGGTAGTCGATCTCACTCATCGTCGCCCGTTACCTTTCATGAAGCGTTGGTTAGCACATGATCGGTAGCCGTCCGTTGCCGGACGGCGTTGACCGCAAGCGGTCTTGACGCTTCTGCGCCCGACTGCCCAGCCCGCACAGGTGCGGGTCTTGCGGGTCTTACGTAGGCTCCACGTCCTGTTTTTTCGTCGCCCGGCAACTCCAGGTCGACGTGCCGAGCCAGGTCGGCAAGGTTACAAGCGGCGTTGATGTCGCGGTCCAGGGACAGGCCACACGCGGCGCAGGTGAATGTGCGCTGCGCCAGAGACAGCTTGGGTTTCACTGTCTTGCAGCCAGAGCAGGTCTTGGAGCTGGGATACCACCGGTCGGTGACGTGCAGGACGCTGCCGTACCAGTTGGTCTTGTACGCCAGATGTCGGCGCAGGGTGCCCGGCGCGGCGTCGGACAAGGCGCGGGCCAGCCTGCGGTTGCGCTTCATCCCGGCCACGTGCAGGTCTTCCACCGCAATGAGGTCGTAGCGCTGAGCCAGTCGGGTGGTCAGCTGGTGCCACGAGTCTTCCCGCACCGCTGCCGCTGTCGCCTGGATCCGGGCAACCCGGTGCTGTGCCCGCCGCCAGCGATTCGACGGGTCTCGGCGTTTACCGGTCACCGGATCATACGGACCGACGCGCCGGGAGGCGCGACGCTGAGCCTTACCGAGCCGCGTGAGCGCCGCCTTGAACGGGGCCGGGTTGGCCACCATTTCGCCGGTGGACAGCACCGCGAGATGCTTGACGCCGGCATCGACCCCGACGACGCGACCCGTCAGGGGTGCGTGCGCGGGTCGACCGGCGGCACGTCGCACGGCCACCTGAAACGCGCAGAACCACCGACCGGCGGTCTCGGTGACCGTCGCGGACAAGATCTTCGCGGTGCCAGCTTCCAGTCGCCTGGCCAGCTTTCGCGTCGATTCGTGGGTGCGGATGCGCCCCAGCCGAGGCAGCACCACGTGGCGTCGATCGGGCTCCACCCGGATCGCTCCGGTGGTGAACCGGACCGACCGGGCGGCGTGCTTGCGCTTGAGTTTGGGCCAGCCCATCGTGCGGCCCTTGCGCTTGCCGCTGCGCGAGTCCGACCAGCTGGTCAACGCCCGGGACAGGTTGTCCAGGCCGGTGTTGAACGCCTCCTTGGAGCACTCCTGCCACCACGGCGCAACCCACGGCTTGGTGTCATTCCAGGTGCGCCGCAGGCTCGGCAGCGACCAGCCCTGCCAGGGGGTCAGGTCAGTCTCGACGACCCCGTACGAGGCCTCGGCCTTGCGCTGCGCCTTGACCGCGGACAAACGCCTCAGCATGTGGTTGTAGGCAAACCGGGCCGCGCCGGCGTGACGACGCAGGTCCTGCACCTGCGCCGGCGTCGCGTCCAGTGCGAACTTGTACGCCTGCACCGTCCAGCCCGCCGGCGGCTCGTAGCCTCTCATTCGACGGCCGGCCCGGTCGCCGCGGCCACGGCGCGCCTGGCTGGGTTCGCCGCCGCGCGCCGGCCGTACAGCCGGGCGCACAGCGACGTGAGGACCTCAGTCACGTCTCTAACCAGGTCATCGTCGACCTCAGCCGGGTCTTGCAGTGGCCGTTAAGCGCGGACCCGACCTCGGTCACCACACGCGACACAACCAGTCCCTGGCTCGTAGCCCATTCGGTCACCCGGGCGACCTGACGATCCAGGTCAGCGCGCTGGTCTGCCGAGGACACCCGCGCGTACACCACGACCGACTCGGCCGCAGGCTTCCCGGTGGCCGCCACGTCGACCAGGATCAGCCGCCCGACCTTGCGGGCGGGCACCGGTAGCCGGCCTTCCCGGAACCACCGGTACGCGGTGACGTGATGCACGCCCTCCCGCTCCGCCCACTGCTTCAAGTTCACCAATGCATCATGCCGCAATATCGACCCTCGGCAGCTATCAACCCCTCCAGCGGCGCATGTGCAGCCGGACCATCGTGCCGGCCGCCGTGCTGCGCAGCAGGACCAGGTCGCAGAGCGCGTGCACGATCACCAGCCCGCGCCCGCCCACGCCGTCCGGGGCGGGCGCCAACCGGCCGGCCAGCGGATCGGTGAACCAACCATCGTCGCGCACCTCGCAGACCAGGTCGTCGTCGGTGCACCACACGAGCAGGGTGCCGCCGCCAGCGGCGTGCGTGATGCTGTTGGCGGCCAACTCGGTCACCGCGATCTGCAGGTCGGCCACCCGGCCGGCGTCGAGGCCGGCGGTCTCCGCGTACCCGGTCACGAACCGGCGTACCTCCGGCAGCGTGTCGAGGGCGTAGTCCAACGCCGCCACCGGGTGCGCCGGCGCGGGCAGCGGCTGGTTGTAGCGGACGAGCACATCGGACGGTGCGAAGCCGGCGCTCGGCCGACGCCCCTGGGGGCCCACGATCACCGGATGCGTCGCGCAGGCGTCGGCGAGCACCGCCTCGGCCAACCGGCCGGCGTCGTACGGGCAGAGCAGGCTCACGCCGCGTTCGGCGAGGGCGGCGTTGACCAGCGCCTCGTGCTGCGCGCACGCCCCGTACTCGGCGTCGCTGCGCCCGGACCACACCGACTCGCCGACGATGCGGGTCCGCCGGCCCGGGTGCCGGTCGACGAACGCCTGGAGCACCCACGGCAGGATCGCGCCGGGGTTGCGCCCGGCCTCGCCCATGTCGGTCCAGTGCAGACCGGGGGCCTCGCCCACCGCGTCGCGGACCAGCGCCAGGTTGACCGTGGGCAGGGCGACCAGCACCGGTTCCCCGCCGGCGAGGCCCTCCGCGATGAACGGCGCCACCCCGTCGAGCAGGTGTCGCTGATCTCCGTAGAAGAACCCTTCGTGGGCGAGACCGTCCGTCGGCCATCCGGTCGTGTCCAGCATCGTCATGCCGGGTCGCCCACGGTTTCCATGCCCGAGCCCTGCCCGACCAGGTCGAGCAGCCGCCGCAACGCCGGTCGACATCCGACCAGCCGCACCCGGTCGCTCGGCGGCACCGCACCGACGCCCAGCAGGGCGTACGCGGCGCGTACGTCGGCGAAGGCCAACTCCGAGACGTCCAGCACCGCCGGTCGCCCCGCGGGCGCCCAGCCGGCGACGTCGCTGAGCATGGCGCTGAATGCGTCACCGTTGCTGCGGTCGACCTCGCCGACCAGGCGCAGCCCACACGGATCCGTCGTCCGGTACGCCCGCAGCAGGGGCGTCGGGCGTCGGCCGGCGTCCGGGCCCGCCGTCACGGTGTGCGCCGCCGCGACCGCGCGGATCTGCGCGTCGGTGCAGAGCCGCCGGTCGTAGAGGCAGAGCGCGGCAACCCGCCCGTCCGGGACGAGGGCGTCCACCTGGGACTCGTACCGTTGCAGCTCCGCCACGGGGGTGCTGGCGCGGACCGCCCAGGCCATATCGCCGACCAGCCGCAGCCCGGCGTACCCCGGGTGCCCGGCCCGGGCCGTCTCCGCCGCGAGGGCCGCGATCATCCGGGGCCGGTCCCACCCACCCTGCGGGCGGTGGCTGCCGCCGGCCGGGACCAGCCGCAGTCGGCCGTCGGCGAGCGCGCTGCCGGTCGGCACGCCGCGGGCGGCGAGGTCGGCGAGCACGGCGTCGGGAGTCAGCGCGTCGAGGAAGCAGAGGATCCGATGGCCGAGGCGCAGGCCGCCGGTGACGAACCGGCCGACGGCGTCGAGGCCCTCGGTCCGCTCGTCGTACGTCCAGCAGACGTGATCGCCGAGGCGCACCTGGTCAACCACATCCACAGCAGTCACCTCATCGCCTTCCGGTCGACGCCGCCTCACTCTAGCTCTCGCCCCTACCGGGCCCGATGCCCTGGTATGCCCGTTGCCGGCCGGGCAGGCTGCACATGGGCGGTAGGCTCCGTCGGCATGACCAGTGACGCGCCCGACCGGCCGCCTGCCGTCCGCCAGCTCCGACTGGTGGTGGAGGCCGAGGATTACCACGCGGCCGTCGCCTTCTTCCGCGACGCGCTGGGCCTGCCCGAGGAGGCAGCGTTCACCGGCGACGGCGACGCCCGGGTGATGATCCTGGACGCCGGCCGGGCCACCTTGGAGATCGCCAACCCGGCGCAGAAGCGGATGATCGACGAGGTCGAGGTGGGCCGGCAGGTGGCGCCCCGGATCAGGGTGGCGTTCGAGGTGGACGACGCCCGGGCGGCCACCGAACGGCTGGTCGCCGCAGGCGCGGAGCAGGTCGCGCCGCCGACCGTCACCCCCTGGCAGTCGCTCAACGCCCGCCTCGACGCCCCGGCGGACCTGCACATCACGGTCTTCCAGGAACTGCGCAGCCAGGACGAGCGGGCCGCCCTCGACGGCTTCGGCACCGAGGGGCCCGGCGCGAGCGGCTGAGATCTTGGCCGGCCGACCTTCTTCTCCGCGTTGGCCCGCTCTCGGCGGCGGCGACGCTCGTCGGTCTCCGGCCGGCTCGCCGATGCCGGTCACCCGCACCTCCGCCGCTCTCCGATCCCTCCTGGGGCCATGATGCCGGCTTCGGCATGTCCGCCGGGGCGTGGGCGGTGCGTGCCGCTGTCGTCCGCGCAACGCGGCCTGGCCACGGCCTGCCCGGTTACCGCTGGTCCGGGGCGTACGGCCGGTTCGGCGTGCCCGCTTACCCGCCGTCCAGCCCGATCGTCCCGTTCGGGGCGGTGACCGGGACCGCAACTCGGCCGGGCCCTGGCATTTCCGGAATGACCGACACGCCTGGCTGGTTGTGTCCCCCGTACCGCCCGACCCCAAACCCATTACCGGTGCGGACATCCCCCGAGGAGTGCTCATCCCGGAGCGCTTCGCACGATCGAGAGGCAACCATCGTGAAGGTCGACTTCACTCGATGGCTCCCGGCCATCGCGAAGGACTCTTACCGCAAGACCGCACTGAGCGTGGTGGGCGTGGCCGCCCTCGGCGGCCTGGCATTCGGGCCGACCGCGGTCGCCGCCCCGATCACCTCCGGACCCCACGAGGGTGCCGTCGCCGCCATCGACCTCGCCACCGGCAAGGCCAACGCGGAGAAGCAGGGTACCCCGGTCGAGTCCGGCCTGACCACCGGTTCCAGCAGCGGCAAGCCGCAAGCCGGCAAGCCGAGCCGGGACAAGCTGATCCCGCACGGTGTCGAGGGCGCCCAGTCGCGCATCCCGCTGGACGACGCACAGCTCGCCAACGCCAAGGCCATCGTCGAGGCGGCCAAGAAGTCCGGCGTGGGGGAGCGGGGCGCGGTGGTCGGTGTCGCCACGTCGCTGCAGGAGTCGAAGCTGTACAACCTCGGCCACCTCGGCGCGTACAACGACCACGACTCGCAGGGCCTGTTCCAGCAGCGCCCGTCGTCCGGTTGGGGCACGCCCGACCAGATCACCGACCCCGACTACAGCGCCACCGCGTTCTTCAACGCGCTGAAGAACGTGGGCGGCTGGCAGGACCTGCCGTTGACCGCCGCCGCGCAGACCGTCCAGGTCTCGGCGTTCCCGTACGCCTACGCGCAGTGGGAAGAGCAGGCGGCGGACGTCGTCCAGCAGCTCTGGTGACGTACTGAACCTCGACACCGGCCGGCCCCGTTATGGGGCCGGCCGGTTCCGTCTGTGCGGGTTGGTCCACTTTTGCGCGGCCGCACCACGTTTGCGGACGTCGGCGCGCGCGACCGCACGGACGTCCGCGCGACCGCACCACGTCCGCGCACGTCGGCGCGTTGGGCCAGGCCGCGGCCTCCGTGCGCTGGGCCCGGCGCGGCCTCCGCGCGAAGTGGGCCCGGCGCGGCCTCCACGCGAAGTGGGCCCGGTGCGGCCTCCACCATTTCACCGACATGGCGGTGTTCTCACCGCGCGGATACCGCCGTGTCGGCGACCTGGAGTGGATCAGGCGGGTTGTCGGGTTGGTCGACTCGAGTTCTGTGAAGTCGGAGTGTCCCTCGGCACCAACTGCCCAACTTCACGGATCTCGAGTCGATCGTTCGACTGTTGATGGTTTCCGGTCGTCGTGGGCGGCCGATCGCTTGGTTCGCCGGTTGTCCGGTAGCGCACCGACGGGCCTGTGCTGGTCAGGGCGACGGCTCGGAGCTCTCCGGCCACGCGATCTGGGGTGATTGTCCGGGTCGCTCCCGAGTCGTAGGTGCGGTGTTGCCGGGGCGGTGCGCGGTTGTGGGTGGTTTGGGGTGTGACCGGGGGCATCCCGGGGCCGGAATGGTGGGCGGCCGGGCGTCGTTGAATACCCCCGACGGCCGAGGTAGCAGCCCCGCCCGCCGGCCGGTTGACCCGGTCGCTGAAGGTGGCTCGGCCCCCGGAATGACGGCGGGCAGCCGGTCGTTACACGTGGACCCGCCGACGAGCCGGCCCCCGGAATGACGGCCGACCCCCGGTCGTTACACCTGGACCCCGGCCGATGGGCCCGCCCCCGGAATGATGGCAGGCCGCCGGTCGTTACACCTGGACCCGACGCCGTAAGCCCCCCCGCGCGTCGGACCCCCTGGTCGATGAGCCCCGAGTGTGGCCCGGCCTGAAGACTTTCCCCCTTGTATTTGGGCGCCTTGTCGAGGTGCTGCACACCCGCGCATGTTGCCGACCCCCTATCGGCTGTGGGTGTCTACCCCCGAATTGGAGCTTTCCTGATGAATACGATCATGCGTAAGAGCGTTCTGAGTGTTGCTGGTCTGGCTTTCGCCGGTGGCATCTTCGCCGGCCCCGTGGCCGCTCACGCCGCTGCGCCGGTCGTGGACGCCAAGCCCACCGCCGTGGCGGTGGCGGTGCAGGCGGACAAGCCGGGTGTGGACAAGGCGAAGCTGATCCCGCACGGTGTGCAGGGCACCCAGTCGCGTATCGACCTGAACGACGAGCAGACCGCGAATGTGAAGGCGATCATCGCGGCGACGAAGAAGTCGGGTCTGGACGAGCGGGCCGCGGTCATCTCGATCGCCACGTCGCTGCAGGAGTCGAAGCTGGAGAACCTGGGCCACCTCGGCGACATGAACGACCATGATTCGCTGGGTCTGTTCCAGCAGCGCCCCTCCTCGGGTTGGGGTACGCCGGAGCAGATCACCGATCCCGTGTACTCGACGATGGCGTTCCAGAAGGGTCTGAAGCAGGTTGATGGTTGGCAGGACATGCCGCTGACCGAGGCCGCGCAGACGGTGCAGGTGTCGGCTTACCCGGACGCCTACGCCCAGTGGGAGCAGCAGGCCGCTGACCTCGTCGCCCAGCACTGGAACAGCTGACAACCACAGCGCGATCTGACCGCTGGCCGGCACCCTGACACGGGTGCCGGCCAGCGGCATATCCCGATCCCCTTTGGCCGGCACCCACCCGAGGGCGCCGGCCAGCGGCGCACTTACCGGCCGACACCCCAAGCGGTTGCCGGCCAGCGACGCACTTTCGGCCCATACCCCAAGCGGTTGCCCCCAGCGACGCAGTTCGGCCGGCCCCCCAAGCGCTTGCCCCCAGCGGCGCACTTCGGCCGGCACCCAACCGAGTGCCGGCCAGCGGCGCGTTGTGACCACGATGGCCGGTACTCCACCTGGGTGCCGGCCGTTGACGTCTGCCGCCGCCGGCAAACCCTGCGCCACGAACGGCGAGCATCCCGCAGATACCGGATCTTGGACAGTTGCCGTCCGCAGCTGACAGTAAGTGTCCAAGATTCACCGTGGGCGCGGCCTCGGCGAGCGCGCCGTCACCCCAGCCAGGTGACACGCGGCGGCGGAGTCAGCGGCTGGTGAAGCTTTCCGGGGCATCGCGGTCATCAAGGTGGGCGTCACCCCAACACGAGTGGCCCACGGCGGTGCGCCACGGACGGTGCGCCACCGGCGGTGGAGCCACCGGCACGGCATCGGTGGCCGGGCGCCGGCCGCTCAGTGGTGGTGCCTCCGGCCCAGAGCGATGTCGACCACCGCGGCGACCAGCGCCATCGCGATGATCACGGTGGCCACCACCAGGGAGTACTCGAACGCGGTCGTCCAGTTGCCGTGACTGCTCGCGAGCCTGGTGAAGAAGACCGAGCCGACGGCGGCGATGCCGGCGGCGGCGCCGATCCGCTGGCCGGTCTGGAGCATGCCCGCACCACTGCCCGCCTGCCCGACGGGCACCTGGGAGAGGGTGAGCGTCTGGTTCGGCGCGATCACCAGGCCGCTGCCGAGCCCGGCGAGCAGCAGGGGACCGGCGGCCACCCAGGGCGCGGGCGCGTCCGGGAACTGCCGCAGGGCCAGCGCCGTTCCGGCGAGGCCGATGACCACCGCGAGCAGTCCGGCGGCGACCAGCGGACGGCCCAGCCGGTTGATGAACCGGCCACCGATCGCCGAGGACGCGGCCGAACCGAGCGCGAACGGCGTGATGGCCAGGCCGGCGATGAGCGGGCTGTATCCGTGCCCGTTCTGCAGGAACAGCGTGAAGATGAAGAAGATCGCGGTGAACCCGCCGAAGTAGATCAGCGCGATCAGCGAGCCCAGGGCGTACGACCGGAACCCGAACAGCCGCAGGTCGAAGAGGGGCTGTTGCTGCCGGGCGTACCGGCGTTCCCAGAGGGCGAAGGCCAGCAGCACCAACAGGCCGGCCGGGATCAGCACCCACTTCCACGGGGTGTGCCACTGCTGCTGCTGGACCAGCGGCAGCAGCACCAGCACCACGCCGAGGCCGAGCAGCAGCACGCCGACCGGGTCGAGCCGGTGTCGATCCGCCTGCTCCTTCTGCTTGCCGGGGAGCAGTCGCCAGCCGAGGATCACCGCGATGATGCCGACGGGCACGTTGACGAAGAAGACGTACCGCCAGCCGTGTTCCTCACCGCCGAGCGCGATCAGCAGCCCGCCGAGCAGCGGACCGACCGCGGTGGAGATGCCGATGGTGGCGCCGAGCAGCGCGAACGGGCGGGCCCGCTCCGGTCCCCGGAACAGCTGCTGGATGACGCCGGTGACCTGCGGATTGACGATGCCCGCGGCGGCGCCCTGCAGCAGCCGCGCGGCCACCAGCCAGGTGGGGGAGGGGGCGAGACCGGCCAGCGCGCTGGTCACGGTGAAGAGCGCGATGCCGAAGACGAACGCGTTGCGCCGGCCGCGGGCGTCGCCGAAGCGGCCGGCCGGCACCAGGGCGAGACCGAAGGTCAGCGCGTACCCGGAGAGGACCCACTGCAGGTCGCTGGGGGAGGCGTGCAGCGCCCGGTCCAGGGACGGCACGGCCACGTTGACGATGCTGACGTCCAGCAGCGTCATGAACGCGGCGACCAGGCCGACCCCGAGGGCCTGCCAGCGCCGCCGGTTCTCGGCCGGGTCGATGTCGGCCTGCTGCGGCGTGTCCGCCGCGCTCATCGCGCCCCCCGTTGACCGTCGATCATGCATTTCTGACCGCTACCCCGGTCACCGGGGGGCGAATCGTCGCGGGTGGTCCCGCGGGTCACGCCATCTGGCGGGCGCAGAATCGGGGCCCGAAGTCGAGCCCGGCCATCGGCGAGTCCTCCCGGTGCAGCAGGTTCTTCTCGGTGAGCAGGTGCAGTGGCGCGTGTACCTGATCACTGGTGAGACCGGACTCCTCGGCGATCAGGTCGGGGTAGGGCACCTGACCGCGGGCCTCGAGCGTCGTGACCGCCTGGTAGACCCGTTGCTCGACGTCCGACAGTTGCTCCTGCTGCATGGTTCCCTCCTCTGCCTGTCCGCCCTGAGCAGGCGGTTGCGCTGCGCCGGTTACCCCCTGCGTCACCGAAGATGCCCACCCGATCGGGCGGTGGCGACCGCTGCCCGGAGCGCGCCACCGGGCCCGGTGGCGCGCCGGTGCCCTAGGCTTCACCCGTGATCGTCTGGGACCTCGCCGTGGTGGGCGGCGGCCCCGCCGGGCTCTCCGCCGCGTACGCCGCGGCCCGCGCGGGCGTACGCACGCTGGTCGTCGAGCGGGCCGCTCACCCGCGTTACAAGACCTGCGGGGGCGGGCTGATCGGCACGTCGCTGGCCGAGGTGCACGATCGGATCGAGGTACCCGCGCACGACCGGGTCGACCGGGTCACGTTCACCTGGGACGGGCGACGTGGGTTCACCCGCCGGCACTCCGAGCCGCTGGTGACCATGGTCCGCCGGGAGGAGTTCGACGACCGGCTGCGCGCCGCCGCGGTCGCCGCCGGGGTCGAGGTCCGCGAGCAGGCCACTGTGCGCGCGATCGAGCAGGATGCGGACGGCGTACGCCTGCGGCTGGCCGACGGTACGACCGTGCGGGCTCGTACGGTGATCGGGGCGGACGGCTCGTCCGGGGTGACCGCCCGGCACGTGGGTGTCCAGTACCGGCAGGTCGACCTGGGCCTGGAGTTGGAGTTGGAGGTGCCGCCGGAGCAGCAGGAGCTGTGGCGGGGCCGGCTGCTGCTGGACTGGGGTCCGCTGCCCGGGTCGTACGCCTGGGTGTTTCCGAAGGGTGACCGGCTCACCGTGGGCGTGATCGCCGCCCGGGGTTCGGGGGAGCGCACCCGGGAGTACCTGCGCCGGTTCGTCGACCGGCTCGGCCTGGCCGACGCGCCGGCCGCGCACGACTCGGGCCACCTCACCCGGTGCCGGGCCGACGATTCGCCGCTGCGCCGCGGCCGGGTGCTGGTCGCCGGCGACGCCGCGGGACTGCTCGAGCCGTGGAGCCGGGAGGGGATCAGCTTCGCCCTGCGTTCCGGCGCGTTGGCCGGCGCGGCGGTCGCCGACGGCGACCTGGCCGGCTATGAGCGGGCGGTCGCGGCGCGGTTGCTGCCGTCGATGCGGGCCGGTTACCGGCTGCTGAATCTCTTCGAGCGTCGCCCGGAGCTCTTCCACGCGCTGGTGGCGACCCCGCCGGGCTGGCGGATGTTCGTGCGCTTCTGCCAGGGGAGCGTGAGCTTCGACGAGACGCTGTCCCGGGCCCCGGTGCGGGCGGCCCTGGCACTGCTCAATCGGCTTCCGGCGCCCCGCCGGCGCGGCTCGTCCGCCGACCTGCCGACCTGACCACCGCGGCGATCATGCAGTTGTGGTGCCTCACCAAAGGGGCGTAGCGCCAGTTACTGGGCACCACATGTGCATGATCGGCTGTCTGTCGCCCTGGGCGGTGGTGATTGCCTGACCCGATCCCGCCGAGGGCGAGCAGCCCCCGACAGGTCCTCACCGTTCCACCCAGGATCCTAGGATGCCTTACGCGCGGTGACGTGGGTCGTCGGGCTGCGGGGGATCCACCCGGGGAAGCTCTCAACGCAAGAGATGGCGACGGCCCACCTCGGCGGCAGACAATGGATTCGTCGAAGGAGGCCGCAGATGACTGACGCGCACTCCGTACCGCCGTTCACCGACGACGACTATGCCTTCCTGCGGCATGTCCGGTTCGGTGAGCTGCCCGCCGCGGTCCGCCCGGAGGAGCTGGTCGCGTTGACCGAGACCGACCCGGGCCGAGGTCGGCCGGCTGACGACGACCCGGCGCGCTGGGACCTGCGGCACGGCGCCTGACCCGACGACCCTGTCCGGCGCGCTGACGCGGACGGGCCGCCGGCGTCACCGCCCGCGGCCCGTCCGATCCGGATCGGTCAGAAGACCGGCACGCCCTCGCGCACCAGCTTCCAGTTCGGCTGGTAGAAGTCGGCCGGGTCGATGGTCCCCTTCGCCTGCGCCCAGTCGATCAGCAGCTGGCGGATCTCCTGCTGCTCGTTGTAGACCTGGGTCTTGACGATGCCGGGGAAGTTCCCGCCGCCGCTACGCCGGTAGTTGTTCACCGCGATCACGAACTGCGCGTCGTCCGCCACCGGGGTCTCGGTGCCGGCCAGCACCAGCCGGGTGATCCGCTGACCCACCGGCTTGGAGATGTCGATGTCGTAGTCCAGGCCGGAAATGACGTCGTAGTTGTAGTCCGGCACCGCCGGCGAGTCGCTGATCTGCTCCGGGTCGACCGGGGCGCCGAGAGCGAGGGTCCGGAAGTACTTCGCCGAGTACTCCAGGTACGCGCGCACCTCGGCGCCGTTGAGCACCACGGCTTCGAGGGTGTTGTCGAAGACGTAGAGCCCCGCCACATCGCGGATCTTCACGTCGCCGGCCGGGAAGACGGCGGTGCGGCTGAACGGTGAGGCCTGCGACAGCACCGGCAGGCTGGCGTACTGCGTGCCGGCGAGCGCCTTGCTGACCGTCTCGGCCTGGACGTGGTTGATGAAGTCCAGGATCGGGGTGTCCTTGTACCGCGACTCGACGGTGGACATCTCGACGGTGGCCTGCGCCACGACCTGGTTGACGTACGCGATGGTCTTCTCGTGCTGCGCCCGCACGGCGGCGAGGACCTTCGGGTCCTCCACCACGGTGTTGGTGTTCAGCATGGTGGCGGACTTCTTGGTGATCGCCCACCGGCCGTGCTCGCGGGCGAGCGTGAAGTCCATCCGGGTGAGGCGCTGACCCCACTTGGACGGCTCGGAGAGCAGCACCTGCTCGCCCGTGCGCTCGTTGGTCACGAACTTCTCGACGACCTCGTTGTGGGCGTGACCGAAGAGGATCGCGTCGATGCCCGGCACCTGCTGCGCGATCAGCGCCACCGGGTTCTCGTTCGGCAGTTCCGGGCCGTAGCTGGAGGTGCCGCTGTCGCCGCCGTGCGCCGAGATCAGCACGATGTCCGCGCCCCGGGCGCGCATGATCGGCACCCACTTCGCCGCGGTGGCGATCATGTCGTCGAAGCGGAGCTTGCCCTCGACGTTGCCCTTGTCCCAGATGGCCACACCGGGGTTGGTCAGGCCGAGGATGCCGACCCGCAGGGTCGGCGCGGCGAAGCCGAGGGAGACCTTCTTGATGACGTACGGCAGGAACGCCGGCTTGCCGGTCTTCGCGTTGATCGCGTTCGCGGCCAGGGCCGGGAAGCCGAGCTGGCGGATCCACAGGTCCAGCAGCGGCAGGCCGTAGTTGAACTCGTGGTTGCCCAGCGTCACGGCGTCGTAGTCGATGACGTTCATGGCCCGGGCCATCGGGTGCTTCGCGCCGGTCGCGGTGATCGGCTCCTGCTTGGCGTAGTAGGTCGCCAGCGGAGTGCCCTGGATGGTGTCGCCGGCGTCGAGCACCAGCGTGGCCTTGCCGCGCCGCTCGGCACGGATCTGGTTGACCAGGGTGGCCAGCTTCGCGACGCCGACGTCGTTCTGCTTGCTGTCGTCGTACTCGGCGTCGCGGTAGTAGTCCCAGTTGTAGACGTTGCCGTGGGTGTCCGACGTACCCAGCAGAGTGAGGTCCCAGGTGCGCGGCCGCGCGCCGGCCGCCTGGGCCGGGGCGGCGGCGATCAGCGGGGCGGTCGCCGCCGCGGCGGCGGCCACGAGCACCTGACGCCGCGACGGGCTGGAGGGAGAGGTCATGACGTGCCCTTCCATGGGGGTGGACGCGCCTCGTGGGCGCCTCGCGCACCATAACGACCGGTGCTCACTCGTGCCACGCCAGCCCCAGGTGTTCCCGCCCACGCCATCGGTGTCAGCGGCCGCGTCGTTTCCCCGGGCGACCGGAGGGTACGGCCGTCGGGGACCGGATCCGCGAGGACCGGATCCGAAGGTGCGAGGAGACAGCGGTGAGTGAAGACCAGTACACGCAGCAGGACCCGACCAGCCAGTACGGGCAGCAGTCCGGCCAGCCCGGCCAGCAGCAGTCGCCGCCCGGGTCGACGCAGGAGATGACGCCGAAGCCGGACCACGGCGAGGAGTCGTACCGGGGCAGCGGCAAGCTCGACGGCAAGCGCGCGGTCATCACCGGCGGTGACTCGGGCATCGGCCGAGCCGTCGCGATCGCGTTCGCCCGGGAGGGCGCCGACGTGCTCATCTCGTACCTCGGTGAGGACGAGGACGCCGACGCCCGGGAGACCGTGCGGCTGGTCGAGGAGGCCGGCCGGCGTGGCGTCGCGGTGCGCGGCGACATCACCGACGAGGCGCACTGCCGTCAGCTGATCGAGCGGGCGCTGAGCGACCTGGGCGGCATTGACATCCTGGTCAACAACGCGGCGTACCAGATGTCCCAGGACAAGGGGATCCTCGGGATCAGCACCGACCAGTTCGACCGGGTCATGAAGACCAACCTGTACGCGATGTTCTGGCTCTGCAAGGCCGCCGTCCCGCACCTGGCCGAGGGGTCGGCCATCATCAACACCTCGTCGATCCAGGCGTTCGACCCGTCGCCGCCGCTGCTGGACTACGCCACCACCAAGGCGGGGATCGCCAACTTCACCAAGGCGCTCGCCGCGGACCTCGCCGAGCAGGGCATCCGGGTGAACGCGGTGGCGCCCGGCCCGATCTGGACGCCGCTGATCCCGGCGACCATGCCGGAGGAGCAGGTGGAGCAGTTCGGCAAGGACACCCCGTTGGGTCGTCCCGGCCAGCCGGCCGAGCTGGCCCCGGCGTATGTCTTCTTCGCCTCGCAGGAGTCCAGCTACGTCACCGGGGAGATTCTGGGCGTCACCGGCGGTCGCCCCACCAAGTGAGTTCCGCCCCGGGTGGTCGCGCTCGCCCGCGGCCACCCGGGTGGCCGCGGGCGAGCGCGGTGTCTCGGCGGGGCCAGGCGGTCAGGGGCCCGGAGTTTCAGCGGGGCCAGGTGGAGAGGCGCGCCCGGACCCGGGCCACGTCGGCGGGCGCCAGGCCGTAGCGGGTGAAGCGCTGGTCGGGTAGGCGGTCAAGGTAGCGTCCGGCCGCCCGCACGTCCTCCGGGTCCAGGGCGGGGTCGACCTGCCGGGCCAGCTCCAACAGCTCGCTGACGTCGTAGTGCTCCAGTGCCGCCGAGACGTCGATGTAGTCGCGAACCTCTCGCCGGTTCACCAGCGCGGCGATCTTGTTGGCCACCAGGTCACGGACGTCCATCACCGGGCCGAGATCCATCACCACCGGGCTCCGGTGTCGGTCCAGGCGCGCCAGGCTCAGCCGGATCTGCCGGCCGTCCCGGCTCACCACGAAGTCCTTCATGTCCCGCCCGTACCCCTCGAAGAGGTCCGCCAGGTCGCTGTCCGGGTCCGCGTCGGTGACCTGGAACCCGGCCTGTTCCAACGCCGCCCGCACGCCGGTCGCCGCGGCCGCGGCCGCGCCCTCCACGTCGGCGAAGAGGTCCACGTCCTCGGTCGGCCGGGCCACCAGCCCGTGCGCCGCCCAGGCCACCCCGCCACCCAGCACGAACCGGTGCGGCCCTGCCGCTGACAGGGACACCCGGGCCACCTCGCGGTAGAACTCGTGCAGATGCGGACTGCTCACGCCGTACGCAGACCGCGGTGGCGGCTCTCCCAGGCCTGGCGTACCCCTCGGGGCAGGTTGAGCAGTCGCCAGACCCGGCGCAACGTCCGCCCGTTGATCAGCAGCCGCAGGTCGTCGGTGCGGGTGGTCTCGCGCAGCACGTTCTCGTACAGCCAGAGCAGCTGATCCGGGTCGCCCAGGTCGAACGTGCGGTCCGCGTTCCACATCAGCCGCACCGGCAGCTCCACCACCCCGCGCGTCGGGCCGGCCAGCTCGGTGAGCGTCCGCGCGACCACGGCAGGGCGACCCGGGCGGGCCAGGAAGGCCACGCCGGTCGCGGTGGGGGAGACGCCCTGCATGCTGTCAGGGTAACCCCACCTTCGGTTTGTGGGGTATTGCCACCGCACGCCCGCGCGACGGGCCCGGTCCTGTCCTGGTCCCGCCCGGTCCTGTCCCGGTCCTGCCTGGTCCCGCCCGGTCCCGCCTGGTCTTGCGCCGGTCTTGCCCGGTCCTGCTCGGGCACGCCCCGGTGGTCATCCGGGCATTTCTGACGGGCGCGGACGGTGATCCACTTCGTTTCGCCGACATGGCGGTATCCGCGCTACCGGCACACCGCCATGTCGGCGACCTGGAGTGGATCAAGCCCGTTTCGGGTCTGATCGTCCCGTGGTCTGTGATGTCGGGGTGTCCGGTTCGCCTGGTCCCGCCGACTTCAGTGATTCCGAGTCGATCCCCTGACCATGGCTTCCGTCAGGCGACTGTGGCTTTGGCGGTGCCCCAGCAGGTCACTCGTCGTAGGCCCCGTCCGTCGGTTTGTTGACGTTGGCGGTGGTTGAGGACCTTGCCCAGGCAAGCGTGATCCAGCGGGGCTTGGTTCCCGTGAGGTGGTCTGGGACCGTCTGTCCGGGTTCGATCCCGGGCCGGGAGAGTTGCTGGCCCGACGGCCTGGGGTGACTGTCCGGTTCACGGTTGAGCAGGCTTGGCGTTGGGTTCCGGCTGGGCGGTTTGGGTGGTTTGGGGTGTGACCGGGGGCATCCCGGGGCCGGAATGGTGGGCCGCCGGGCGTCGTTGAATGCCCCCGACGGCCGAGGTAGCAGCCCCGCCCGCCGGCCGGTTGACCCGGTCGCCGACGGTGGCCCGCCCCGGAATGACGGCAGCCAGCCGGTCGTTACACATGGACCCGGCCGACGAGCCGACCCTCGGAATGACGGCCACCCCCCCGGTCGTTATACCTGGACCCCGGCCGATGGGCCCGCCCCGGGAATGATGGTAGGCAGCCGGTCGTTACATCTGGACCTGGCCGACGAGCCGGCCCCCGGAATGACGGCCAACCCCCGGTCGTTACACATGGACCCGACGCCGTAAGCCCCCCGCGCGTCGGACCCCTTGGTCGATGAGCCCTCTGTCGTGTGGCCCGGCCTGAAGACTTTCCCCCTTGTTTTGTTGAGCGCCTTGTCGAGGTGCTGCACACCCGCGCACTGTGCCGACCCCTATCGGCTGTGGGTGTCTACCCCCGAATTGGAGCTTTCCCATGAACACGATCATGCGTAAGAGCGTTCTGAGTGTTGCTGGTCTGGCTTTCGCCGGTGGCATCTTCGCCGGCCCCGTGGCCGCTCACGCCGCCGCGCCGGCCGTGGACGCCAAGCCCACCGCCGTTGCGGTGCAGGCGGACAAGCCTGGTGTGGACAAGGCCAAGCTGATCCCGCACGGCGTGCAGGGCACCCAGTCGCGTATCGACCTGAACGACGAGCAGACCAAGAATGTGAAGGCGATCATCGCCGGGACGAAGAAGTCGGGTCTGGACGAGCGGGCCGCGGT